>WRLA01000001.1 GCA_009777825.1 Bacteroidales bacterium
AAGCATTGAATTGAAGCCCCAGTAAACGGCGGCCGTAACTATAACGGTCCTAAGGTAGCGAAATTCCTTGTCGGGTAAGTTCCGACCTGCACGAATGGTGTAACGATCTGGACACTGTCTCGGCCATGAGCTCGGTGAAATTGTAGTAGCGGTGAAGATGCCGCTTACCCGCAACGGGACGGAAAGACCCCGTGAACCTTCACTACAGCTTAGTATTGATTTTGGATACACGATGTGTAGGATAGGTGGGAGACTGCGAATCGGAGGCGCTAGCTTTCGTGGAGTCAACGTTGAAATACCACCCTTTGTTTATTTGAAATCTAACTCTTTAATACAGAGGACAGTGCTTGGTGGGTAGTTTGACTGGGGTGGTCGCCTCCAAAAGCGTAACGGAGGCTTTCAAAGGTACCCTCAGCCCGGTTGGTAACCGTGCGTAGAGTGCAATAGCAAAAGGGTGCTTGACTGTGAGACAAACAAGTCGAGCAGGTAGGAAACTAGGATATAGTGATCCGGTGGTTCTGTATGGAAAGGCCATCGCTCAAAGGATAAAAGGTACTCCGGGGATAACAGGCTGATCACTCCCAAGAGCTCATATCGACGGAGTGGTTTGGCACCTCGATGTCGGCTCGTCACATCCTGGGGCTGGAGAAGGTCCCAAGGGTTCGGCTGTTCGCCGATTAAAGTGGCACGCGAGCTGGGTTCAGAACGTCGCGAGACAGTTCGGTCTCTATCTAATGCGGGCGTTAGAAATTTGAGTGGGTCTGACTTTAGTACGAGAGGACCGAGTTGGACGAACCTCTAGTGTACCGGTTGTGGCGCCAGCCGCACCGCCGGGTAGCTATGTTCGGTTCAGATAAGCGCTGAAAGCATCTAAGCGCGAAACTGGCCACAAGATGAGATTTCTTTTAAGGGACGTTCCAGATCAGGACGTTGATAGGCTACAGGTGTAAAGGCAGTAATGTCAAAGCCGAGTAGTACTAATTACCCGTAAACTTAACGCTCAATATGGCTTTTTAATACCCATTACCCGTATCTCTTTCTCACCTGTTGTTAATAAAGAAATTTATGGTGGTTATTGCGGTGGTGTTCACCTCTTCCCATTCCGAACAGAGAAGTTAAGCCCACCCGCGCCGATGATACTGCAGTCATGTGGGAAAGTAGGTTGCCGCCAAATCCCCATACGCCGCGCTTTTCATCCACAAGCGGCGTGTTCAGAATCTTTTCTCATGTTAAGTTTCTCATAGTGGATTGTTTTGGTTAATGTTTTTTTTACAAAAGCTCATCCTCCCCGGATGGGCTTTTGGTTTTTATGTTGGAAAATTTTGTACCTTTGCACACAAATTAAAAGTAGAATATTGTGGTAAACATTGCAGAAATATTAAACGCGATTAAGGAGTCGGTGCTAAAATTCGTGTCGGCAAGATCTATCTATCTGTTTGGGTCTCATGCCTACGGAGATCCAAACGCAGAAAGCGATATTGATATTTACGTGGTAACACCGGACGACACAACAAATTTCTCGCACTTATATGCAAAAATAATGGTGGATTTAAGTTATAAAAAAATATTTTTTGTAGATTTATTATTGTCAACAGAAAATAATTTTAACATCCGAAAAGTTAATAGAAGATTTGAAAAAACAATTCACCAGAAAGGGAGGATTTTATATGAACAATGAAGAAGCAAGAGAATGGATGACAATAGCAGACAGCGATTTGGATTCGGCAAAAATATTGAATAATGCCGCGCACAAACATTGCGAAATTATTTGTTACCATTGTGCACAAGCGGTAGAAAAATATTTGAAGGGTTATTTGGTTTATCATGACTTGGAGCCTCAAAAAACTCACAATCTACTTTTTTTGAATAATCTTTGCGCTGAAAAAGACAAAATGTTTGAAAATATAATCACCGAATGCGGCTTTTTAAACAAGTTCGCAACCGATATTCGTTATCCGCATAAATACGAAGTAACCGAAGATGATGTGAATTATTCAATCAAAGCAGTTGAAAAAATCAGAAATTGTAAACTTTTGGTAGATTGTATAAACGATATTAATATCTGATTTTTCTCCCCAATCAAAAAAAATCGTACCTTCGCACCCTAATTATAAAACGAAAATTTTTAACATCATGCAAGCATACGAGTTTAATACAGTTGTACGTGATGGACTGATACATATTCCTGAGCAGTTGTTTGATAAACAATTATCCAATGTAAGGGTTATTTTGTTGGCTGATTCGGTGAAGAAATTTTCCGAACCTCGCGAAAATAAATTTACTGCAATGCGTTTAAAAACAAGAGGTTTCACTTTCAACAGAGAGGAAATACATGAACGATAGCGTTTTTATTGATACGAATGTTTTTGTTTATCTGTATTCGGAAGATGAACCGGAAAAACAATCCATTGCCCTCAGCATTTTTGACAGGTTTTGTTGTGTTACAAGTACACAAGTGCTGAACGAGTTTTGTGCTGTCTGTTTGCGGAAATTGGGAATGTCCTCAAGCGAGATACTACAATCACTCAGAGAAATAACAGAACATTGCGAACTCTGCTATATTGATATGACTACTATTCAAAATGCCCTTTCACTGAATAGCAGATATGGTTACACATATTATGACTGTTTGGTTTTGGCTTCTGCCATTCTTTCCGACTGTAAATGTCTGTATTCCGAAGACATGCAACACAATCAATCCATTGAAGGGAAGTTGAAAATTATTAATCCATTTCGATTTGATTAGCAATTATTTTCTTCCCCAATCAAAAAAAATCGTACCTTCGCCCCCTAATTATAAAACGAAAATTTTTAACATCATGCAATGATTTAAAATTTATAGCAGTATGGCAGCGACAATAGAAAAAGAAAGAAGAATGGCAACCCACAAAATAGTTTCGCTATCCGATAGAATTTTAACGGATTTTATTGTGTATAGAAACAAAAAATCATTGAAAGACCTGAAAGGAAAAATCAGTTTTAGCGATGATTACGATTATAAATTAATGCGCAATTAGAAGATGATTTTGATAGATAACAACCTTTTGCTGTTTCATAATGACAATGACTTTGTTCAAATATCCTACGTGATCCCCGATTTAAAACTTTGGATAGCGTAAAGATCTAAAAAATTTTCTCCCCCAACCAAAAAAAATCGTACCTTCGCACCCTAATTATAAAACGAAAATTTTTAACATCATGACATAAAGTAATAACGTGCAGAGAAGCACATAATAGAAAAGCATTGAGCTTTTGTTTTTTTCCTTTGAAGTTTGACAATTTAAAGTATTGAAAGATAAGTTTAATGTTCATGTCTTTTGGCGTGAACTTAACTTATTAGCAATACAAGGTCACGTCAAACACCTAAAGGAGCGGATATTTTAAGTATCGCGCTTTTTTTTATTGTTTGTTTTTGAGAGATGAAGATAAAGTAACATATTGATAACTAATTTAATAATAAATTTTAAAAAGTATTTTTTTTATGAGTAAACATTTGCATTTTTATGAAATCGTAGCCGGTGCCGATAATAGCAGGGCAATGGAATCAGAGACCATTCAAAAAAACGGGGCGAGTCCGAAAAGCCTGATGAGTAGGGGAAACTTTTTAATAAACGCACTTTTATTGATTGTATTTGTAGTCTCGCTCACAAGTTGTGGCGGTGGAGGAATTTCCGGTACATGGAATGCCGAATATCAAAATTCTCCAGAATATCCGACATCCTTTACGTTTTCAGGAAAATCGTTTACTCTGAAACAATTTGCAATAATCAATAATCATATTTATTGTTATACCCATGAGGAAATGGAAAAAGCAAAAATTGTTAAAGATAATCGGGGGGGGGCACGACTACTACTATATTATCTCAAATGGAAAATATTCAATAACTGATGATAAGATTGAATTTATATTATCTGATGGGGCAATTCGAGTTTGTGATTTTTCCCGCACCGAAAATACGATAACAATAAATGGTCGCCGTTTTAATAAAAAGTGATAAAATGTTGAACGCACAACGGGCGTAACGGCGTGGTAAACGGAAAGTAATATAATCCTGTATCCCAATCCGACGACGGGAGAGTTGTGGATATCCGATATGCGATGTGCGACATGCGACATTGCAATCTTCGATGTAATGGGGCGCACCGTACACGTAGAGATGTTGCGCGCAACGTCTCTACAATCGCACATCGCCAATCGCACATCGCACATCGAAATGGACATTTTCCATTTGCCAACCGGCATCTATTTCCTCCGAATACAGACGGATAACGGCGTGGTAACGCGGAAGGTGGTGAAGTCTGAACTGTGATGTTAGTAAGATTTTCAAGATTGCCAAAATTAATCCTGTTCATCTTATTAATCATACTAAAATCACGGTTCAGACAAAGGCTCATCCTCGCCGGATGGGCTTTTGGTTTTTTATCTTCGGGGGAGGGCGCTAATGAATTTCGCGTTCATTCGTCTATTTCAGCTACGCTCAATAACTAATTCGTGGCTATTATAAATAAAATCGTACCTTTGCCCTATTAATAATTATCATTTGGAATGAAAAAAAGAAAACTCATTACAATACTGATAGTCACTGTTTTATGTGTTATTGTGGTGGTTGGGGTTATTGCCAATGCGGTGTATCGGCGGATCTTTGAGCCGAATGTGCTGGTGGGTGGCGGCGAGCCGTTTTATCTCTATGTTGCGGATACGGGCGGTTTTTCGGCGTTGAAAGATTCGCTTTATGTCAATAATCTCGTTGCCGATAAGAGTGCTTTTGAATGGGTGGCGCAACGGAAAGGGCTGTCGTCCGGCGTCAAATCGGGACGGTACGAGATTGTTCCTAATATGAGCAACAACGAACTTGTCAACTTGCTGCGCTCCGGAAAACAAGCGCCCATTAAATTGACATTCAATAACATCCGGACAAAAGAACAGTTTGCCGGACGCATGGCGGAGAAGTTTGATTTTGACTCCATCGAACTCATTGACTTGCTCAACGACGCCAACTTTTTGAAACAATACCAAAAAACTCCCGAAACGGCGATGTCGCTTTTTATCCCCAATACCTATTTAATATATTGGAACACCACGCCGGAAAATTTTATCGCCCGTATGAAAAAGGAGTACGACGCTTTTTGGACGGGCAAACGTTCCGACCAAGCCAAAGAGATGAAAATGACTGTGGATGAAGTAGTTACATTGGCATCTATCGTTCAGGAGGAGACCAATAAAAATGATGAGAAGCCGCGTGTTGCGGGTGTTTACGTCAACCGACTAAAGTCGAACTGGCTGTTGCAGGCTGACCCGACGTTGAAATTTGCGTTGGGCGACTTCACCATCCGGCGCGTTTTGGATACGCACAAAGAGATAGAATCGCCCTATAACACATACAAATATACGGGATTGCCGCCCGGTCCAATCTGCATGGCGGAAATATCCTCCATAGATGCGGTTTTGAACTACGAACGTCATAATTATTATTACTTTTGCGCCAAAGATGACATGTCGGGTTATCACGTCTTCGAGGCTTCGTTGGCAAAGCACAATATCAATGCACGGAAGTATCGCGATGCGCTGAATCGGGCAAGAATTTATCGGTAAAATTTATACAGATGTCAACCATATCAATAGAAAACATGGAGTTTTACGCCTATCACGGCTGTTTCAAAGAGGAACAGCAGATAGGCACGTGGTTTGAGGTAAATCTCAGCCTTGAAGCCGATACTTCAAAAGCGGAATTATCTGATAATCTGGAAGATACCATCAACTACCAATCGGTTTATTTGACCGTAAAGCAACAGATGATGACAAAATCGAAACTGCTCGAACATGTTGCCCGTCGTATCCTTGATGCGGTGATGGCGGAATATCCTGTCCTGTCGGTAGAAGTGAGTATAAGGAAGAAAAATCCGCCATTGGGCGGAAAAATGGAGGCTGTAAGTGTGAAATTGAGTAAAAAAATATACGACCATGATATTTAAACCTGAAATCTGCGCCATTCCCGACAAACGGATGACGCCATTTATTAATGCCGACGAGATCTGGTCTCATCTTTGTAACACCGTCCGTCCGGAGACGTTGTTGATACGTGATATTATAGCGAAATCGCTTGCTAAAGAGCGCCTTACGCTGAAAGAGACCGCCGCTTTAATCAACGCCGACACTCCCGAACTGATAGCAGAAATCAAACAGGGCGCCCGCGATCTGAAACGGCGCGTTTACGGCAACCGTATCGTGCTTTTTGCCCCGCTTTACATTGGTAATGAATGCACTAACAACTGCCAATACTGCGGTTTTCGGGTCAGCAATAAAACCGCCGTGCGGAAAACTTTGAGCGACGACGAGATTGTCAACGAGATAGAAGCCTTAGAGGACAACGGACAGAAACGGCTCATCTTAGTCTATGGCGAACATCCGAAATACGGACCGGAATACATCGCACACACGGTGAAAATAGCCTACGGCGTCAAAAAAGGAAATGGCGAGATACGGCGCGTCAACATCAACGCCGCGCCTTTGGATATTGAAGGATTCCGGGTGGTGAAAGATGCGAAAATCGGGACTTATCAGGTTTTTCAGGAGACCTACCATCCCGAAGCGTACAATTGGTATCACTTGGGCGGGAAAAAACGCAATTACGACTGGCGCCTGACCGCCTTAGACCGCGCTCAGGAGGCAGGCATTGACGATGTGGGCATCGGCGCTCTGTTCGGATTGTACGACTGGCGCTTTGAAGTGATGGGAATGGTGCGCCACGCCAACCATCTCGAAGCGTGCTATCACGTGGGACCGCACACCATCTCTTTTCCCCGTATTCAGGCTGCGGTGATGGAAAATATTGGAACGCAATATATTGTAACAGATGACGACTTTGCCCGCTTGATAGCCATCTTGCGGTTGGCAGTGCCTTATACCGGATTGATTTTGACGGCACGCGAAAATCCTGCGTTGCGCCGCGAAGTGATGGAGTATGGCGTAAGCCAGATTGACGGCGGGACAAAATTGGAACTCGGCAGTTATTCGCAATCGCTCAACGAAGAACAAGATCTGAATCGGGAACAGTTCAAAATCAACGATTCACGCTCGCTCAACGAAATCGTGGACGAACTCGTCGCCGACCATTATCTGCCGTCATTCTGCACCGCCTGCTACCGCAAAGGACGCACGGGGGAACATTTTATGGAATTTTCGGTGCCGGGCTTCATCAAACGCTTCTGCACCCCCAACGCCATCCTCACCTTCGCCGAATATTTGAAAGACTACGCACCCGAACATACCCGCCAAGCCGGCTGGGAAAACATAGAGCAAAATATAAAAGATATGGACAACCCGACATTCGTCGCAGAACTCCGAAACCGTATAAAACGTATTCACGATGGAGAGAGAGATTTGTATTTTTAGAGAGAAGTCTTCTTCAGCACAGAGACACAGAGAGCCACAGAGTTTCACAGAGATGGAAAGAACCTTATTATTAAGATGGTACACAAGATGTTTTTTTCTCTTATGTACATTCGCTCTATTGTTTTCCGCCTACGGGCAGCGTAAAATGAGCAGGAATGAGTATATCGAGTTATACAAAGACATCGCTATCAGGGAGATGCGCGAGTATAAGATACCGGCGAGCATCACCTTGGCGCAGGGGATTCTGGAGTCGGGGTGCGGCGGGAGCGCCTTGGCTACCGAAGCGAACAATCACTTCGGCATCAAGTGCCATAAGGAGTGGACGGGGGAACGTTTTTATTACGACGACGACGAAAAAAACGAATGTTTCCGCGTCTATGCCGACGCCGGCGGCTCCTACCATGACCATTCGCTCTTCCTGACGACCAGAGATCGCTATAGTTCCCTTTTTACGCTCAAAATCACCGACTACAAAGCATGGGCGCACGGACTGAAAAGCGCCGGCTACGCCACCAATCCACAGTATGCCCAACTGCTTATTAAAATTATCGAGGAAGAAAACCTTACCAAATATGACAAGATGGGATTGGATAAGACATACACCGTTGAACCACAAATTGCTAAGGCTACGCCCACGTCCACGCCCACGTCTTTTACTCCGAAAACAGCGTTGCCCGAACCTCGAAAAATAATGACAACATCATCTAAACGAGAGGTTTACGAAAACAACGGACTGAAATTTGTCTATGCAAGCAAAAATGACACCTACCGCCGTATAGCACGGGATTTTGACATTCGCCCCAACCAACTCGCTAAATATAACGAAAAAACCAAAAAGCAATCTCTGAAAGTCGGAGAGATGGTCTATTTAGAGAAAAAGAAGAAAAAAGGCGTGGTAACGCACTATTTCGTGCAGCCGGGCGAATCGCTCTTAGACGTAGCGCAAAAAACGGGGATGACCACCAAAGCGCTCTGCTCCAAAAACCGGATTACACCTGCTTCGAGGCTTCAACCGGGTACGATGTTGTGGTTGGTGAAGAAGAAGCCGTGAGGTGCAAGACTGTAAGACCGTAAGACCGTAAGACTGTAATACCGTGAGATATTGGCTATTCGTGGCTCACTCGAATCAGTAAGTCCGACAGAATATTCATGTAGTTAATGAATGCTTCGTAGGGGCTTGCGTAGTAGTTTTTTTGGAGGCGGACGTTGCTGATGCCGGAGAACCATTTGGTGCTCATGTAGAAAAAGTGGTCGGCGGATTGCAGGCGCAGCCAGTCCTCTTTGACGCTTTCGTCGGGGCATTTTTCGATTAATGGCGCTGCCTGGTAGAGTTTTGTCAGCGCTTCGCTTTGCATCTCGTTGCTCATCCACGAGGTGATGTCCCGTTCTTCGTCGAACCACGAAATTGGGTAGGGCGCGTCTATTTCCGATGTCGGTTGCAACTGATTGACAATCTGTTGCGGTGTGTTAAAGACGAAGTCGGTATCTTTGAATATCTGTTCGGGCAGCGCTCGTAGAAAGTCGAAGATTCCTGTTTCGGCGCGTTGGTATTCGCCCAAGACTTCGTATGGGAGGAAAAGATTTACAACGGGTTGATCTTCATCTATCTCTTTCAGCCATCCGGTAAATTTCTCGGCTGTCAGATGCCAGTGTTCCCACTGCTGGTCGCCAAAGCGCAACTCCAAGTCCTCGCTCAAAGGAAAATTTCGGACAAGGACGTTGAGTTTCGGATTTATAGCGTTGCAATAGAGGAAGTTAGGACTTCTCCATCCCATGACGTGTTTTGCGCCTTCGGTGAGCATCGCCGAGAATCCCAACTCGGCTACATCGGCGCCCAAGTCATCGGAATAGAGCAACTCTGTGTTTCCCAACGTTTTAGGCTCTACGCCGAACAACTGTTTCATACGATCGGTATGAAGTTTTATTTGGCGTACAAACTCATCCTTGTCGTGCAGTCCTGCCAAAGAGTGGGAATACGGCTCGGCAACAATCTCTACATTCTTGGTTTTCACCAACTTTTGAAAACTCTCGATGACTTCGGGAGCGTAGCGTTCGAACAGTTCCAACGCCGTTCCGGAAATGGAAAAACTGACCCGGAATTTGTCGCCATGACGTTCTATCAAATCCATCATCAGTTGATTAGCAGGCAGATAGCACTTCTTCGCCAATTCCTGAATTTGATGACGGTTTTGGTAATCATCGTAATAATAATGGTCTTCGCCCATTTCGAAAAAGCGATACGTCCTTAATCTAAATGGCTGGTGTACTTGAAAATATAAACAGATTGAGCGCATGATATATTAATTTTTTTGCAAAGGTACAATTTATCCTGATTATTCCGAATTTTTAATCACTTCCAAAGCTTTTTCCATCGCTTGCTCAGCGGGCGTTTCAATTTCGGGAATTACGCCGTGAGTATCTTCGTCGTCGGCTCCGTAACCGTAGAACTTTTTATAAGAAACTCCGTAATCAAGATTTGTATTGGGCAGATTAAATCCCATCATATCGCCGAAACATACTATCAAGCCACCGGTTTCCTCGCCAATGATGGTTCCCATTTTAAAATATTGAAATGCCCAGGCAAAGTCAGTCGCAGATGAAAATGTATTGGCGCTTGTTAAGAGATATGTTTTCCCATTGAAACGCAAAGGATTTTCACGTAAAGGAGTTAGTTCGTCATCGTCATCCACAAAAATGGTTGATACTTCTTTGTCGCCATATTCTTCAGGATACCATTTTTTGAGTACATTACTTATTTTTACATACGTTTTGCCAAATTGTTCAAATGGCACAGCAGAAATATATTGAAAAAACTCATCTCCCACTCTCGAATTGCCGCCACCGTTATAACGTAAATCAATAATCAGGCTTTTGATGTTCTTTTCCTTAATGAGACTGAAAGTTGAATCTAAAAAAACAGGCACGTAATCATTGAGGTCAAAAGAGTCAAATCGCACAATCGCCGTGTTATGCTCATCGTTTATTTTGAGGCTATAATTTGGCATATCTTCAACAGAATCAGTGTCTTCGTCGGAAATAAAACTTTCTTTAATATCACTGACAGGAATCGTTTCGACCGTTTTTGAATGGCTAATGCCGTCCACAACGTAATTTACAGTGAGTACCGTATTTTGACAAATTACCGGCAGTATTACAGGTAGCAATATTGGGAGATAGTTGTTTAACGCAACTATTCTAAAAGTAAATTTTTCCCCACTTATGTATTTTACATACGTAGTTATCACCTCTTTACCCGTATAATCATTGATTCTTGTAATGCGGCTACCTTCGGGAATAATGGGGTCAACACCTGAAAAATCTTTCAACACAATGATTGATGTATCTTTCGGATTCATGGACAATTTGAAAGGAAACGCCTCATAAACCATATCAGTTTCGACCGGCGACCAAAAAAAATGAGGTGGTCTTAAAGATGTATGTCCGTCTTCCAAGTCGTGAATAAGCGGCGCTACTTGTACAAAAAAGTCAAATTCGGTCATAGAATCTTTCAGATTTTCTTTTATTATTTCAAATTCTTTCTCAAACTTTTCTTTTGGCATCACTGCAAACATATCCGGGTGCACATCACGAATAACCGAATAAAGCGTGTCTAAATCTGCGTCTAATTGCGCTTTGGAAAAACGAGACTGCGAAAAGCCCAAATTAATTGCGATCATACAAGTAATCACACATAGAATAAAATGTTTAAAATTCATAGTTTGTATTTTAACGTTGCAAAGGTACGGAATTTTTGAATAACGGAATAACTGCGTTCAGGGCAAACGCATTAAAATTTCCCTATTTTCCCTCACTCTTTCTCAAATTACTAATAATCAATGATTCATATAAATACATGATTGTCAGCAGTTTATTTTAGTTTCACATTGATATTTTTGCGATTTCCCGCAGGGAAAAAAGTCCCGCAGGGTAGGGTGTACAAAATTTATGGAAAAAATGTTCAATTTTGATAAAAAAAGCGTTTCTACTATCAAACGACAAAGAAACTCAATATTTCGATGACAAAATTATTGCCGTTCATACCGCTATGTTTTTGGGGTGATAAAAGTTACTTCCCCCGTCCTTGCAGCACAATCAACGCCGTGTAAATCAATATTTTAATATCGGTTACGATGGACATGTTTTCCAAATAGAGCAGGTCGTATTTCAGGCGTTGTATCATTTGCGTTACGTTTTCGGCGTAGCCGAACTTGACCTGTCCCCACGAGGTGATGCCGGGTTTGATGTTGAGCAGCAGGCGGTATTCGGGGGCTTGTTTTTCGATTTTGTCAATGTAGTATTTGCGTTCGGGGCGGGGACCTACTAACGACATGTCGCCTTTCAGGACGCAGAAAAACTGCGGTATTTCATCTAAGCGCACTTTCCGCATCGAGCGTCCGAAAGGCGTAATGCGCGGGTCTTCTTTGGAGGAGAGTTGCGGTTTTCCGTCTTTTTCGGCGTCCACGTACATCGAGCGGAACTTATACATTTTAAAAGGTTTACGGTTTTTCCCTATTCGTATTTGTGCATAGATGATGGGACCCGGTGAAGAACGTTTTACGCCGATAGCAGCAACGACATAAGCCGGTATTAACAGGGCGATGGCTATCAGGCTGCAAACAATGTCCATAGTGCGTTTCAGAAAACGTTGCCACACCGGAAGCGGCTCCTGCGCAATTTCGATAAACGGCGACCAGATGGAGTTGGTCTTGACTGCCCCTAGCAGAATTTCCTGAATGTTGGGAATCACTTTGATATGAACGTGGGTGCCGGATATCTCTTTGATGATGCGGTCAACGGTATCGCTCTCGTTCAGTTCGATGGCGATGATGACCTCTTCGATTTTGTGTTTTTCGATAATTTGTTGCAGGTTGATGTAGGAGCCGAGATGTTCCAAGTGTTCGCTGAGCGGGTAGTCGTGGTTTTCCAGTGCATTTACAAATCCGATAAACTTGTTTCCGGGCGACCTGATGGATCCTTCCATCTCCTGATAGGTGTTCAGCGCATTTTGCTTTCCGCCGACGATAATGGTTGGGAAACCGATTTTCCGTTGTCGTATCTTTCTCAAGGTATTGTAAGTCAGTAAAAGGCGGAACAGATAGGTGAGCGAAAACTGAATAATCCAAAACGAGACAAAGAAACGATAGCCTATCTGGACATTGTCCACCGGCGGATACATCAGCAGCGTAAAGACGGTAACAACAACGCCGAGTGTAACGATTAATATCGTATTTCCTAACTCGTACAGGCGTGAGCGGCGGTAGGGGCGGCGGTAGTTGCCTGCCATGGTGTAAAGAAATATCCAAAAAGCGGGAAACATGCCCAAGCCGATAAGATAATAACCGCTGTGGAAAAGCGTGTTGATGTCTTCTATCGGCGTGTGGTCAATTTGACTTTTTTTGAATAAAAAAAACGCCGTCCATGCCAGCAGTGCGGCGATGATGTCCAACAAAACATATTTGAATGCCTGTAATTTTTTATTCATATCGATAGCGTTAAATTGTTAAAATCTTATTTTAGGGGTGTAAATACTAATCGGATGTTATCTAAATAAATATTGGCTTCAGCGTTATCTTTTTCCAAGTCGGCGCGTATAAATATTTGAAAATCATTGACTCCTTCGGCAAGTTTTGCTGTTACGGCATTACTGATGTCCACATATATTTTGCTCCATTCGGGGTTTCTTTGAGAGCCGACGGTAACAACAGAATGAAAATTCTTTCTATTGTTTGAAATAGCGACAATGCCCACTTCAAAGATGTTGTTGGTAAGATAGTCTATTTCGACAAATATCTGTTGATTGTAAGGGAGTTCTGTCTCTGTTCCTTTTTTGAAAACTTCTTTGCTCCAGATGCAGCAACTGTCGCCTTTTTCTAAATGGATAAGTCCTATTTGGTCTCCGTAGAGCCGTTCGGGGGTGGATACAGGAACAGTTTGGCGTGGTTTTATTTGCAACGGAACGCTTCCGAATGTGGCAGCGGTGTCGAAACTGTGGTTGTTTCCTCTCTCAAAATCTTCGTTTAGCAGCAGCGATTTGTAGGCGTCTCGCATGGCGACGGTGGTTCGCATGGTGCCATCTTCTTTGCGGGTAACGTTGATAATGCTGTCTTCCACAAAATTCACCATAAACTCCACGCCGCTGTAAAAAGGATAGTTGTAGCGGCGTAACGAAAGATTGTTAGCCAAGATACCTGCCTGAATCAGAACTTTGTGTTCCCCTCTTTTCAACACGGGAATGCAGAGCGGCAGTTGATAAGCGCCGATATTCCAACCGTCAACAGTAACCCAGGCGTCAACGATTTTTGCGGTGGGGGTAAGTCCGAATGCGGAAGTAACGGTAATGCTGTCAATCTGTATGTAAGCCGGCACTTCCTGGTCTCCTTTAAACTTGTTGCATCCGGTCATTATCAACAAGATGAGGGAGAAAAAATAAATGCCGTATTTCAGTATAGATTTCTTTTGCATGCCTTGTAATTATTAAGAATGGAACGCAGGGAAAGGGCTTATATTGCTTTTTTGCAAAAATTACACGCCTCCAAAATACGGTGTGCCACCTCTAACGCCTTACATCCATCTTCGATGGTAACGACGGGGTTGGTGTTTTTGGCGATGGCGTCGGCAAAGGTCTCCAACTCGGTTTGGATGGCGTTGATGGGCTTTATTTCGGGATTCTGGAAAGTGATTCGCTTTTTCGTCTTTCCGTTGCCCATGTCGAAGATCATAGCGTAGGGGTCGTTGTCGTCGTCGGGAACGGCGTCGCGCATGGTGATGATTTCGGTCTTTTTGTTCAGAAAGTCCACGGTGAGGTAGGCGTTTTGTTGGAAAAACCGCATTTTGCGCATGTTTTTCATCGAGATACGGCTGGCGGTCAGGTTGGCGACGGCGCCGTTTTCAAACTCTAAGCGGGCGTTGGCGATGTCGTGGGTATCGCTCACCACGTTGATGCCGCTGGCGTGGATGGCTTTTATCTCGGACTTGACGGCGTTGAGCAGGATGTCAATGTCGTGTATCATCAAGTCCAAAATCACCGGCACGTCGCAACCGCGCGGATTGAACTCCGCCAACCGATGACCTTCGATAAACATCGGATTGTCCAAAAAAGGCTGTACGGAGAGGTAAGCGGGGTTAAAACGCTCAACATGACCGACTTGTATCTTCACGTGCGACTGTTTGGCTAAGGCAATCAGCCGTTGCGCCTCGTCGGGCGTCGCCACGACGGGCTTTTCGATGAAGACGTGTTTGTTTCTCCGCAAGGCGGCGGAGGCGCAGTCAAAATGATGGACGGTGGGCGTTACAATGTCCACCACATCAACGGCTTCGATGAGCGCATCTATGCTCTCGAAAGCCTGTATCCCAAACTCGGCGACCACCTTTTCAGCATTGGCGTTGTCGGGATCGTAAAAACCTAATAACTTGTAATGACTTGGTAATGAATTGATACACCGTAAATGTATCTTCCCTAAATGACCTGTTCCTAATACTCCTATTTGTAACATCGCTTTTTGACGGCAAAGATACGAAAATTACGAATAACGGAGTGAGATGTGAGATTGTGCGATTTGCGATGTGAGACTTTGAGACACAAGACTTTCTCTGTGAAACTCTGTGTTCTCCGTGTCTCTGTGCTGAAAAAATAACTCATAACTTGTAACTCTGGATTGTTTCGCTGCGCTCGCAATGACGAACAACGACAATTTAAAATTCCTCTCTTTTATCCTTTTTATCGCCGCAGGCTTTTATCTTTTTATCATTATATATCGCACACATTCACATTTTTATGTATTTTTGCTCATCATGTTAATAGTCGACATCGTCATAGTTTTATTATTGATTATCACTGCGTTCCGTGGTTTCTCCAAAGGATTTGTGATGCAGTTGGCGGGATTGATAGCGATGGCGGCAGGAATTCTGGCGGCTTATTTCTTCTGGAACGCAAGTTATTTGATGATTCAACAGTGGGTAGAATGGAACCATCACGTTTTGAAAGTAATAGCCGTCATCGGGACGACGCTGGTGGTAACGATTGTCATCCTTCTGCTCGGAAAACTGCTGTCGAAAGTGATTCATCTCACGCCGTTCGGGATTTTGGACAGGCTGTTGGGCGTGATTTTCGGAATAGTGCGGATGGTGCTGTTGCTTAGTTTCGTCATCTTCGCCTTGCTGTACATCAATCCCGAAATGCAGTTTTTGCAAGATGAATATTTGAATCAGTCCTATCTCTTGCCTTATATAAAATCTGTTGTGCCTATGCTAATTGATATTTTCTTTAGCACGCAGATGACGCAGATTTAGCAGATAGACGCAGATTTTAAATCAAAGCAAACCTTTGGCCTGCATAATCCGCCGGTACGATTCCTCTATCCGCTCTTCCGTGATAACTCTTTCATCCACAAGTTCTAATATGGCGTTCAGCGCTTTTTGCGCCAGCAGTGGGTCGTAACTTTCGGACGAGTTGTTGGAAAAAATCAAAACGTCCACACCTGCATTGATTGCCAAGGCGATAGATTCTTTCAGTCCGAAGTTTTTGGTAATGGCGCCCATGTTCATGTCGTCGGAAAAGATGCAGCCGTCCCAACCGAGACTGTCGCGCAGCATAGCGGTGATGATTTTCTGCGACAGCGTTCCGGGGTAGTCGGCGTCTAAGTTGGCGTTGAAGACATGCGACGACATCACCGCGTCGCACATTCCGGACGCAATCATCATTCTATATGGTTGCAGTTCAATCTCTTGCCATGTTTCTGTGATGTCGGTAAATCCATCGTGGGAGTCCTCTTTCGAACTTCCGTGTCCGGGAAAATGTTTGAGGCAACTTAGAACTCCGTGCGTCCGGTGCGCTTCCACAAAAATCTCGGCATGTTTGACCACCCGGTCGGGATTGTCGGAAAAAGAACGCTCGACCTTTCCAATGATTGGACAGTTTTTGTTGATATTCAAATCAATACAGGGAGAAAAATTGAGATTGATACCGCAATCGGATAGCGTCTTAGCCATCCTGTCGGCGTAGAAACGGGTGGAATCGGCATCGTCCAATTGACCGAGATAGTGCGCCGAAGCAGTCGCCGGAAAACCGTAATTTGTTTTCAATCTGTTCACTTTCCCGCCTTCCTGGTCAATGGCTACAAATAGTTTATTGTCAGTAAGTTGTTGCAAGTCTGCGCAGAGTTTTTGCAGTTGTTGGGAAGAAGATATATTTCGCGGACGACTTTTCGACGGGAGGTCGTATTCAAATAAAATCACGCCTCCGATGTTCAGTCCCTTGACGTCGGACACAATCTGTTCATTCTGAGACAAATCCGTTCCCCGAAAGCCCATCATCAGCATCTGCGCCGCTTGATACGACAGAGAATCATTCCTCTGTGAAAACAGTGAGAATGAGTGGATTATAAGAATCAGTGTGAGAAGTCTCGATTTATTCATTATTATTTTCAGATTATAATTGGCTATAACTATATATTTTTTCGAGTTATAGCCAAATATAAATTTTATAAATTTCATGTAAATAAGTCATTAACAGTTACTTCTGATTGAATATGACCCCAATAAGCATTGCGTTTTACACCATAAGTCGTTATCATTGTCAGGTGTACGGCTTTGCGATTTTTTGTCTCTTCCTTAAATGCAGCACGTTTGTTGCGGAGGTTTTCGTCCAATCTTTTATCTATTGTAAATTTTTCGTTTGCAAATTTCATTTCGCAAAGGTTTATCACGTTGTCGTTTCGTTCGATGAGCAGGTCAATTTGTGCGCCGTGTTTTTTATCGTTGCTTATCCACGAATAGGCGCTTGTCAGTACGCCGGAGATGCCGAGTTTTTGTTTTATTTGAGACAGGTGAGATAAACAAACCTGCTCAAAGGCGTATCCCGACCAGGCGCGATGACGTGCGTTTTCGATAAAGTTTGTCCAATAGTGCTCGTCATTAAATGCGCTGTCTTTCAGGAAGTTAAAGTAAAAAAGCGTATAAAAGTCAACAAGTTGGTAGAGGCTGTGCCGGATTTTCTTGCCATAGCCTCTGTAACGGCGAATAAATCCGGAAAGTTCCAACTCTTTGAGTACGCGATTGATACCGCCGCCGTTGGGCAGTTTTGTAGCGCTGATGATTTCATTGCGCGTTAACCCTTTGGCTTTGCTGCTCAATGCTTCCACAATTTTGATGTGATTTTCCGCTTTTTTGAATAGGGAATCATATAGATTCTGAAATTCGTTTTTGAGCGGAGTGTTTGACGCAAAAAGAAGGTTATCAACATTTTGTGCCATGCTGAGTTGTTTTTGCATCAGACTGAGGTAATAGGGTATTCCACCGAAAATCATGTAGTTTTCAACCATCTCACGGCGCGACATTGCGAAATGGTTCTTTTTGTAATACGCCTCACATTCCGAGAGTGTAAACGGATGTAAATAGATTTGCTGCGTTACGCGATTGTGCAGTCCGCCGCGGTTATTAAGAATTTTATCAACTATCCACGAAGTTATTGAACCACAAACGATTAGCAATATGTCTTTTTGTCCCGAAGCCCATCCGTTCCAAAAATGTTCTAAGGCGGTAAGAAAGCCTGAGCGCGGGGTATCCATCCACGGCATCTCGTCGAGAAATACGACTTTTTTCCCTTTTTTTCGACTGCGGAGTATGAGTTTTCTTAACTGTCCAAAACTATCGAACCACGTTGTAGCCTCCGGGTAACTGACTGTACCGTAATGGTTTAAAGAAGCATTGAAACTGTGTAACTGCATCTCCATTCCCGTATTCGCCATTCCTGTGTGGTAGAACGTGAATTTGTCGCCGAAAAACTCGCGAATCAGAAAAGTTTTACCCACTCTGCGCCGTCCAAACACGGCTACAAATTCCGCACTGTCTGATGCAATAAAGCGTTCTAACGCTTCCAGTTCTGTTTTTCTTCCAATAATAGCCATAAAAGATAAAATTTATATTTGGCTGCAAAGGTATAAAAAAATATAGTTATAGCCAAATATAAATTTCGTGTCATCTTCAATACTTCTCCAACGCCTCCCGATAACTCTCTTTCATCTCTTCCGCAAAACTTTGCGCTTCCATCACTTTCACGCTTTCGCCATGCGATAAGACGTAGATTTTCACGCGGTTGTCGTAAATATCCCGCGCCAGAAGGTACCAGCGATACTTAAACTCTTTCAATGCCAAAGGGTTGACGGTTTGCTCTTCGGGATGGCCGGTGTAATACTTCTGATAGGAAAACGTTGCCTGAATCCGGTTTTTGATGGCGTGGAGCAAGCCGTAGAGGTGTTATGTTCCCTGCGTTTGCCGTTTTTCGAGATAGAGGTACTGTTTGTTGCGCTCATTCATCTTCAAGGCGTGACAGACGTCGAAAGCTTCGAAAAAACAGTCGTAAATTTCGGGTTCAAACTCTTCTTCGATGTAATAAGGAGTATTAAAAAACCGCCAAAGTTTTTTAATTCCTTGACGATTGTAAAATTAAAAAAATGAAAAATATTATGGGTTAACCCACTCTTTCGTCTCCTGATAGATGGTGTTATGCGCACCGAAATTAATACGGATGACATTGAAATCGGCACTGTTGATGCCTTTATCGCCGGTCAGGTCGTATCTCAGGTCATAGTTGCCGTTTCCGATAAAGCCTTCTTTGGATCGGATGGCAGAGTAGTCTTTTTCGTCAATCTTCATGTCGCCGTTGACATCTCCGCCTACAAGTTCGCGGTGTTCCAAGTAGGCGTTGTCGGTGATGTGTACCTCGGCATAGCGTGTGAGGAAACCCTGACGAGATATTTCCAAGATGTATTCGTCGGGCGCAATGTCTTCCAAGATAAACCAACCGAGAGGCGCAGTAGGACATCTGTCTGCAAGCGTAAGTTTAGCCGTATTCGGCACGCCGGAGATCTTACCTATGTCGCTCCATTTGATTGATAATCCGGGATTATTGAGATTGCCAATTATACCGGGGTGTTTAGGCGCTCCGACGATAACGTCATCAACATTGCAGTCATAATATAACGCACGGATTGTCAGTAGCGGCGTCTGTTTGCGAATATATCCTATCTTGTCGAGCGTGAGCGGCGGCGGAGGCGTGTAGAGTTTTGCCAATACCACAACATCTGTATTAAACGCATCGTCCACCGTGTGAACAAACGGGGAGATCGTCCCTTTCGGACTGTAACATTCGGCGGTTACGAAAACAGGCGTGCGGTCGCTTTCGCAAATTCCTACGGCTTGTGCAGCCCAATAGGTCGTCTCATTTTCCAACAACGTTGTCTCCGGCGATGTTATTTCGTTGCCATGATCGTCATACCATTTGATATGGACGCCGATGACCATCAGGTCGGAGACAAATACTATTTTACCGTTGCAGGTCGTCTGTGTCGGCGGAGCGATCGGTGCCGGATATTGGTCAAGAACGACTTCTACCGACGTACGTGTGGCGCTTTCGCAACTGCCCGCTTTCTGAGCAGCATAATAGAAACCTTCTATCAATATGGCGTCGTTCAACAATGGAACGCCACCCGTTGAGGTCGAATACCACACAATTTGGTCGTTGGGTATGGCTAAGTTGGCTATCAAAGCGCCTTCACAGAAGTGTTGTGGGGTATCCATCTCCGGAGCAGCGGAAACGGCGCCCGTAAGGTAAATGTTTACCTCTCTGCGTTGTACGCTGAAACAAGCGCCGCCACCAAATTTCAATGCAGCATAAAGCGTAGTCGTATCACTGACCAAAGGCATATCGGATGGCAGTTGAGAGCCGTCGGTCATCCGGTCGAACCATACAATATTGGTGTTTCCGTTGGTCGGAACGTCTGCCAAGGTAGCAGGAGCGCAAAGTTCAACTTCGTAGGGCAAATCCGGCGCATCTATAACCACATTGTTGTTAATGATAACCGTTACGGCTGTCCGCTCTCTTGCACAACCCTCAGCGCTTATTTGTTCGACATAATAAACGCCGTCAACCAACTCTTCTGTTTCCGGGAAAGGCGTTCCTCCTGTTTCCGAATCATACCAAAGCACATCTTTTTGATTGATTGTCAGTAGATCGGCTACTGTCGCACCATCACAGAATATTTGAGGCGAGATAGCCTCCGGAGGAGCAATAGTTCCGCTATTGCCCTGCCCTATCTCGATGCCGTAAATACGCACCACGCAGCCTTCGTCATCTTTTACGAAGACGTCGTGGAAGCCGGCGCCAAGACCGGTGATGGCGTAGGGCGCGGTCAGCGGTTTGTAACTCACGCCGCCATCGAGGCTGTAGTAATAGGGTGATACTCCGCCGGTTATCGTCAAGTTGGCGCTGCCGTTGCTCAAACCGCAACCGGCGCTGTAGGTCGTCGCGGAGGTAACGGAGAAAGTCGTGGCGTCGTTGGTAATGACTTGCGTCTTAACCTGAGTGATGCAATCTTCGTCGCTGCGCAGTTCTACGTCGTAACTGCCTGCCGGGACGGAGTGGTAGATCTCGTCGCTGTTGATGGCGATCCACGCGCCGCTGTTGATACGGTAATCCGTTGGTTCTCCGGCGGTTATGGTTATCTTCAAGATGCCGTTGCTGACGCCGCAGATTGCCGTTGCTTCTTCGTCCAAGGTAAATGCCATGCCGCCGTCGTCCGCTGCTCTTATAATAAAGCCGCCCACCGGAACGTCGCAACCGCCGTCAACGATGGTTAAGGTGTGGTCGCCGATGGCGATGTTTCCTATCGTAACATGGTTATTATCAGTTACTTGCGTCGGTATCTCGTCGTCAATATAGTAATAATATGGTATCGTAACGTCGGTAGCGGTGAAGATGATGCTGCCTTCGCCGTCGCAGTTAGGCGCGTCGGTGATGGTCGTGATGGCGATGAGCGTCGTCGTGCCGCTGTTGGTCAACGCCAACGTTTGGCTCACGTCGCTACAGCCGCCGCCGGACACCTGCACCGTAACGGTGTAGTTGCCTGCCGACAGCCCGCCGATGATGCCGCTGCCGTCCAAATCATCCCAGCCGCCGCCGTTCAACGAATATTCGTAAGCGCCGCCGCCCGTAACAACCAACTTGATGCTGCCGTCATTGTTGCCGCACGTCGGCTGTGTCATCACGCTAATCGAAACAATATCAACGGTTTCACTACTGCCCTGCCCTATCTCGACGCCGTAAATACGCACCACGCAACCTTCGTCGTCTTTGACGAAGATGTCGTGGAAGCCGGCGCCAAGACCCGTGATGGCGTAGGGCGCGGTCAGCGGTTTGTAACTGACGCCACCATCGAGGCTGTAGTAATAGGGTGATAATCCGCCGGTTATCGTCAATCCGGCGCTGCCGTTGCTCAACCCGCAACCGGCGCTGTAGGTCGTGCCGGCAGAGACAGAGAACGTCGTCGCATCGTTGGTGATGACCTGCGTCTTAACTTGAGTGATGCAATCTTCGTCGCTGCGCAACTCTACGTCGTAACTTCCTGCCGGGACGGAGCGGTAGATTTCGTCGCTGTTGATGGCGATCCACGCGCCGCTGTTGATGCGGTAATCCGTTGGTTCTCCGGCGGTTATCGTTATTTTCAAGATGCCGTTGCTGACGCCGCAGATTGCCGTTGCCTCTTCGTCCAAGGTAAACGCCATGCCGCCGTCGTCCGCTGCGCGGATGGTGAAGCCGCCGACAGGAACGTCGCAACCACCGTCAACGATGGTTAACGTGTGGTCGCCGATGGAGATTTCGGAGACAGTAACAGGATTATTATCAGTTACCTGAGTGGGCGTTTCGTCGTTTATATAATAATAATATGGTATCGTAACGTCGGTAGCCGTGAAGATGATGCTGCCCTTGCCGTCGCAGTTTGGCGCGTCGGTGATGGTGGTGATAGCGATGATAGCCGTCGTGCCGCTGTTGGTCAGCGCCAACGTATGGCTCACGTCGCTACAGCCGCCGCCGGACACCTGCACCGTAACGGTGTAGTTGCCTGCCGACAGTCCGCCGATGATGCCGCTGCCGTCCAAATCATCCCAGCCGCCGCCGTTCAACGAATATTCGTAAGCGCCGCCGCCGGTAACGACCAACTTGATGCTACCGTCGGAGTTGCCGCACGTCGGCTGCGTCATCACGCTAATCGAAACAATATCAACGGTTTCACTACTGCCCTGACCTATCTCGACACCGTAAATACGCACCACGCAACCTTCGTCATCTTTGACGTAGATGTCGTGGAATCCGGCGCCAAGACCGGTGATGGCGTAGGGCGCAGTCAGCGGTTTGTAACTGACGCCGCCGTCGAGGCTGTAGGAATAGGGTGATACTCCGCCGGTTATCGTCAAGTTGGCGCTGCCGTTGCTCAAACCGCAACCGGCGCTGTAGGTCGTGCCGGCAGAGGCAGAGAACGTCGTCGCATCGTTGGTGATGACTTGTGTCTTAACCTGAGTGATGCAATCTTCATCGCTACGCAACTCTACGTCGTAACTGCCTGCCGGGACGGAGTGGTAGATCTCGTCGCTGTTGATGGCGATCCATGCGCCGCTGTTGATGCGGTAATCCGTTGGTTCTCCGGTGGTTATCGTTATCTTCAAGATGCCGTTGCTGGCGCCGCAGATTGCCGTTGCCTCTTCGTCTAAGGTAAACGCCATGCCGCCGTCGTCCGCTGCTCTTATAGTAAAGCCGCCGACAGGAACGTCGCAACCGCCGTCAACAATGGTTAACGTGTGGTCGCCGATGGAGATTCCGGAGACAGTAACAGGATTACTGTCAGTTACTTGCGTCGGTATCTCGTCGTCAATATAATAATAATATGGTATCGTAACATCGGTAGCCGTGAAGATGATGCTGCCCTCGCCGTCGCAGTTGGGCGCGTCGGTGATGGTGGTGATAGCGACGAGCGCTGTCGTGCCGCTGTTGGTCAGCGCCAGCGTTTGGCTCACGTCGTTACAGCCGCCGCCGGACACCTGCACCGTAACGGTGTAGTTGCCTGCCGACAGTCCGCCGATGATGCCGCTACCGTCCAAATCATCCCAGCCGCCGCCGTTCAACGAATATTCGTAAGCGCTGCCGCCGGTAACGACCAACTTGATGCTGCCGTCGGCGTTGCCGCACGTCGGCTGCGTCATCACGCTAATCGAAACAATATCAACGGTTTCGCTACTGCCCTGCCCTATCTCGACGCCATAAATACGCACCACGCAGCCTTCGTCGTCTTTGACGAAGATGTCGTGGAAGCCGGCGCCAAGACCCGTGATGGCGTAGGGCGCGGTCAGCGGTTTGTAACTGACGCCACCATCGAGGCTGTAGTAATAGGGTGATAATCCGCCGGTTATCGTCAATCCGGCGCTGCCGTTGCTCAACCCGCAACCGGCGCTGTAGGTCGTGCCGGCAGAGACAGAGAACGTCGTCGCATCGTTGGTGATGACCTGCGTCTTAACTTGAGTGATGCAATCTTCGTCGCTGCGCAACTCTACGTCGTAACTTCCTGCCGGGACGGCGCGGTAGATCTTGTCGCTGTTGATGGCGATCCACGCGCCGCTGTTGATGCGGTAATCCGTTGGTTCTCCGGCGGTTATGGTTATCTTCAGGATGCCGTTGCTCACGCCGCAGATTGCCGTTGCCTCTTCGTCTAAGGTAAACGCCATGCCGCCGTCGTCCGCTGCGCGGATGGTGAAGCCGCCCACCGGAACGTCGCAACCGGCGTCAACGATGGTTAATGTGTGGTCGCCGATAGCAATGCCCGTTATTGTAACAGGATTACTATCAGTTACTTGCGTGGGCGTTTCGTCGTTTATATAATAATAATATGGTATCGTAACGTCGGTAGCGGTGAAGACGATGCTGCCCTCGCCGTCGCAGTTGGGCGCGTCGGTGATGGTCGTGATGGCGATGAGCGCCGTCGTGCCGCTGTTAGTCAGCGCCAACGTTTGGCTCGCGTCGCTACAGCCGCCGCCGGACACCTGCACCGTAACGGTGTAGTTGCCTGCCGACAGTCCGCCGATGATGCCGCTGCCGTCCAAGTCGTTCCAGCCGCCGCCGTTCAACGAATATTCGTAAGCGCCGCCGCCCGTAACGACCAACTTGATACTGCCGTCGGCGTTGCCGCACGTCGGCTGTGTAAGAACGCTAATCGAGACAATATCAACCTGTTCACTTCCGCCTTGTTCTATTTCGACGCCATGAATTTCAAACGTGCAACCGTCGTCATTGCTGAGGGTAACGGTATAAATACCTGCCGACAGGTTTTCTATTTCATACATATAGGGATTGGTTGTCGTGGTAAACGGTATTTTTGTTTTTCCCAAATCAAAACTATAGTAATATTTTCCTTCGTCGCCTGTTATTTTCAGTTCGATATTTCCGCTTCCTTGTCCGCAGGTTGTTGGGGCGCTGCTTTTCAGTTCGGCGGTGAAGGCTTCGGCATCACTGTTGGTAACGGTTTCGGATTCTATCTGAGAGATACATCCGCTTTCATCGCGCAGTTCGACTTCGTAATATCCTGCCGGGAGGGGTATTTCTGTTGTGCTCAACACCGTCCATTTGCCGTTGTTAATCCGGTATTCTTTTGGATCTCCGGCAGTTATATTTATTGTCAATTCGCCTAAGTTGCCGGAGCAATCGGCTTGTTCGGTCATGGTCAAGTTGAAGGTTAGTTCGTTGTCGGCAGACCTTATGGTGAAAGTTCCTACTGGGATTTCACAGCCTCCGTCAATGACGGTTAAGGTGTATTCGCCAATGCCTAAGTAAACCGTAACGGGAAAGTCATCGTTTACTTCTGCCGGAACTTCATCGTTTATCTGATAATAATATGGTATTGTTGCGCCGGTAACTTCAAATGTTATTTCGCCGTCCGTTGCTTCACAATCGCCGGCGTCGGCAATATTTGTTATTTCGACGGTAGCGCTTACATTTTTGTTTGTCAATGTCAAGGTTTGGCCGATTTCGTCGCAATTGCCGGCATCAGTGATTACGATGTTGTAGAATCCGGCGGGTAATCCGGTGATAATGCCGCTTTCGGGCAAGATTCCGTATTCACCGTTGATGTCGTAAAGATAATCGCCGTTGCTACGGTTGATAAGCACTTGTATGCTGCCGTTGTCATTTCCGCAAGTTGGCTGCTCGAATACCAATATCGAACCAATCATCGGTTCACAATCATCAACTTTCCATATTGCATACAAGTCGGTGTCTTCGGTGATGTAAAAGTAACTTTCCGGTTCGAAAGCAGAGCCTGTCCAGACGTAGTAAGGTTCTGTTGCTGAGGATGATAGCGCCCATCCGAGGAAGACATAGTTGAGGCGGGCGAATCCGGAAGATTGATAGATTGATACCATGTTGTTTTTACAATAATAGTCTGTACTCGGAGGCATGGCGCCGCCGCCACCGTTGGCATGATACGTTACGCGATAAACGTCGAGATGAGGCGGTTGTAACGCACCCGAAAAGTCTTCTGCCGTAAATGCTTTCAAAACAGGCAGGTTGGTTGGCGTATCTCCTGCGGTTACTACATTATAGCCGATATAGTTATATATCCAGTAATCGTCGAAATCGCCACCCCAGTTGCCGGTTATTGCGAAAGCGCTGCCGTTGGTGTTAAGGACAGGTAGCGGCGGTATCGTTATTCCGTCGTTGCTGTCCGTATTATTGAAAGCGGCGAGGCAATTCAGAGCGTAGTTGTTGGTCAAGGTGGTCTGTCCATTGCCGGAGATACGTCCGACAAAGTGCGCTGCCGGAGCCGTTATCCGCACATTAAAGGCAAAACAGTTTTCTATGGTTGTTACGCCCGCAATGGTTCCCACGATTCCGCCGACATAATCTTCTCCTTCGACGACGCTGGTGGTGTAGCAGTTGGATATTTCCGAATCCGAGATACTTCCTACAATTCCGCCGACAAAGTTATTCCCTTCAACATTTCCGGTGGTGTAGCAATTGTTTATTTCCGAATCCTCAACAGTTCCCACAAGTCCGCCGGCATGATTATAAAGTACTGCAACATTGACGGTAGAGTAGCAACTGTGGATGAGTGAGTTGTCCATAAGTTCTCCCACAAGTCCTCCTCCGAGCGTACCGGCTACTTCAATATTTCCGGTAGCGTAACAATGGGTGATGGTCGTATTTTCGGCACCTCCTACAACTCCTCCGACGCCGGAATTGCCTCTAATTGTATCAATATTTACTCCAAGGCTGTCAATAGTGGCGCCTATAACGTAGCCGAATAATCCTTGCCCATACGCCTCTCTGTCTATCCACAATCCGCTGACGGCAAAGCCCTGTCCGGTAAATTCGCCGACGAAGGGGTCGTTGTCGCTTGTACTTGTATAATATCCTATTGGAATCCACCCCTCCCCTACTGTCATCATCCATCCGCAGTCGTCATTATCCTTTTCATATTCGGAGTAGAGCGTTTCTGCGATGGTGATTCTGGTTTCGATGTCGGTTTCGTAGTCGGCGTCGGTTTCGTCGTATTCGGTAGTGTCGTCGTCGGTGATAAATCCTTCGTATCCCCACCAACCGAAGCGTTTGTCGCCCAAGTGGACGTTTTGCACGTCTGTTTCTCTGTCGGCTAAGCCGGTGCCGTCGCCGAAGTTGGGTATGTTGGTATCTGCGTCGTTTTCGTCTTTGAAGAATCCGCCCGGTGTTCCTATATTTTGCATGATGGCGTAGGTGGCATCCGGATAGCGTTCCTGCACATACATCACGTGTGCGAGGTCGTCCCAGTTCCAGATTTCAAACACGCCTTGGCTATTGGGTTTGTATGGCGCCACCACGCTTATGGAGTCGCTTTTGGAGGTACATCCTGTTGCTGTAAAGGTATAGGTCAGCACGACTTTGCCGATGGCAACGCCTGTTACAACTCCTCCGTCGGTAACGGTTGCTATGGCGGGGTCGCTGCTTTCCCATGTTCCGCCTGTTGTGGGCGACCAGATGATGGTTTCGCCAACGAACACTTCGTAGGCTCCCGATATGTTCGGTTCATTGACCGTGAGGGTATCGCTGACGGCGACACATCCTGTGAGGTCGGTTGTGAAAGAGAAGGTAACTTTTCCGCCTGAGACGCCGGTAATTTCTCCGGTGAGTTCGTCCACAGTTGCTATGGCGGGATCATTACTTGTCCATGTTCCTCCGATCCAGCGGGATAGTTGCGACATTTCGCCTACGCAAATAACGTTATCGCCGGTGATGAGAACGGTGGGTAAGGCTTCTAACTCCAACTCTCCGAAAGCGTCCCAAAATATGGTGATGGCACATTCATCATCGGAGAAACTGAAAAAATCAAACACCATCCCGAATGCGGTAAAGATGGGATTGCCGCTTTCGTCGAATATCGGTTCGCCTTCAAAGTCATAATCTTGTTCTAGGGTCTCGGGCGCTATTACTTGGAATATAATGATATGTTCGCCCGGCGGGATGAGAAATCCTTCTGCTTCTAATTCGTCGTTGTAACTTCCTATTACCAAGAATCCGCCTCCGTCGTCATACAATTCAAAGTCGCCGAGTGTGATTGAGGAAGAAGAGAGGCTGCCGTCCAAGTATTGGAAATCTTCATTGTAAGAGACGCCCAGCCCTGTTTCCGAGATGGGTAGCGTGTTGGGGTTTCGTACTGTAATGGCTATTGAGATGGTATCTTTTGGGGAGAAACACACTTTTTCCATAATCTCTTCTATATTAAGTATTTCGAGTGGTTTCAGTCTGTCGGCGCCTGATTCTAACGCGACGATTGTTGAGGGTCTGCATCCGGACAGGAATGCATCGCAACTTTCGTAGAATCTGGGATTCCAGGCGCCGCCTTCCCATTGTTGGTAATCTATTCGCGCACGGTTGGTGTATGAGCCTTCGGTTGCGTTCAGGTCGAAATAGGCGCGTGCGCTAAATTCTGTCGTGCTGTTTCCTGTTGCTACGAGGCTGTCAATGGTCAGTGTTGCCATATCGTTGTAGGCGTGGATGTTGGTAACGCCGTCTTTTATATTTTCTGTTGCTAAGGCGATGGAATTGGGCAGCCATTTCATGCCATTGGGCAGGGTAACGGTGAAATTTGCCGTTTTCTCTCTACAGTTGACGTTTTGAATACAGTAGGTATAGGTTACATATTGGCAAAGCAGCACGGTGTCTCGTAAGCGATCTCCTGCCTGTTGCGAAAGGTTAATGCCGTCTTCGTTAATTGGCGGCGGCGTAAATGGACAGGTAAAGTTGATGGGACCGCCGATAGCGAGATATCGTGTTGCGGTGGAGGTTCCGCCGCTGATGGTGTGTTCTATGAAGATTTTATTTACAGGTTCTTCAAATTGGACTTTCATCCATCCTCTTTGGTTGCTGATGCTCATGCTGGAGTTGACTCTGGCAATTGCCGTGCCTAAGTTCGGATGGATAATATAAGTACTGTTTTGCGGTGTGGTAGCATAACTCATCTTGGGGATTCTTGTTCCATAGCCGCATGTTCCATATATTTTCAAATTGTCGTAACGTCCGCCGCCGCCGCCAATTCTTTTTATGTCGAAAGTAGCCATTGCGGAGGAGTCTAATTCTATGGTTGTTATCATCTTTTGTCTTGGATTTCCTTTTCTTGCAAATGACAATGCGGCGCTGGTTGCATTGGGCGACGGGCTGACAAAGACGGAGTTGCCGGGCTGTTCAAAGTTCGCTGTCATGGTTGCGGTAAGTCCATAATTGTTCAGGTTAAAGTTTCGTGTTACGGCGCGGTTGGGCCATGTTTGGGTGGTAAATGTAATGGGGTTCAAACGGTTGTCCACATCGCAGGCATCGCAATCGGTGAAGAGTTGCGTTCCGCCGAAGGTGAAGTAATAGGTTTTTCCTGCTTCAAAAGTTAGGTTAAATTGGTGCATTCCGTCCACAAAGACGCCGTCAAAGACCATATCCCATTGTCTTGTTTGTATTTTCGCTTCGCTGTCGGCAATGATGAGATATACTTTCCATCCGGGTCCGTCGTAGGGGAAGTTGTCAATTGCGCCGGAGTGCCGGTAAGCGCCCATGATCACGTTGTAGTTTTCCTGCGTCAGGACATTCACCATCCATATACGGTTTTCCAGCATTTCTTCAAAATCTCCGCAGAGGGCATCTTCGCCGGGAGTAACGGAATAGGTTAGGGAGGTATAGTCTCCGCCGTTGTTACCCCATATAATGATCTCTTTGTCGGTATTCAATCCGCTCAGTTGAGGGCTGATTCCGATACGCTCGCCTATTCCCATGACCACAGCCGCTCCGGCGTCGGTAGAGTGGGCTTGACGGTTGTTGAGACTTGCCAAGTCGTCGCGCACGATGGCGGCTACGTTATGGTGATATTGCACATGGAGCGGGTCGGAATTACCTGCCCAGACCAAGGTACCGTCGGCAAGATGGTAATCAAAATTCACTAACGGGTTGGTTTTATCTTTATCTACGGTAACGCCGTATTTCAGTCCCAAATAGGAATAAATAGCGTCTTTTTCCGGTTCGTCTAACAACCTTTCAAACATGATTACCTCGCCCACGGTGCCGATCAAGGCTCTTGCCGGAAGCGAGCCTCCGCCCAGCATGCCCGGACCGTTCATCAGCGTGTTGTTTCCACTGTTATAAACGGCTGCATTATTCCCCATTGTCTCGCCTTCGCCATCACCTTCATACCGAAGGTAGGAGGTTGCTTGATTGGCTCCGACATTGCCAAAATTCATGGAAATGAGGGTAGCATACTGATTATACAACGCTTGCACGCCATTCACCGCAGCGTTATAAAAGTATGACCGTCCAACGCCTCTGTTTTGTGTATTTATTTGAAAACCAAAGCCCGGACGTCGGTAGGTATCGGCTCCCGAATTGCCAATGTCTAAAGAAGCGCCCGCATTCGAACTTCCAAAACCGAAAATGTAGGAGCATTCCGCTCCGTTGCTATACCATCCATACTGACGGATATGCACTACGGAGATGAGGGTATATTGCGGAGGTCTTGGTACGGAAAAACAGGTGCTGTCCGTACTTAGATATTCAAATTTCCGGTCGTCTCCGGTATAGTCATCATAGTGATTACGGAAATCTACGGCTGGGTGGAAGTTCATATCGGGGTCAACGTTGCGAAAACCGGGACGCGCGTTGGTCGTTACCGGCGCCATATAATAATATCGTCTATCTCTACTATTGAAGGTTCCGAAGTCGCGCCATTCCTGCACTTCGCCGTCCACAAAATCCAACGAAGAGGGTTCGTCGGCTTTGAGCCATATACGCGTATCGAGAACGCCACCGGGACCTTTTGCCTGATAGGCAAAGCAAAAATAGTCGTTGTCGCGGATCAATATATCGTGGACTATCGCGCTGTTGTCCATTTTGTAAACATCAGTGCTACTTGTGGGGAAAGTGGGGTCGTCCGACACAATCATGTAGTCGGCTTTGAGTCTTCCTGCTCCGATATTCACCGTCATGGAGGTACATCCGATAGTATGTGCTTTAAATATCGTGCCATGACGGTAATCAAGTTTCATGTCAATGGTAGTGTTCAAAAACGCCTCTCCTTCGGGATGGTCAAACAACTCTTTGGTGGAGTTGCCTGCGATGATGCCATTGGATCCGATCATCAGGTATTGTCCATCGTTCAAGGTGCCGTTGTTTTGGCTGTTGAGCGTCGGGAGTGTTTGGCTGTTTCCTAAGAAAACGATAACTTTTTCACTACCATCCACACTGAGTGATTGTTTTTGGTAAAGTCCGATAGCGTCGTCGCGCCCGATGCCGAATATGTTGTTGCTATATCCGGCACAGTCGGGGTCGTCTTTATCCCAGATGACAGTGCCGTCGAAGGCTATCCATTGCGGTTGTGCGATGGTATCGAGCATTTGCCCATATTTCACTGCCAAGTAGGTATTGATTTTTGCCATATCGAGTGGAGCAAAGGGCGTCCCTGCGGGCGCAGACAGAACGATGATTTCCTGAATATCGCCGTAGAAAGGGTTGGAACTGGCGCCGGCTTGTCTGTTCCCGACAACGGCTCTTGCGCTACCGGCGGTAACGGGTCGGGCAGTTCCGGGAGCGGGAGTCGCTTGTTTGGCATTATGCCACACATAACCGTTTCTATCCATGCTGACGATACCAAATCGTTTTGAGGCTCCCGTAGTGGTTGTCAATCCCGGAGTGAAGTTGGTAACCGTTCCATTAGAAAAATAGAGATAGTCGTTGTTGGTGGCTCCTCTCCATCCTTCATCGAGATTGGCGCCGGTGCGATAGGAAAACAAGGCGCCGTAGGCGGTGGTCCCCGTAAGATTTGCCGTTGACACATAAAAAGTACGATAGACGCGTCCCGTATTGGCATACGTTTGGAAGTTATGTTCGGTTACCAACTGTTTGAAAGGCGCTGCAAAACGGACAGCGGGCTGGAAGTTCATGCCTTCGTCCTTATATATCGGCACGTTTTGTGTTCCGTTGCGCACTAAATCGTTCATGGTTCCCGACTGGTTTGCCCATCGTGTTACCGACATGCCGTCTATGGATTGCGAGCCTGCCCGCATATTGTTGGCGTCGAACCATAATTCTACGGTATAGTTGAGCATGGAGCCATCAATGACAAAGCCGATATAGTCGCCGTCTTCTATCTTTACTCCGGTAGCAATGCCATCGTTAACGGCATAAATGCGAGTATCGCTCGGAATAAAATTTGTTGTATTGGAGACTATGACGTATTTTGCTTTGAATTTCTGAATCAACAGACTTACGGTAATGTCGCTGTCGTCTCCTGTAAGTTGCGCTTTATAGAGGCGTTGCTGGCGTGTGGCGAAAGTTTCGTGCGACAGCAGTGCGTTCTCAAACTGCATGTTTGCCGGCGTATAATCCGTGATGCCTTCCTGGTTGTTGGAACCGAGAAGCAGGTAGGTCATGTTATTCAAAGTTTCCGGATTTTGGCTATTCAGAGTGTATAATTGATTCCCCCGAAAGACAATCAACACAGAATCGTCACTGTTAATCGCCTGACGCTGATACAAGCCGGTGGTCTCATCGCGGGCAATACCGAAAATATTGTTGTTATAGCCTGTGTTTGCCGATCTGCTCCATACTATATTGCCTGCCGTATTGATATAATCATCATTGTTTTGCAACATGATGCCATATTTGACGGCTAAGTAGGAGTGGATTTTTTGCATATCAATAGCGTCAACATGTTGGTTGTCTGTTCTTTTAATCAAGATGACTTCCTGTAACATTCCCCGATAGCCGTACCACGCCTGACTGTTACGACCGCCGCCCAGCGCTACCCTTCCATTTCCGCGATTCGTAGTACCGTTCCATTGGGCTGTTGCAAAATTGGTTTGTACGCCGTCTTTAAAACACCTGATTCCTTCCTGAACTGCGGTGGCTGTTACATTGACGTTTCCTACGGAAAGCAATCCTTTTTCTACGGCTCCCAAGGCTCTTGAAGTTGTTCCGGGCCAAGTGTATGTGAGGTTATGATTATTGGCACGCCACGAGATAGCGTTATAGTTGTCGGTGTTGGTTACACCCATCAGAAAATCATAATACAGAGACGTTGTTACCCGTCGTTGCAATACGAAGATGGTAGTGAAACTCTCCGTCGTAGCGATATCAATAGGCAAGTCCGATAAAAGTTGATTGGGCGCTGAGCCGTTGGCACCCGGTTTTTCAAATAATACGATGGGATGATAGTTGTATCCTGTCGTGTTAAGTTTGCGTGGTGCCGTTGCCGCGCCGGAGAAGTTGCCTACGCCTTGCTGCATCAGGTTCAGCCAAACGCCGTTGTTATAATTCTCTGACGTGAGCCACGCAACGACATTGGCGTTGGTGATCCCGCCCGGCATTTTTTCTAACAGGGCAAAGCCGATGTAATCGCCGTCGGCAATTTCGACATTTCTGGCGATTCCGTTGCCGTCGAGAAGATAGAGGGTAGTGTTTCCCGGAATGAAATCGGGAGCAGACGACACCATTAAATATTTCGCTTTGTAACTGTTCAACTGAAAACTTGTCGTAACCGAAGCGGCTCCCGTTACTTGCGCATTGTAAACAGCGCTCAGACGGATGTTGAGGTTTTCATCTATGGTCAGATTTGAATAGGGGGTCTCTTTTGCCCATATATATGGGGTCATGCCGGTCAATCCGTTGGAGCCCAAGAGCATATAGGTCATATCGCTCAAAGTGCCTCCGTTATTGACATTTAAGGGGTATAATTGATTATCGAGAAAAGTGGTCAAGGTCTTGTCTTCACGACTTTCTGCCTGCTTTTGATATAAGCCGGTGGCATCGTCGCGCCCGATGCCGAATACATTATTGGTGTATCCTGTATGGTTAGAGGATGTCCAAACCATGGTTTCTGCGGAGTTGTAGAGGTCGGGCATGTTGCTCTGATTGAGCGCATGACCGTATTTAATGGCTAAATAGGATGTCATGATCTGGTGATCCATCGCCGTGAAAGGAGTGTTCGCCGGCTTTGAGATGATGATGATCTCCTGAATATCGCCGTAGAAAGGATTGGTCGCCCCGGCAACTGTCGTTACGCCGATGGTGGCTCTTGTGGCAACGCCGGTAAACGGTCGGGCGGCGCCGGTTGCCGGCGCTGCATTATGCCACACGCTACCGCTCCTGTCTATACTGATAATCCCATACCGCTTCGTGTTCGTACCCGGGTTCACACTGGTATAGCCTGCCGGAGTACCCCCATAATAATATAGGTAATTGGCGCTGGTTAGTCCCTGCCACCCTTCGTACTGATTGTCACGGTAGGCAAAGATAGAACCGTATGCCGTCCCCGTCAGAAAGTTTTCCGACACCACGTAATACGAGCGGTAAATCTTGCCCTCGTCAATCGGGAAGTTGTTCTGCGAGACCAACTTCTTGGCCATCGTCTGAAAACGAACCGACGGCTGAAAATTCGAACCGCTACGCCTGTACACAGGAACCGCCGCAGTGTTGTACTGCAAGAAGTCGTTCGACTGCGACGACCAATCTTTCCACTGTGTTATATTGGTGTTGTCCGCCGGCATGGAGCCGTCCAAAACCTGATCGGCTTTCAACCAAAGTTCGACATCGTAACCTGTTTGCGCCGAAACGCTTAAGCCCGCACAAAAAAAGATTGCTAAAAATGATTTTTTCATAAGATTATCCTTTAAAATTTGTTCAAATACACTCACTTTTATTATTTATATACTTTCCTTGTTTTTACGGATTTTGTCCATAAAAAAAGTGGTGCAAAGTTCGTTCATAAAACCCGAACGGTTATAATATATATCTACCTAAATTTTCTAAAAATATACGGTTTTTTTTAAAAAAATATTAATTTTTTAATGAATATTAACAAATTATTCTCAAAAAAATCAATGTCTCAGTGCGGTAAATCCTACTTATACGAAAATTCAATTTTAAAAAAAACGTTATTATTTTTCATTATATACTCCTTTTTTTTAAACTATAAAATGCGCGATATTCGTGTGAAATTTGCAAAATTGTCCGATTTTTCATACATCCCAACAATTCTCAATTTTCAATTCTCAATTTTCAATTATTTTTCGTATCTTTGCACCCTCTTTTTAAACCATTCGGGAGAATGGCAAAAAAAGTCGCCATCTTAGCTCAGCTGGTAGAGCAGTTCACTCGTAATGAACAGGTCGTGGGTTCGAGTCCCATGGATGGCTCAAAACACAAAACACTCTTTTTTACACTTCCCGCAGATAAAACCGGCATTGTTCTTCTGTTTGGCTGATGCCGATCACATTCATGGCGGCGAGGTCGGAGAGCAGATGCAGGAGTTCAAAGTGTTTCAGGCGGGTTTTTCGTTTTATCTGCGACAGGGTCAAAAAGTTAAAACCTTTCAGCGCCTGCATCAGATGCGCCTCTTTTTCGGTATAGCAAATCAGGGCGCCTTTTTGCCGTTGCAACTTCTCCCACGTCAGAATTTGTACCGGATGCGCCAGAATGTTCTGGTCTTCAATACGCACATAACTCCAAAATCTTCCGTCGTCGCCTTTACATTCCACCGGCTTTGTCGGCGTTTCGGGAATGATCACCTCCAGCACCGTTTTTCCTTCGACCGTCCAATTCTCGTAGGTGAAATCCACCTGCGGACGACAATAACGCCGTGCAGCCGAATCAACCATGTAAAACTCCTCATCGGAGCGCACGCCGGCAACGACGCCGTTATCTTTCACCCCAATCAGCAACGTCCCGCCCCGCGTATTGGAAAATGCCGAGAGCGACTTGGCGATCTTCGCAGCGTCGGTGATGGCAAACTTGAAATCCAAACGGACGTGTTCGCCCTGCGAAATTAAATCTACAATATGATTGGTTTTACTCATTATTTACTCATTTACCATCCGCCAAAGCGCCAAACAACTTCTCTATTTTCGAAGTCAGCACGCTTGACTTGCAATCGAAATTATTGATTATCAACGAAAAACAAATCACATCTCCGTTGGCATTATTCACGTAGCCGCAATACGCCCTGACGGCGTTCATGGTGCCGCTTTTGGCGCGAAGGTTATTTTGCGCCGACGTCCCCTTGCACATTCCCGACAGCGTTCCCGACACGCCGGCGACAGGAAAAGTGTCGTAAAAATTTGTGAATGAATTGGTTGTGTGCATCATCTTCAAAAAATCGCACAGAAAGTCGGGCGACACATAGTTGCTGCGCGACATGCCGCTACCGTCAGTCATACGAAACCCTTTGACCGACAATCCTTTCGTCTTCAAATAATTCTCCACAAAACGGGTATTGTCGCCAAAAGAGACATCCTTTTGCGATTTCAACGAGAGCAAAATGGCTTCCGCATACAAATTGATGCTGCGCATCATGGTCTCCGTCGCCAACTGTTTGTAAGAGACAGGTTTATGTAGATGAAACGTTGTCGGATTTTCCGTTTGGCGCGCTTGACACACTGCTGTTTCGGAAATATCGAATCCGTTTTTAATCAAATAGTTATAAAACATGTCGGCTAACACTTCCGGCGGATTGGGCATGGCGCCTCTGATGGAAAATTCATCCGTTTGCAGCGGGATGGTTCCGCGAATATGTATCTCCGACGTTTTGATGGAGGGATAAATCACGGTTTGGTCGCCGCTATTGGCGGCGGCTGTGGTAACATGATTGACAAACAGCACATTAGGAATCTCCGGCTCTATTCGGACAATGACGGCGCTATCGCCCGTCTTCTTGCCGGATTTGAAAAAGATTTTGTACTCGTTGTCCATGAAATTCAAACCGTAAACGCCTGCTCCGTAATAGTTTCCGATGTCGCCCCAGTTCCATCCGCCGGCAAAAGGTTCGCCGGCGAAATACGAGGCGTCGGCGACGATTTTCCCATCTATGGCGGCGATGCCGACAGCACGCAACGCCTGCACCCATTCCGCAAAAACGACATCGGGATTTTGACTTTTAAACCGCGGTGAGCCGAGCGTAGGGTCGCCTTTCCCGTAGATGATGACGTCGCCGTGAAGAACGGAATCCGGATCAATCGTTCCGATATATTGCAATTGAGTTTCAAAGAGATAGGACGAGCCTTTGATGAGAAAACCGGTTCCGACGGTTACTGTTTTCATCACGGAAGCCGGAATCAGCGATTTCTGAGCGTTATACTCGGCAACGACTTTGTTCTTCGACAGGTTCACCGCCTTAAACCCGTAGGAGGCGTGTTTGAAAGTGGTGTCGCTTTGCCATTCGTTCAAAACTTTTCCAACGGCGTTCATGCCCGGGGGCTGGGCGGCGGAAATGTTGAAGAATAGTACGAAACATAAAATGAAGGTGCAAGATGCGTATGAAAAATTGGTTAACCACAAAGAGCACGAAGTACACACAAAGGCACGCAAAGACAATACGCTGTTTATCAATACTTTGTGTTCTTTGTGAAAACCTTTGTCAACCTTTGTGGTAAAAATTTTCATATACCCAAATATTTTATTCCTTATAAACCACATTCAAAACCACCTCTCCCACGACTTTCAGCGTTTCGGGACTGATGTTCGATATGTCGTCTTTCAATGTATGCCAATAGTCCACAAAACTGCCGTTTTTAGAGTCGGGACGAAGATGTATAATGTTGACAGTCGGAATGTTAGCGATTTTATTGATATAGTAATGGTCGTCGGTGATGGCTGCGCCTTCCGTTTTTGGGAAATAGTCGCCGTATCCGATTTGTTCAGCCATGTCCCACACTTTTTTCACAATCTTGTTGGCATAATAATTGGAAAACGCCTCGATGGGAAATTGCGCCTGATGGTCGCCTACCATGTCGAGCAGAATCCCAAACGACGCCTTATAAGCCGGAGCATGAGGCGTTTTCGCCCAATGTTGCGCACCCAAGCCCCATGTGTCGCTTTCCTGATTTTGCGCATCTTGCGGAGCGCCATAATCTTCGACGTCGAAGAAAATAATGTCCACGCCGACCTCCGGGCGAGCCAAAGCCATCTGCCGCGCTATTTCGAGCAACACCCCTACTCCACTCGCGCCATCGTTAGCGCCCAAGATGGGCGTTTTATGATTGTTTGGGTCGGGGTCGTTATCCGCAAAAGGACGGGAATCCCAATGCGCCGCCAGAAAAATCCGTTTTTGCCTGTCGGGATTGAACGAGCCGATGATATTCTGCCCGTCGAGGATGGTTCTGTCGAAAGAATAAGTTTTAAACGCCTGTGTTACAACAGTATCGCAAAAACGACTTAACGTTCCGACAAGATATTCCGCACACGCCTTCGCCGCCGGAGTATTCGGCACGCGAGGTCCAAAATCAACCTGCCGCCTGACAAAGTTGTAAGCGGAATCCGCATCAAACGGAGGTATAAACCGTTCTTGTTCAACGACATTCGTCTGCTCTTTTGTGGGCGTTCCTTTTTTTTCTGACGTGCCACCGCAAGAAGTCATTGCAAACATCGCAACGGTGAGAATAATTAATACACTTTTATTAGTTGTGTTCATTTTGCTTATTTTATCCGTTTGCGCCTCCCTCCGGAAGGAGGGAAATTTGGATAACCCCGTGCCAGCATAGCGCAGCGCGGGGTAAATGAAGTCCCTATCCTCTGAACTCCGTAGGAGTTCAACATTCATCGCTGATAATACAGTTGAACTCCTACGGAGTTCGGTGGGATGTGGTTGTAGTTCCCTACCCCGAGCTGCGCTATGCTTGCTCGGGGTTATCCGTGTTTGCCTCCTACGGAGGCTTCCGCTCCTCCTCGTTTCCAACGAGGAGGCAATGTCGCGCTCGTTTCCGGCGAAAGCGTTGTAATCGTTTATCATGTCCATCATTTAAATCATTCTAAAATCATCGTTCAGACTACTCTGCGATACAACGGATACTAACACCGAACGACTTGCCGCGGTTGCTGTTAACGGTCACGACAATGCGGTAGACGTTCAAGCTGTAAGCGTGGCTAGCGTAGTAGGCATTGCTGCTCCAATAGTACCCAACCGTGCCGACGACGTCGAGCGCGCCATTGGAGTAGCCGCGGCTGCCGGAAGCGGGGAGGAAGAGGGAATTTTTGCCGTTACCGAAAAAATAACCTGATATGTCATTTAATTCACCCCAATAGCCACCCGCATCAACTAAACTTTGCTGTTCTCCTTTTGTTGGCACACGCCAACCACAAGGACACGGGTCATTCTCTTTTCTCCAACTTTCCCCTGCCGCTTCGTTGGTATTCCATGTAGTCCCTCCGTCGGAATTTACAAGCGGGTCGGTGCTGTTCCATCCGACTTTGCGATTCCATTGGTAAAACATGCCGGCGTCTTCGGGTTTTTCCGTGAAAGTGCCGGGCTTGTCCACATTGCGGGTTGCCCAACGGATTCCGTTGATTACTACGCCTTCATCGGTGGTACAGGAATTTTGCCCATATACCGCAAATGCCATGCTTGCTATACAAAGCAACAAGACGATTTTAATGATGTTTTTCATTGGTAAAGAATTTGAATTAAATGAGTGCAAAGGTACGATTTTTTACCAATTATCTCTAAAATCTTTCTTCTTGTCATACTTGATGGCTTCCATAAGGGAACTTGCTTTGATGTTGATATGGAACGCCCAGCGTTTCAGGTCGCCGATGGGTTCCCATTCGAAACTCATTTCCCAGCAGTGCAAATCGCGGAAGAGGCGGATGCTGGTGAAGTTCCATCTTTTATTGGAGAAGTCATAGCCGGAGGATGCCGACACTTTCCATTTTGGCGTCAGGGTGATGTCGCCGCTGAAATAGGTGGTTTGGAAGTTTTTGCGGTCGTGCAGAGAGGTACGGACTGTGTCATTCGGATTGTTCGGATCCGCTTGCATCTGATATCTCATCACATGGGTATAAGTCAAGGTATAGCCGAAAGAGAGGTTCCACGGTACCGACCAGTCAATATAGTAGTCGGGCTCGTAGAGTCGGTCTAAATTGGTACCGGGATTTGTCGGAGGAGGAGGGGGGGAGGCAGATGTATTTTTCTTAAACGTGTTCGGATTGAGGCGGTAGTCGAGGTTGAAAGCCCAGTCGGCGTTATTAAACCGGAACAGGCGGCGATTGACTTCCCACTCCGTTTTGCTGATACTTGCCGTCCCTTCTTCATTGAGCGCATAGACGTCGAAGAATCCGTTGTATGAGATTCTAAGAGATTGAAAGACAGTTGTAGTCCCGCTTAATCTGAGCGGTGTCCAGTTGAGGGAGTCTTTGGCTACGTCGTATCCGATGTTTGCGGAGAAGATGTCAATCAGTTTTATCTTTTTCGTTCCTGTGATGGTGTCGGCTCGGTTTCGAACTTTCATTTCGAGGTTGTTGCTCAGGCTAAAGTTCACCAACCCCGACACGCCGTCGGGCGGACTTCTATACGCCGCTCCCTGATACCTGCTATAGCGCACATCCTCGCCTTCTCTGCCAAGATACGTTCTGTAATTTCCCCAAAAATCCGTTCCGAAGTCGGGATGGTATGAAAAACTGACGGCAGGCGTCAACACATGGCGCACCGCTTTTATCGGACCGCCTTTCATCAGAAACAAGCCATACAACTTGGTGTTCAACGAAGCGCTAAGTTCGAAATCGCGGGTTGATGAAAAGCCGTTGATGGTATCTATTTTGGAATGACCGGTATAGGTTCCTTTCCCATTAATGACGGTGAACGCCGTATCCACATAATTCCGTCGGCTGATAGTTCTGCCGTACCAGTATTCGTTGTAGCCTGCGCCGAGTTCTCCGTTAAGGACTTTCAGGATTTTTATCGGAACGGCGATGGGAATATTATGTCTCATTCCATAGTTCATCTGCTCCGGCATATTGCCTTTGAACATGGTGGAATCTGTTGCCTTTACAGTGTTAATAGCGCTCATGGTATAACGGACATTGATGTTTTCATACCATTTGAGGGGACCCTGTTGCACTTTTTTACGGAACAGATAAACCTGGTTCATATTCAGGTTCATGCTGGGAAGTGTCAGGTCAACGTTATGTGTTTGAGTATTTTGGACATAGCCGGCGCTCACCGAATAATTGAATCGCGAAAAAGATGTTGAAAAGTTGATATTTGAACTGTAGGTATTGGTCAGGCGGTCTTGAGTGTTGGTGGGATGGAAGTAGTTATAGTTGCTGCTTTGGATAGTAACATTGGCAGAAAAACGGTTCACCGGATGCGCCTTGGGGTCTTGGTTGTGCATCCATTGCAAGCGGTAGTTGTTTTCATCACGGTAAGAGGGTGTTCCCGCAACGCCTTTCATGATGTGGCTGTATCCGAGATTGAGGTCGCCGGTGTATTGGTACAGTTTTTTATATCGAAACGCAGGTTCTACCGCCCACGTTCCGCGCGTGTAGATGTCGCCCACTGCTCTAAAATCCATGTAATCGTTGATATACCAATAGTAACCGCCTTTCACAAAACCCATTCCCATCTCATTTTTAGTTTCGACGCCCGGCACGATAATGCCCGACTTTTGATTTTTCTTGTTCGGAATCAACGCAAAAGGGAGCGCCAGCGGCGTCGGAGCGTCTTCGATGACCATGTAGGCGGGTCCGACGACAATTTTATTGTCGGGGATGACTTTGGCTTTTCCAAACTTCAGTCCGAAGTGGGGATGGTCGAGGTCGCAGGTGGTGTACCATCCGTTGGCGACGCTCAAAACGTCGTTTTCGTCTTTTTTCACGATGGAGCCGTGCATGAAGCCGTCGCCTTCCTGCGTGATGATGGTATGTATCAATCCTCGTTTGGTCTCAAAATTATACTTCATCGTTACGGCTTTGTACTCCTGTCCTTTTTCCACGAGTACGGGCATTCCCGTCAGCGTTCCGGTCGAGTCGGCTACGCCGGCGGCGAATGCGGTACTCTTGGCAAAGTCCACCTCGATGTAGGCGGCTTTCAGGTTGATGGAGCCATAAGTGATTTCGGCGTTGCCGTAAAGGTACGCCTTGCGGGCTTTCATGTCCAACATGCTGGAGTCGGACGAGCGCTCGACTTTGGTCTCCAACATCTCCTTTTTCACCTTTTCGGGGGAGACAAGCAGGGTATCCGAAGGCAACAAAGGAGTCAATAAATCGGGAATGGGAATAGCCGTCACATCGTGCAGTTCCGACGAATCGGCGGCAGGCGGCAAGTCAAATTCGACGTCAATCTGCTGCGCCGAAACACGAAAAGAGCAGAAAATGGATGATAAAACGCACAACGTAACCAAAAAGCCATAGCGCACTACCGGCTTCTCAGTCAAAAACTTACCGTTGAAAACACATCGGTAAAAGTTCATTATCAAATGTTTAACGCTTATATCCAAACAATATTATTTCCTAAAAAAACTCCCAAAACGGGTTTTTATTTTGATATGGCAAAGATAGTGCAATTTTTTGTACATTTGCAAAATGAATTTCTACAAATACCACGGCACCGGAAACGATTTTATCTTGTTGAACAACAGAGACAAATCCATTACACTGAGCACATTCGATGTTCGACAATTGTGCGACCGCAAATACGGCATCGGCGCCGACGGGCTGATACTGCTCAATCCGTCGGAACAAACTGACTTCGAGATGGTTTTCTATAACAACGACGGCTCTACCGACACCTTCTGCGGAAACGGCGGACGCTGTATCGCCGCCTTCGCCCATCGCTTGGGAATCATGGACGAAAAAGGCTGTTTTCTGGCTTCCGACGGCGTCCATCAAGCCGAAATCATCTCGAAACACAATCATAATGAGATAGTTGTGCGCATAGGCATGAAAGATTGCGCAATGCCGCAACAATTCCACGACGACATCTTTTTCATCAACACCGGCTCCCCGCATTTAGTGATTTTCAACGACGACATCGAGGCGTTAGACGTCTCATTACTCGGCGAACAACGCAGTTACGACCCGCGCATCACGGGAAGAGCGAATGTGAACTTTGTCGAAAAACAGCCCGACCACCTCGCCGTAAGAACCTTCGAACGCGGCGTGGAAGACGAAACCCAATCCTGCGGAACAGGTATCGTCGCCTCAGCATTGACGTACGCCGCTCATTTTCTGAAAGATACCACGCAAAACGTCATAACCGTCGAATCGCGCGGCGGAACGCTCAAAGTCTATTACGCCAAAACAGACAACACCTTCCATGATGTCTATTTGGAAGGAAAAGCGACGTTTGTCTTTGAAGGGAAATTTTAGCCGCTAATTTTTCTTTTTAAATTACCCTCAACAATCAGACTTTACATTATATTTGAGGCAATTATATAATAGAAAACTTGGATTATATCTGAAATGCACGTAGGTCGAGGCAAAATGAAAAATAGCCCTTAAAATTTAATTCTTAAATTTTAAGGGCTATTTTTACATAAAGTATATAAAGAAAAAGAAGCCTAAGAGCGCTGATGCGTTCCTATTTTTGGTCTCTTGTAACAACATCTCCAGAAAGGAGGTATTCCAGCCACACCTTCCGGTACGGCTACCTTGTTACGACTTAGCCCCAGTCACTAGTTTTACCCTAGGTCACTCCTTGCGGTCGTGAACTTCAGGTACCCCCAGCTTCCATGGCTTGACGGGCGGTGTGTACAAGGCCCGGGAACGTATTCACCGCGCCATGGCTGATGCGCGATTACTAGCGAATCCAACTTCACGAAGTCGAGTTGCAGACTTCGATCCGAACTGAGACCGGTTTTCGAGATTCGCATCTTGTTGCCAAGTAGCTGCCCTCTGTACCGACCATTGTAGCACGTGTGTAGCCCTGGACATAAGGGCCGTGCTGATTTGACGTCATCCCCACCTTCCTCTCGGCTTGCGCCGGCAGTCCTGCTAGAGTCCCCATCTTTACATGCTGGCAACTAACAGTAGGGGTTGCGCTCGTTATGGAACTTAATCCGACACCTCACGGCACGAGCTGACGACAACCATGCAGCACCTCCAACGCCGCCCCGAAGGGAAGTCTGCTTTCACAGACCGTCAGCGCCGGTTCTAGCCCAGGTAAGGTTCCTCGCGTATCATCGAATTAAACCACATGCTCCTCCGCTTGTGCGGGCCCCCGTCAATTCCTTTGAGTTTCAACCTTGCGATCGTACTCCCCAGGTGGATCACTTAATACTTTCGCTTAGCCACCGGCGGTATATTGCCGACAACCAGTGATCATCGTTTACAGCGTGGACTACCAGGGTATCTAATCCTGTTTGATCCCCACGCTTTCGTGCATCAGCGTCAATAACAGCCTGGCAAGCTGCCTTCGCGATCGGTGTTCTATGTAATATCTACGCATTTCACCGCTACATTACATATTCCGCCTGCCCCGTCTGTATTCCAGTTTATCAGTATCAACGGCACGGTCTCAGTTGAGCTGAGAGATTTCACCGCTGACTTAATGAACCGCCTACGCACCCTTTAAACCCAATGAATCCGGATAACGCTCGCATCCTCCGTATTACCGCGGCTGCTGGCACGGAGTTAGCCGATGCTTATTCCTATTATACCGTCAGTCCATTATCACGTAATGGTGTTCTTCTAATAGAAAAGCAGTTTACAACCCATAGGGCCGTCATCCTGCACGCGGCATGGCTGGGTCAGACTTTCGTCCATTGCCCAATATTCCTCACTGCTGCCTCCCGTAGGAGTCTGGTCCGTGTCTCAGTACCAGTGTGGGGGATAACCCTCTCAGGACCCCTACCCATCGCCGACTTGGTGAGCCGTTACCTCGCCAACTATCTAATGGGACGCATGCCCATCCTTCACCGGATTGCTCCTTTATCCATCAAATCATGCGATTCAATGGAACCATGAGATATTAATCTTCCTTTCGAAAGGCTATCTCTCTGTGAAGGGTAGGTTGCATACGTGTTACGCACCCGTGCGCCGGTCGCCACCAGTGTATTGCTACACCGTGCTGCCCCTCGACTTGCATGTGTTAAGCCTGCCGCAAGCGTTCATCCTGAGCCAGGATCAAACTCTTCATTGTAAATAATTTTTTTTATGTCTTTGAAGTTGTTCGAGACCTGACTTCGTCGCTCAAATTTTACTTTGTTTCAAAGTCTATTGATTCGGTTCGCATTCTTTACGTCTGCCTCACGGCAGCGTATTCGTTCTTAGGCTTTCTTTTTGCTTCATTTCTTGTTTAGAACTTTCGTTTTCCGTCCTTTTTCCTCACTGCTCTCCTACCCGAAAAAACGGACTGCAAAGATACAACTTTTTTCAATATAACAAACTTTTTTGAAAATATTTTTTTCATCCCATTTAATTAATTGGGTTCCAATTAATTAAATGGGATGAAAAAAATGAGAGCGCGGGACGGGGAATGCTTTTGAGGGGAAATTTGAACGAGTTGAGGATGAAAATTGGCGGGGATGAACGCGAAAGTGTGCGTTTTCTCTGTGATTTTTCCCTTTTGGGGGAATCAAAGGGGGCTTGTGATACTTTGTGGTGAAAAAATATTGTCGGATTCGCGTAATCGTTATTTTTATGATTACAAAAATGGGTTAATAATAGATAACTTTTTGTCGATCACCATTTTATGTTGCATATCTTCGGAATAGAGCGTATGGCAACCACTATCCAATGCCGCAGCAATAATAATGGCTACTTGCATACAAACAATGGGTGAACGAACAATTAAATTTCTCGCAATGCTTTGCTTATCAGCAGCATTTTCATCGTGGCTGTATATCAGGATGTTGGTATCAAGTGCAAATTTATTCATAGATATTTGCTTCTTCTCTATTAAACTTAAAACCTGACAAATCAATCAAATGATTTTTCAATTCATTGTCCAACTTTTCCCTTTTTTCGGATAAGGTTTCCTCTCTGTTTACAGGGGTTGACTTGAATAAACCCAACGAAAGAATATACTCTAGCGTCCTTTGTGCCTGCGTGTTACGAAAATCGTATTCCAATGTTATACTTGCCATAATGTGTTTTTAAAAAATAATTGCAAAGGTACAACTTTTATTTTAATCCGCCACCCTCAACTTTTCCAAAACTTTGGCGTAAAGAGCGCCAGCACGGTAAAGAGTTCGAGACGTCCGAGTAGCATCAGGAGGGTGAGCATCCATTTTCCGAAGTTGGGGAGGGCGCTGAAGTCGCCGGCAGGACCGAAAGTGCCGATGCCGGGACCGATGTTTCCGATGGTGGCAATGGCGGCGCCGACGCTGCTTTCAAAATCAAGTCCCATGAAGGAGATTACCACCACGAAGACGAAGGCGACGATGATGTAAAGCACAAAAAACGCCATCACCTTGTAGAGGGTGTCGTTTTCGATGATTTTCTTTGAGAAAGTGAGCGGCACGACGGCGTTGGGGTGTATCAGCCGTTTCAGTTCTAAGTAACTGTTTTTCACGAGCAGCGACTGTCGCACGATCTTCATCCCGCCGCTGGTAGAACCTGCCATTCCTCCGACGAACATCAAAAAGAAGAGAACCGTAATCAGATAGACGGGCCAATCCATGTAATTGGTTGTAACAAAACCTGTTGTGGAGACGATGGAGACGGCGTAAAAGAACGCCTGCCGAAAAGATTCCTCCGCCGCCGAGTGAAAATGGTACAGCAATCCGCCGGTGATAATGACCGTAGCGGCGATGATGACGCCGATGTAAACCCAAAATTCGTGGTACTCCAAAATTTTCCTGAACATTCTTTTTACAAGGAAGTAAATAATGGTAAAATTGATGCCACCGATAATCATAAAGATGCTGATGACGTATTGCGAATAGGCGGAGAAGTCGGCGACATTCGTATTTTGTGTTGAAAATCCTCCTGTGGAAATGGTTGATAGCGAATGACATACCGCTTGGAAAAAGTTCATGTCGCCCATAGAGAGTAGCAAAATGCCGGCGAAGGTGAAGAAGAGATAGACCAACCATAGCCGTTTGGCGGTGGCTTTGATTTTGGGATGCAGTTTGTTTTTGCTGGGACCGGTAAATTCGGCGGCAAAGAGTTGAAAACCGGCGATGCCCAGCATGGGTAAGATGGCTAAGGTGAGCATGATGATTCCCATGCCGCCCATCCATTGTGTCATGGCGCGCCAAAACAAAATTCCTTTTGGAAGGCTTTCCACATCTGTAAAAATGGAAGATCCGGTGGTGGTGAATCCCGAAATGCTTTCAAAGAAAGCGTCGGTAATGCTAACATAATCAAGGGAAAAGAGATAGGGCAACATCCCAAAAACGGAGGCGGCAACCCACGAGAGCGTAACGATTAAAAATCCTTCCCGTCGGCTGATTTCTTCGTTGAGCCGTCGGCGGGGAACCCAGCAGAAGAACCCTGTAAAGAAAGTAACGAAAGCGCTTGCCGCCAACGCCCAAACCTCCTCTCCGTAATAGATGGAAAACGGAACTCCGCAGAGCATAAAGACCGCCTCTATCATCAGCAAGAAGCCGATAACGGTGATAATCGGACGGTAAGATATCTTTTTGTTAATGGGTGCCATATACTATATTATTATATCCATTTTACCTAGAATAACTTCTCCACCTTATCCACCGCATGAGGCAGTGATAAAACGACCACCGTGTCGTCTTCTAAGAAATTGGTATCTCCGATGGCGATAAACGCCTTTTCGCCGCGTATGAAACCTCCGATGATGGCTCCTTCGGGCATTTTTATCTTTTTCAGCGGGCGTTTGGTGATGGGTGCGCCTTTTTTGACGACAAACTCCAACACGTCGGCGTCAATGCCACTCAGAAAAGTTACGGAGGCGACTTCGCTGTTCATGGTGAAACGGGCTATGTAACCTGCGGTGATGAGTTTTTTGTTGATGGAGGTGTCTATTCCGATATTTTGGGCGATGTCAATATAGTCAATGTTGTCAATGAGCGGGATGACCTTTTTGACGCCGTATTTTTTTGCCAACAGACACGAAAACATGTTGATTCCGGAGTCTTGCGTAACCGAGATGATGGCGTCCATCTCCATGATGCCTTCGTCTTCGAGCAGTTGCACGTTGTGGGCGTCTCCGTTGATTACTAAGGTGTTTGCTAATTCTACGGCGGCTTCTTCGCAACGTTGTTTGTCAATGTCTATCAGTTTGACGTTTTTCTCATTTTGCAAGTCGCGGGCGGTTTTTCGTCCGATACGCCCTGCGCCGATGATCATCACATTTTTAACCGTATAGCCGGATTTTCCGCTCAGTTCTAACAGCAGGTCGGTGTCGTCGGGCTTGTTGGAGAGGACGTAAGCCAGGTCGTTGGGGAGGAACTTATCGTTGGCGGCGGGTATGATGGTTTTTCCGCGGCGGTGTATGGCGACAGCCCGAAAGTTCAGGTCGGGATACTTCTGCGCCACTTCTGCGAGCGTCATTCCCGTAACGGGCGCCTCTTTGGTGAGACGAAAGAGGAGCAGTCGCAGTTTTCCGTTTCCGAAGTCGTGGACTTCCGTTGCCGCCGACTGGTCGAGCAGCGCCACGATCTCTTCGGCGGCGATGATTTCGGGCGTTACGACCTCGTCAATGCCCAAATCTCTGAACATGGCGACGTTGCGCTCGTTCAAGTATTCGACGCTGTTCACACGAGCAATGGTGCGCTTGGCGCCGATTTTTTTACCTAAGATGCAGGTCAGAATGTTGGTTTTCTCCTCGTGTAGAACGGAGATGAGCAGGTCGGCTTTCGACACATTCGCGTTTTTTAATACGGAGAGCGAGGTGGAATCGCCCGTTATAGCGAGCAAGTCTGCTTCCGATTCCAACATCTTCAGAAGATCCTCGTTAGGGTCAACAACGGTGATGCTGTGGTTGTTTTTCGTCAACAACTTCGCCAAAAAAAATCCTACTTCGCCGTCTCCGGCAATGACTATATTCATGTTTTTACCTGATTTTCAATCATTAACTACTTTTGCCGTTTTTTCTCCCGACCGGATGATATACACTCCGCTGACCGACAGGGGAATATTTACCGTTTCGTCGGTCGCAACGCCTTGATACACAAGTTTTCCCAAGATGTCATACACGCGCCATGTTTCGCCGACGGTGAGTCCGCTGACGTATAGTATTCCGTTTCGGGTATATGCTTTCAGGGTGTTGGACTGCGAAATTTCGGCAATGCCTACGCCTATCGTAATGCTAAAATCCTGCGTATATTCTATGCCTATTCCCAAGCCATTGGCAACGATGGCTCTGACAAGAGCGCTCCCCGCAGCGGTGATGTTTAACGTGTTGACGCCGCTGATATAAGCGCCGGAGCCTCCGGCGTCAATGACTTTCCAACCAATGTTTTTATAGGTAGCGTTTTCCGGTATAACTGTTCCGGTGAGGAGGAGTGGAACTTTTATCGTTGCTTCTGTGGGAACGTCTATGATGTCGGTTACGGCAACAAAGTCTTCCGGATTGATGCCGATTTTAAAATCTTTGATGTAGTCTATACCGATTCCTGTGCCGTTTTCGATGATTGCTCTGATGGTTGCTGTGCCTGTTTTTGTGGTGTTCAGGATATTGCCGTCGGTGATGGTGGCGCCGGTGCCTCCGCCATTCTGTACGCTCCAAACGATGGTTTGGTAGGTAGCGTCGCTGGGGATGACTGTTCCCGTGAGGGTGAGCGGAACGCCTACCGTAGTCCATTGCGGCACGTTGATAATATCCGTAACGGAAACAAAATCTTCCGGATTTATGGCAATGATACAATCTTTAACGAAATCCACACCTAATCCGATGCCTTCTGCGATGGTTGCGGTGATAATTACTGTTCCTATCTCTATGGTATTCAGGATATTACCGCTGCTAAGCGTAGCGCCGGTGGTTCCTGCCGATTTAATGCCCCAGACGATGGCTTTGTTGGTGGCGTTGTCCGGAACAACCGTACCGGTGAGCGTGAGCGGTATTCCTACGGTAGTCTCTGTGGGTACATTGATGATGTCTGTTACCGACACAAAGTCTGCCGGATTTACCGCAATGTCAAAATATTGCTCGTAGTCTTCGCCCTTGCCCAAGCCGTTGGTGATGATGGCGCGGACAACTGCCGTACCTGTTCCGGTGGTATTGAGGGTATTGCCGCCGCTGAGGGTGGCGCCGGTAGTTCCTGCGTCCAGCAACTCCCATGCAAAGGTTTGGTAGGTGGCGTTGCCCGGAACGACCGTCCCCTTGAGGGTGAGCGGAACGCCTACCGTAGTCTTTTGAGGTACGTTGATGATCTCCGTTACGGGAATAAATGTGATGATAAGGGTGTCGCATTTTACTATGGTGGCGTCGTTTCCACCCTTTCCTTCGATATCTGTCCAGTCGCCGGTGCCGAAAGAACTTTCTGAGGATTGTCCCATCGCAACAAACCCACCGTATATCTGGTCTGCCCAGATATAGTGATCATCACCGCTTCCGCCAAAATTTTTTCTCCATTCCATATTACCCGCATTATCATATTTCACCATAATGGCATCGTTACCGCCTTTGCCCATAAAACCGATCCAGTCGCCGGTGTTGAAAGAACCGGCGCCAGAATATCCCACCGCAACATATCCGTCGGATAGCGCTGTTACTGCAGCATAGCGATCAACAGCATTACCGCCAAAATTCTTTTTCCATACTACATTGCCGGCGTGGTCAAGTTTTACAATGATAGCGTCATCGCCGCCTTTTCCCGAAACGCCAGTCCAATCGCCATTGCCGAAAGAACCGGACTCAGAATACCCCGCTGCAACAACTCCGTCCGATACCGTTGTTACGGAAACAAGAAAATCTGCTCCATTCCCGCCGAAATTCTTTTTCCATACCACATTGCCGTTGTTGTCATATTTTACAATAGTGGCGTCTCGACCGCCTTTTTCCGAGATGCCGGTCCAATCGCCATAGCCAACAGAATTGGAATACCCAGTCGCCACAACTCCGTCCGGCACTGCTGTTACCCATGTATAGGAATCCCAACCTTTTCCGCCCAAACTCTTTTTCCATACCACATTACCGTTGTGGTCATATTTAACAGCAATGGCATCGTGGGTTCCTTTTGCTGAGATGCCTGCCCAATCGCCATTACCGAAAGACGCAGATGCGGAATGTCCCACTGCAACAACCCCATCCGATACAGTCGTTACTGCAAAATAGATGTCTTGACCATTTCCTCCAAAATTCTTTTTCCATACCACATCGCCGTTTCGGTCATATTTCACAATAATGGCGTCTTGCCCTCCTTTTCCCACAACTCCTTCCCAATCGCCGTTGCCGAAAGAATCGAAATCGGAGTATCCTACCGCAACATATCCATCGGATACAGTCGTTACTGCCCAATAGGCATCATCGCCGTTTCCGCCGAAATTCTTACACCATAGTACATCGCCCTGGATATAAGTTCCATAGCCATAGTTTACAATAATGGCGTCTCGACCGCCTTTCCCTGCAACATCTTCCCAATCGCCATTACCAAAGGATGCTTCATCAGAGTATCCCACCGCAACAAATCCATCGGCTTTTGACGTTGCCACAGTTACCGAAGCATAAAAATCATCACCATACCCACCAAAATTATTGTTCCATGCTACATGGTAATCCTGCGCGAAAACAGGTAACGATGAAAAAAGAAAAACCAGTCCCGTTAACATAACAGAGACTGCAATAAACCGTAATTTTTTAAATCGTTCCATAACAATACTTTTTTTAATTAATACTTTTTTATTTTTAACTATTTCTATATCAACTTAATAATAAACATTCATCCCACGTAGGTTCTACTTCATAACAATAAGTCAACAATGCTAACCCAATTCCCGCAATGCCATCAAGTGATCCATAAGAATTTATCCACCCTTCTTTTCCTTTCCACGTCTTATAGCCTACCAATCCGTCTGCAAAGATAGACATTTTTATTGTTTGGTCAAACCAATAATCGGCGGCGTTTTTAAATTCGGGCATGCGAGTATTCCACACATGCATGGTAGAAAATATGGGCAATTCCTGCGGTGCCATGACACAGACCTGCATCTTTTACAAAGAAAATAAGGTTTTGTATTACTCTGTATTGCTTCACTTCGTTCGCAATGACGGGACGGGGCAATTTTGTCATATACCCTTAAAAAAGCTGTTTGCAAAAATCGGGATAGACTTTACTGTAAACCTCAGTCTAATCCTCTTCCTTCTGCTGCGCAGCGTATTCTTCGAGCAGTTTGGTTTGAACGTCGCCCGGTACTTGCGCGTATTGTGCAAATTCCAATGAGTACATGGCGCGTCCGCTGGTGATCGAACTCAGGGAGGTGGAGTAGCGGTTCATCTCTGCGAGAGGCACTTGCGCTTTGATTTTCTGATAGTTACCTTCGGAGTCCATTCCCATGATGACGGCTCTGCGTCCTTGCAGGTCGGTCATCACGTCGCCCATCTTATCTTCGGGAACTAACACTTCTACGTTGTAGATGGGTTCGAGAATCTTGGGCGCTGCGTCTTGGAACGACATGCGGAAGGCGTTACGTCCGGCTAATTTGAAAGCCATTTCGTTGGAGTCAACGGGGTGCATTTTGCCGTCGTAGATATAGACGACCACGTCGCGGGCATAAGAGCCGGTCAGCGGTCCTTCTTCCATCTTTTCCATGATGCCTTTGAGGATAGCGGGGATGAAACGGGCGTCAATGGCACCTCCGACGATGCAGTTGTTCAATACCAACTTTCCGCCCCATTCCAACGGATATTCGTCCGAGCCTCTGACGGGGAATTCTGTCGTCCACGACATGCCTTCCACGTAGGGTTCTATCATCATGTGGACTTCGCCGAACTGTCCGGCACCGCCCGATTGTTTCTTATGGCGATACATGGCTTTTGCCTTTTTCGTAATCGTTTCGCGGTAAGGGATTTTCGGGGCAAAGTATTCGTATGCGACTTTTTCGAGGTTTTCTATTTGCCATTTCACGATGTTGAGGTGAAGTTCGCCTTGTCCGCCGACGATCATCTGTTTCAACTCTTTGGAGAGTTCGACGGTGAAAGTGGGGTCTATGCGGTATTTGGCGACTAAGGCGGCGTTCAGTTTTTCATCGTCGGTAGAGTTTTTGGCTTTCACTGCCATGAGGATTTTGGGGGCAGGGAAGGCAATCGGTTCTACGATGTCTTCCGTATTTTTCACGCCGGAGATGGTGGTGTTGGTCTTGGAGTTTTTCAGTTTGATGGTTCCTGCGATGTCGCCGGCGACGGCTTTGTCCATCTTTTCACGGTTTTTCCCGTAAACGGCGTAAAGTTGGGTGATACGTTCTTTGGTATCAGTGGTGGAGTTGTACATGTCGGCGCTTTCGGCGACTTCGCCGTCGAACACTTTGAAGAAAGAGACTTCGCCGAGATGTTGCTCCATCCCTGTTTTGAAAACAAACAGCACGGGCGGATTTTTGACGTCGCACTTCAACTCTTTCCCTTTGGTGGTCTTTTTGAAATGCAAACTTGGGTCGTTAGGAGCAGGTACGGATGCGTTGATAAACTGCATCAGACGTGAAACGCCCATGTTGTGTTTGGCGTTGATGCAGAAAACGGGGAAGAACGTTCTGTTTATCAATCCTAACTTCATCCCTTTTGCTATTTGTTCTTCGGTCAGGGCGCCGTTTTCAAAGAATTGTTCCATCAATTCTTCGTCGGCAGACGCTAATTCTTCTATCATGGTGGCTTGCATCTCTTCTGCTTTCGCTTTCAGGTCGGCGGGGATGTCGAGGATTTCGGGTTTTCCGCCGTTTTCCGAATATTTCAACATTTTCATCATCAGCAGGTCAATGATGGCGTTGAAACTCAATCCGACATTTACCGGAAACTGGCACGGTGTAATGCCGGAGCCGAACTGGGCTTTCAGTTGGCGCAACGTCTCGTCAAAGTTGGACTTTTCGTGTTCTAAATGGTTGATGGCGAAGATGATAGGCGTTTCTAACTTGCTGGTATTCCGCCACGCAATTTCCGTTCCTACTTCCACGCCGTTTTGGGCATTTATGACCACAACGCCTGTCTCGATAACTTTCAGCGCTGCAATGACTTCGCCTACGAAGTCATCGAATCCGGGCGTGTCAATGATATTGATCTTCTTCCCTTCAAATTCGCTGTACATCACTGTTGATGAAACGGAGTTGCCGCGTTCCAATTCGATGTCTCTGTAATCGGAGACAGTGTTGCCGTCGTCAACGCTACCTCTTCTGTTGATAAGCCCGCCTTCAAATAACATGCTTTCCGCTAATGTCGTCTTTCCGGCTTTTGCACCGCCCACAAGGGCAATATTCCTAATCTCGCTTGTCTGATAAACTTTCATGTCGTTCTAAAACTTATTTATTATGTATATTAATTTCTTATGTATTTCGATACCCCACAAAAAAATGGGGTGCAAAGATACGATTTTTAATTGAGAATTTCAATACTCTTTTTTTATGTAGAAAACTTCGAATAAAAAACAGCACACAAAGATTTTTACCCTTCCTCATCCGGTAGCGCATCAATCATTTTTCTGAGGTTTGATTCGGGATCAACGTCTTTGCAGAGCATCAGCAGGGCTTTTTTGGGGATGGTTTTGATGTTGAGGTACATCAGGGCGTCTAAGCAGTTGTTGAAGTAGAAGTCAACGTTGAAGCCGATGGCTCGCGTGTGGAGCATGGAGATGTATTGGCGTATCAGGGTCGGTGTTACAAATTCAGGGTCAATGCTTTGAACGAAGGTGTCCAAGATGGCGAAGTCGCCGTTGGTAATCAGTTTAAATGTTTCCTTGTCGAAAGTTCGGATGAGTTTGAAGGTGGCTCGCTCTTTGTTTTTGGTGAGCGCTGCTAATTCGCGGTCGAAGTAGTTGACTTTGATAAATTCGATGGTGAGGGCTTTGGCGGCTTCGGAGAATTTTCCGGAGATGCTGACAGCGCCCAGCAAGTAGTCGGTTTTGGTGTTCATCATGGTGATGAGCAGTCCTTTCCAGAGAGCGAAGAGGGTGGAGTGTTTTTTCTGGTATTCGGCGATGATGAACGAGCGTCCTAATTCGAGGGTTCTGCTCATCATGGGTTTCATTTTGGGGTCGAAGTCGAAGAGGGTGCTGATATAAAACTCTCCGAGACCTCCGTGTCGTTCGAGGATTTCCCTGCCTATGCCGATGCGGTAGGAGCCGACGATTTTGTGCGCTTGGTCGTCCCACACAAAGAGTTGGTAGAAATATTCGTCGAAGGGGTCTGTGTCTAAGGGTTTATTGGTGCCTTCTCCTACTTCGCGGAAGGTGATTTCGCGCAGTCGGGCGATTTCGTACATGATGTTGGGCATCTGTGCCGGTTTGGAGCAGAACACGGTGTAGTTGGAGATGGTGATGAGGTTTTTATCGGGGTCGGAGCGTAGTTGTTCTATTTCCGAGAGTATGGCATCCGGGTCTGCCGGCGGGAGAATGGGCGCAGGTTTTTCGGGCGGAAGCAGCACGCTGGGTTCCAACTTTTTATAGGAGAGGCGCAGGGCGTAGGTATAAAGACGTAAGACTTTGCTGTATGTCTCCAAGTCGTGGTAGCGTTCCTGTTCTTTGACGGGGATGGGCAAGCCGATACGAAATTTGATGACGCTGTGGCGTTTGTTCAGGTATTCTCGCGGCAGGCGCAGCGTCCGAAGCGTCCAGTGTATCTTGCTCAACACATGGAATAATTTACTGTTGGAGCCGTGTACATAGACCGGCAGCACCGGGATTTTTACTTTTTTAACAAATCGCATAATGGGTTGATTCCACGACCGGTCTTCGCAGTCAATAAGCCCTCTTTGCCATGTTGACACCTCTCCGGCTGGGAAAATAATCAACGGATGTCCCTCCTGTATGGCTTTAAAACACGCTCTAAGGTCTTTGATGCTGTTGAACGCACCGGGTTTTTCTTCAAAAGGGTTCACTTTGAGCCAGTAGTTGTCAATAACTTTCACTTTGCCCAATATAAAGTTTGCCACGACTTTGACGTCGGGACGCACCGATGCAATGATTTTGGTGAGTATCAAGCCCTCCGCCATGCCAAATGGATGGTTGGCAACTACAATAAAAGCGCCCTCCTTCGGAATACGGTTGATGTCGGAGATGGAACACTCGTAGTTCAACCCCGACTCCTGAATGATGCCGATAAGCGCATCATAGCCTTTGAGGTTGGCTTTTTCAACCTTGTCGTATATCTTATTGCACTTTGAAAGCCCCAAAACGGATATCAACAGATTACAAATTGCTTTTCCTCCGAATTTCAGGAGAAATTTGCTCTTTATCAAGTCATTAGCAGTAACTACAGGCATAAGTTTATTATTTTAATGATTCCTTCCTTGTCAAACCCACAATCTTTATGTAATTGATTCAGAGTACCTTGTTCAATAAATTCGTCCGGTATTCCTAATCTGAAAATTTTTGCGTGGTACTCGTTTTTCACAGAGAACTCCATGACGGCGCTACCCAACCCGCCGATGATGGTTCCATCTTCGACGGTGATGATAGTCGTATATTTTTTACATATTTCGTGAAGTAACTCTTCGTCAATGGGTTTCAAAAAGCGCATGTCGTAGTGCGCAACGGCGATATTTTTTTGTTCTAACTCCTCGCACGCCGCTGCCGCGAAATTTCCCGGATGTCCGATGCTGACGATGGCGATTTTGTCGCCGTCTCTCAGTTTTCGTCCTTTTCCGACGGGCAACTCTTCAAAAGGCTGTTTCCATTCTGACAGAACGCCGCGTCCGCGCGGATAACGGATGGAGAAAGCGCCGTGTTTCCCCGTTTGGGCGGTAAACATCATGTTTCGCAACTCCACTTCGTTCATGGGCGCTGCGATGGTGATGTTGGGGATGGAGCGAAAATAGGCGAGGTCGAACGCCCCGTGATGCGTGGGACCGTCTTCACCGACAAGTCCGGCTCTGTCCAAACAAAATACCACCGGCAACTTTTGCAACGCCACGTCGTGAATCACCTGATCGTAAGAGCGTTGCATAAACGACGAGTAGATATTGCAAAACGGGATTTTTCCGGCGGCAGCCAATCCCGCCGAGAAAGTTACGGCGTGTTGTTCGGCGATGCCTACGTCGAAAGCGCGATCGGGAAGTTCCTGCATCATGATATTCAAAGAACATCCCGTTGGCATGGCGGGCGTGATGCCGATGATTTTCGGATTCTGTCGCGCTAACTCTACGATGGTGTGTCCGAAGACGTCCTGATATTTTGCGGGCATGTCGCCAGTCGTTTTTTCCAAGATACATCCGGTAGTCATGTCGAACTTGTCCGGCGCATGGTACGAGATGGGGTTTTCCTCTGCCAAAGTCAATCCTTTTCCCTTTTTGGTAACAAGGTGAAGAATTTTCGTCCCCGGTATCTTTTTCATGGCTTGCAGGATGTTGACCATCGTCTTAATATCGTGTCCGTCCACCGGACCGAAATAACGCCAGTTCAACGCCTCAAAAAGATTGCTAAATCCTGTAACAGAAGATTTTAGTCCGCGCGTCAGTTGTCGTGTAATGGCGATGGTGTTTTTCCCGTACCGGCTTTTGCGCCGCATCATGTAGTTCCAGACTTTGTTTTTGAAACGGTTGTAAGTGGTTGAGGTAGTGATGGATAGCAGATATTCTTTGAACGCGCCCACGCCTTTGTCAATGGAGATGCCGTTGTCGTTGAGGATGATGAGCATGTTGGGTTTTAGTTCGCCGGCGTGATTCATGGCTTCGAACGCCATTCCGCCGGTCATGCTGCCGTCGCCGACGACGGCGATGTTGTGCCGGTCTGTGTTTCCGTCCAGCACGTCTGCTATTGCCATTCCGAGCGCGGCGCTGATGGCGGTGGAGGCGTGTCCGGTGCCGAAGGCGTCGTAGGCGCTCTCGGTCATCTTGGGGAAACCGCTGATTCCTTTGTACTTCCGGTTGTTGTGAAAGTCTGACTTACGCCCGGTCAGGATTTTGTGGGCGTAAGCCTGATGTCCCACGTCCCATATCACGCGGTCGTCGGGCGTGTTGAAGACGTAGTGCAACGCCACCGCAATCTCGACTGCGCCCAAACTGGCGCCGAGATGTCCCGAATTAGACGAAATCACTTCAATGATAAAACGTCGAATGTCATCGCATACCGCCCCCAACTGTTCAACAGAAAGCGCCCGAAGGTCTTCGGGAGAGTCTATCTGCGGGAGGTGGTGGTATGTGAGGGTTGAGGTCATATTTTATTATTTTAATAATCTTCTACTTTCAACCTCCTGTAACACACTCATCTGCTGAATAGCAATCTGATTTAGCCTTATCAAGCGCTCTTTTTGCGGAAGTCTTTCATTGATAAATACGGAATTCAGATTTTCCATGTTGGACAAGCAAATTAATTCGTTGATTGCGGCATAATCGCGGATATTACCTTTCAGGTCAGGATTTGTTTCGCGCCACTCTTTGGCGGTCATGCCAAACATGGCTACGTTCAATACATCGGCTTCGTTGGCGTAGATGAAATTTATTTGTTCTTTGGATAGTTTGTTCGGAATTAGATTTCGGCTAACGGCAGAAGTATGAATGTGATAATTTATTTTGGCTAATTCTCGCTTTGCTGTCCAGCCTAATGCTTTTTGCTCTTCTTCTTTAAGACGTTGGAACTCTTTGACCAATAACAATTGGAATCGCGGACTTATCCACATTCCAAAGTGAAACGCAATATCTTTGTGAGCATAAGTGCCGCCGTAGCGTCCTGCTTTTGCTGTGATTCCAATCGCACCGGTCCTTTCAATCCATTGTTTTACCGACAGAACAAAATTGTTGCTCCCTGCTGAATTTTTAATTGTACCGAATTCGGTATAATTAAAATCCGGATTGAACAAAATTTCCCATTCTCCTATATATTCAATGGTGCTTTTTAGACTAAGCCACTTTATGATAATATGTTCTTCCATTTGGCTGTGTGCCATATCTGTAAGAGAAATATAATCAGCGTCTTTAATCTGAAGTATCGTTATGTCCGTTCCTGTTACATTTATCTTTGCCATATCTTTATATATATTACATTTTCACCACCTTCCCATTCCCAACAACCCGCCCCTCCGAAAGAACGCTAACACCATAAACCCCTTGCGGCAAATGGCTGATGTTTATTTCGATGGGCGATTGTCCGATTTCCGATTTCCGAAATTCCCCTCCTTTGGAGGGGGCAGGGGGTGGTGTGATTTGCGATTGTAGAGACGGGGCGCGCCCCGTCTCTACGGGGGCAACGGTCAACACATTTCTACCCATCACATCGAAAATTACGATTTCCGATTGTCCGATGTCCGACATCCGATTATCGCACGTCGCAAATCGCAAATCGCAAATCGCAAATACCCCACTCGTCGGATTCGGATACATCCGCACACCCCCCCCTTCGGGGGGGCTTGGGGGGGCTATGCCCATGTTTACATCTTCAATATGAAACTCTTTCCAAACGTCGGCGGTCTGGTAGGCGGAGATGGCGTCTGTCGGCACTTTCAGCGTGCAGGCGGATTGATTTACATCTTCAAATACTTCGAACGTTATCTCAACGGGTACAGGATTTAGATTGGTTATTGAAGTAAGAGCGGTGCAACCGGCAAAGGCTCCATAGGAAATATCTGTAACGCTGTTTGGAATGGTAACATATTTGAGAGCGGTGCAATTTTTAAAAGCATCCACTTCAATAGCTGTTACGCTGTTTGGGATGGCAATAGATTTAAGAGCGGTGCAAGCGGCAAAGTCCCCATATTTAATTGCTGTAATGCTGTTTGGAAGGGTAATAGATTCGAGGGCGGTGCACAAGTAAAAAGCGTAATATCCAATCGTTGTAACGCTGTTTGGAATGGTTATTGAAGTAAGTTTTTCGCAAACGCGAAAAGCGTCATTTCCAATCTTTGTAACGCCGTTTTCTATGATCACGGTAACGATAGATTTTCGATAATCATACCACGGCGCCCAAATATCCCACTCATAATCCGGCATCTCCCCCTCCCCACTGATAGTGAGCGTGCCGTCGTTCAATTCCCACGTCAGTGGACCTGTCATCCCGCTTTGCGCGAATGTGCTTGATACGTTCAGCAGCATGGTTAATGCTAAAATGGTGAGATGTTTCTTCATGTTTTAATATAACAATAATAATTCTTTTAATCCTTTGTTGAGTTCCATTATTTCTGTATTGGACAGCTCGCCTAATTCGCCGAGTACCAAACTGGAATCTATTGTCGCAATTTTTCCGATGCGAATCAGAGAGGGTACTTTCAGTCCGTTGTATTTAGAAGGGAAAACAGGCACATCGTATTTTGTTTTCCATCTCACCTCTGATGTAATAAAACTAATTGTTACATCCAAGTCGCTCTTACACAACACTACAGCAGGTCTTATTTTACTCCCTTTCAAGTCTGTAAAAGGAAACGGTATCAAAATAATGCTTCCTTTTTTCATATATACCTTACCTTTAAATCATCTATAGAATAAAGTTCCGGTTCGCTGTTTAAAAAATCATAACTGTGGCTCAAAGACGACAATTGTTGCAATCCTTCGGTAATCAAAACATCATCGGATCTTTGGATAATAAATTCCACAAAATCATTCACCTCCCGAATGTGTTTCATTGGTAATTGTTCAATATTCCGAACGGTTTTTTTCATTAAAATTTCTCGCTCCATACTATTATTTTTAATTGAGTTTCCCTTACTCCCCATTCCCGCCGCCTCGTCTTCCCAGCCCGATATATCCTTTCATCAGACCTCGTGTGGAGTTGTTGATGAAGGCGAGGATTTTATCGCGTTCCGGTGTTGCCGGCAGTTCGGCTTCGACTATCTGGACGGCTTGTGTTACGTTCATTTTTTGTTGGAATATCTTCCGATAGACGTCTTGTATCTCGTTGATGACTTGGTTGGAAAAGCCGCGCCGACGCAGTCCGATGGAGTTGACGCCGACGTATGAGAGCGGTTCACGGGCTGCTTTGACGTAGGGCGGGACGTCTTTGCGTACTAACGAGCCTCCGGCGATCATGGCGTGTTCGCCTATTTTGACGAATTGATGTACGGCGACCATGCCGCTGACGATGGCGAAGTCGCCGATTTCGATATGTCCTGCCAAGCCGGCGCCGTTGCCCATGATGACGTTGTCGCCCAAGATGCAGTCATGTGCCACGTGCGCACAAGCCATGATAAGGCAATTTTTGCCGAGGACGGTCTCGTGGTTGGCGATGGTGCCGCGGCTGATGGTAACGAACTCGCGGATGGAGGTGTTGTCGCCGATGCGCACAATGGTCTCCTCGCCTTGAAACTTCAGGTCTTGCGGGATGGCGGAGACCACCGCGCCCGGATAGATTTTGCAATTTTTCCCGATGCGGGCGCCTTCCATGATGTTCACGTTGGAGCCAATCCAGGTGCCTTCCGCGATTTCAACATTTTTCTCAATGTTGACAAATGGTTCAATGACCACGTTCTTGGCAATTTTCGCCTGCGGATGAACGTATGATAACGGTTGATTCATGATATATTATTTTTCTTTTACAATCTGAGCAAGCATTTCCGCTTCGACGGCCAACTGATTGCCGACATATCCTTTCCCCGACATCTGGCATAAGCCGCGCCGGATAGGACTGGTGAGGTCGAGACGGAACACCAAAGTATCGCCCGGAACGACCTTATTACGGAAACGGACGTTATCTATTTTAATAAAATAGGTAATGTAGTTTTCGGGGTCGGGGACGGTGGAAAGTACCAGAATACCTCCGCATTGCGCCATCGCCTCTATCTGCAAGACGCCGGGCATGACCGGATGACCCGGAAAATGACCGACAAAGAAAGGTTCGTTCATGGTAACATTTTTAACGCCGACCACGTGCGTGTCCGTCAGTTCTATGATTTTGTCAATCAGCAGGAAAGGCGGTCTGTGGGGCAGTTTTTTGGATATTCCGACGATGTCTAAAAGCGGTTCTTCGTTGGGGTCATATTTGGGGATGTGGTGTGTTTTTTCCCTGCTTTCGATAAATTTTTTGATTTTGAGGGCGAATGCTACGTTGGCGGCGTGTCCGGGTTTTTTGGCGATGATGTGGGCGTTGAAACGTCTGCCGACCAATGCCAAATCGCCGACGATGTCAAGGAGTTTGTGCCGGGCGGGTTCGTTGTTGAACGAGAGTCCGCAGGTGTTCAGGATGCCTTCTTTGGTTACTTCCACGTTCGGTTGGTTGAAAAACGTTTTCAGCGCTTCGATTTCTTCGGCGGGGAGGATGCGGTTGACAAAAACGATGGCGTTGTCGAGTTCTCCGCCGCGAATCAGGTTTTGCCGGATGAGTTGTTGCATCTCGTCAATGAAGACAAAAGTGCGGCAGGGCGCTACTTCCTTTTTAAAGTCCGCAATGTTATTCAGTTCGGCGTTTTGCGTTCCCAGAACATCGGTGTGAAAATCAATCATCACGGAGTAGTGGATGTGGTCGTCGGGGATGGCGATAAACTCGCTTCCTGTCTTGGGGTCGGAATATTTTATCGGTTCATCTAATTGAAATTCAACCCGTTCCTCGCCTTGTTCTTGGATGCCGGCTTCTTCCAATGCTTCCACGAAATATTTGGCGCTGCCGTCCATGATGGGGATCTCTTCGGCGTTTACTTCGATGATGATGTTGTCAATGTTGGCGGTGAAAATACTTGCCAAGCAATGTTCGATGGTGGCGATGCGGATGTTGTTCTTTATCAAAGTTGTACCTCTTGCCGTTTCTTTTACGAGGTCGGCGGTTGCCGCTATTTCGGGTTGTTCGGGGAGGTCGGTGCGTTTAAAAACGTAGCCGGTATTTTCCATAGCCGGCTTGAATGTGAGCGTGATATTTTCAATTCCCGTATGGAGTCCTCGTCCATGAATGGTTACCGCTTTCTCTATTGTCTTTTGTTTTACTGCCATATTCTATTTCATTATATAAAATACTACATACTTTTTATTTTTTCTTCCAACGCGTCAATTCTTTTGATGTGTTTATCCAAGTTGCGCGTGTGGATGATGATTTTTTTATGGGTGAAGGCGTCCACGGCGGGCGCTCCGAACATGAGTTTATTGTCGGCTACGTCGTTGCCGATGCCCGACTGGGCGGCGATTTTGACATTATCGCCAATCGTCAGATGGTCAATGATGCCGACCTGTCCGCCGATGATGCAGTTTTTCCCGATTTTGGTAGAGCCGGCGACGCCTGTCTGCGAGACGATGACGGTGTTTTCGCCGATGACGACGTTGTGCGCTATTTGGATGAGATTGTCCAACTTCGCGCCTTTGCGGATGATGGTCGAACCCATGGTCGCTCTGTCAATGGTAGTGTTTGCTCCGATTTCGACGTGGTCTTCGATGACGACGTTTCCTGTTTGTGGTATTTTCTCGCGACTAAAATCGGCTTGTGGCGTAAATCCGAAACCATCCGCGCCGATAACCACTCCGGCATGGATGATGCAATGATTGCCAATCACGGTGTCTTCATATATTTTTACGCCGTAATAGATGGTGGTGTGCCGACCGATGCTACTCCCTGCGCCCACGACGGTGTTCGGATAGATGGCGGCATGGTCGCCGATGGTTACGCCCGATTCTATCACGACGAAGTCGCCGATGTAAACATTTTCTCCGACGACGGCGTCCGGCGCGACGAATGCCCGTTCGGAGATGCCTGTGCGACGCGGTTTAAGTGATTGATACAGAGCGAGTATTTTTACAAATGCAGCACGCGGGTCGTCAACGCGGATGAGCGTGGTGGCGAGTGTTTGTTCGGGTGTAAACTCTTTATTTACAATGGTAACAGCAGCGGGTGCAGTGTATAGAAACGGTGCAAACTTCATATCTGCCAAAAAGGCAACAGCCCCCTCGCCGCCTTCTTCTATTTTAGAAAGTTTGGAAACGGCAGATTGAGGATTTCCTTCTATTGTGCCGTCAATGGCTGCAGCGATTTGTTCTGCTGTAAAATTCATGTAATCAGGGTTTTATCAGGAATGTTCCGTTTCTGCTCCGGCGAGTTGTTTGTCAACCAAAATACGTCCGCAGAACTCACAAACGATGATTTTTTTATAGTTGGTGATGTCTAATTGGTGTTGTGGCGGTATTTTGTTGAAACATCCGGCGCAGGCGTTCCGTTCGATGGTAACGACGGCTAAGCCGTTGCGGACGCTCTTGCGGATGCGGCTATATGCAGTGAGCAGGCGGTCTTCGATGTTGGCTTTGCAATGCTCTACTTCTTTCACTAATCTTTTCTCTTCGATGGCGGTTTCGGAAGAAATCTCGGTCAGTTCGACCTGTTTGATCTGCATCTCTTTCTCCCGATCTTCCATGTCAACTTTGATTTTTTCGATTTGCACCTTGTTCTCCTCTATCTGTATGAGCGATTCCTTGGTTTTCTTTTCGGCGAGTTGGATTTCTAACTCCTGAAACTCAATTTCTTTGGTTAGCGAGTCGTATTCGCGGTTGTTGCGAACGTTCATCAACTGTTCTTTATACTTCTTTATCAACGAATTATTGCTGTTGATGGCTTTTTTGTACTCGTCAATCTTTTTAGCGAGTTCCTTGTTGTTGATTTCGTGATTATCTTTTCGCGTTTTCAACATGGCTATCTCGTCTTCCAGATCCTGGACTTCGAGCGGAAGTTCGCCGCGAATGATTCTGATTTTGTCAATTTTTGTGTCAATTTGTTGGAGGTGATAGAGCAATTTTAACTTCTCTTCGATGGATAACGCCGCAACCTCAGCGTTTTTTTCTTCCGTTTTGACTACTTTAGTCTCTACTTTTTTTGCCATAACTTTCTTTATATTAAGTATTTAACTGCATTTGTACTATGAACTGAAATTTGAGCCGCAAAGTTACTAAAATTTTGCTTTAAAATGTCTAATAAAATTGATGTTGCAAATTGTTCTGTTTCGTAGTGTCCGGCGTCAACCAAAAGCATCTTTTTGTCGGGTGTGAAAAAGTCGTGATATTTGAGGTCGGCGGTGATAAAGACGTCGGCGTTTCGTTCTAATGCTGAATGGATTAGGAAACTGCCCGACCCGCCGCACAACGCCACCTTGCGCACCTGTTTTCCGATAAAACCGGAATGACGCAAAACCGGAATATTCAAAATTTGTTTTAATCGGAGCAGAAAATCTTTTTCGTCCATCGGTTCGGGCAACGTGCCTATGACGCCGATTCCTGCCTGTCCCGTCGTGTTTTCCAACTGATAGAGGTCGTAAGCCGGCTCCTCGTAGGGATGCGCCGCCACAAGAGCCGCCACCACCTGCCGCCGCAGATAAGTCGGAAAGACGGTCTCGATGCGATGTTCCTTCTCGGTATGATATTTCCCGACTTCGCCCACGAAAGGGTGCGTCTGCTCGCCGGCGCGAAACGTCCCTTCGCCCTCGACCGCGAAACTGCAAAAGTCGTAATTGCCGATACAGCCCGCTCCCGCCGCAAAGATGGCTTCACGTACTTTCTGCGTGTGCTGCACAGGAACGAAAGTTACAAGTTTCGACAACTGATGCTGTTGCGGCGACAAAATGGCACTCTCTTGTAATCCGATTTTTCTTGCCAAGATGTGGTTTACGCCGTCGGGCGCGTTGTCAAGGTTGGTATGCGCGGCGTAAACGGCGATGTTGTGGGCGATTGCTTGCCGTATCATCCGACCGGTCGGGTCGTGAGGGTTTATCTTCTTTATCCCGCTGAAAATCAAAGGATGGTGCGTGAGAATAAGATTGAAACCACCGTCAATGGCTTCCTGCAAAACAGTTTCGGTAAGTTCTAACGCAATGAGAACGCCGTTTGCCGTATCGTCCTCATTACCAATCAATAAACCCACATTGTCCCACTCTTCGGCATAAGCACGCGGAGCGCTCTTTTCAATAACCTGAATGATGTCTTTAATGGTCATAAATTATAATGTAAATGTATGGCGCGAAGTTACAAATAAAATTCCTATCTTTGCAACTGTAAATTTATTAAATATAATTACAATGAAAAAATTCTTATTATGTATGCTCATCGCAGGTTTAACGATACCTGCCATAGCACAGGTTGAAGTCGGATTATGGAAATCCGCAGGTGTTTCGGAAAGTTATGACCGTCAAAGTCAAGGCTCGGTTTACCCGATGACCCAACGGCATGACGACGGTTTTATCGGATGTACGTGGACGAATGAGGATAATTATCCATTTGACGGAAGCAGCACTCCGTTGAGAGGCGTCGGCTACTCTTATTCGACGGATGGAGGATTTACCTGGAGTTGGAACGATCCGGGCAATCCGGACTACCAACAAAACAGAGTCGGCGGAATACCGGTATATTGGCCCTCGTATGCGCAATGGGGCGCTAACGGAGAAGCCATTCTTGCCCGAAGCGCTGATGATTACGAGTATAATGGCGTACAAATTGTAAATGGTCTTGTATTGATGACGCGCCCGAATAAAGGTCAAGGCGAGTGGACAATTACTCCCGTTCCATATCCCGAAGGAAATTATACTCCCGGTGTTAATGCTGTTATGGCATGGGCGCGCATGACCACCAGCGGACCAAATCATCAATATATCCATATCATGTCGCCGATGAGAACGCCTTTGTATGATCTTATGAAACATCCGGTATATTATTACAGAACACAAAATGGGACAACATGGGACATCGAAGCCGCATTGGTAACGGAGATGATAGGTCAAGACTGGGGTCAAGATTATACATACACCGACGGAATTGATCTCGCCGTGCGTGGAAATACTGTGGCATGTTCATTTATGTCTTTGGGGGAGCATGGGTATGTGTTAAAATCACAAAATAACGGAGATACGTGGGAGTGTATCAAATTTTTTGATTCCCCTATTCGCAACGATGTAACGCCCGCCATGTATGCCGACACCGTCTATATCCCCAAGCAAGGATGTATAGCATTGGATAACAATGGAAAAATCCATGTTGCTTTTTCAGTGATAATGTCTCTAAATACCGATTCGGGAGTCAACTATTATTTAGGAATGTTCACATCTTTCCTCTCTTATTGGAATGAAAACATGGCGCCGATTGATGGGGCTACCGATTTTGTTAAACATGAAATAGATCCGTTATTGGAAAACTATTTCGATTGGGATCTATCGTATGATTATTACTACTATGTGAATTCCAAATTTCCTACATGGCCCATTGTCGGATATTTTACACCGCTATATGATGATCATTATTTTAACATAGACCCTTCTATAATTACTGATTGGGTAGGAACAAGTTACGGTAGCGCCGGCGGTTTTTCATTTCCGCAAATGACAGTTGACGATGACAACAATGTGCGGTTGATTTACTTGGGATTAGTAGATAACGGATATTACAATAGCCGTTGGCTCCGTCATCCCTTTTACACCGTCTCTTACAATGGAGGGCAGAACTGGACAAAGACGGAATATCTTGTAAATTACGTTGCGATGATTGATCAAGAATTTGCCTATTTGACATTAGCAGGCTTCGGCGAAGACCGGATGTATATGGTGGCGCAAACGGATCCTTTTCCGGGCACTCATGAGCCATACACAAATCCCAATATTTCTGAGCATGGAGCAGTACCTAACAATTACACTTTTTTCACTGTCGGCGGAACTTTACCGCCGCCACCGCCGGCTTGCGACCCCGTAACCAATGCCGCAGCAACCATCGAAGATGACTGCACATCGGCAACCATCACCTGGACACCCGTGGACGGCGCCGTAGAGTATGAAATCCGAAGAAACAACGTTACTTTAGCCAAAGTTACCGCGCCGCCTTATACCGACAACTTCAATTTTATCAATGGGACGACATACACATGGAGCATTAAAACCATTTGCGAAGAGAACGAATCGTGGTTTACGTCCGTCTCCGTAACCGCCGACTGTGCCGTTTGCGACCCCGTAACCAACGCAAAAGCCCAAATCGAAAACTGCGCCAAAGCAACCCTCACATGGAACGCCGTAGCCGGCGCCAAAGAGTACGAAATCAGACGAGACGGCAACCTATTAGATAAAGTTACGACGACCGTTTTTGTCGAAACCGCCGAGTTCGAAAACGGAAAATCCTACATTTGGACGATAAAAGCCATTTGCAACAAAGAATCTGCCGTCGAAGTCCCCGCCTCCGCAACCGCCGACTGCGAAGTGTGCGACCCCGTAACAGACGCACAAGCCCAAATCGAAAGTTGCACCACAGCAACCATCACCTGGACAGCCGTAGCCAACGCCAAAGGATATGAAGTCAGAAGAGACGGCAACCTGCTGGGAACAGTTACCACGCCCATATTTGCTGAAACCGCCGACTTTGAACACGGGAAAACCTACATCTGGCGGATAAAAACCATCTGCAACAAAACCGCATCCGGAGAAATCTCCGCCTCCGCAATTGCCGACTGCACAGGAATTACCGAACTCGCCAATAGCGTTGTCATCTACCCCAACCCATCCAATACCTCTGTAACCATCACCGCCAAAAACTTCGCCAAAGTGGAAATTTACAACACCATCGGACAACTGATAGCAACGACAACAGAAAATATTGTTGACGTATCACACTATAACACAGGGATTTATCTCTTCAAAGTCTATGACGCCGACGGAAATAGCGTTACTAAACGGGTGATGGTTTCGAGGTAAGTAGGGGAGGAGAACACAGATGACACAGATAAGACGGATTAACACGGATTTTTTATATTATTGATAATCAACAAAATGAACAAATTACCAAAGTTGGAAAGTTTGACGGTAGAGTTTAAAACGTCGTTTAATGAGGATGTTATTGAGACGCTTGTGGCGTTCTCCAACGCAAAAGGGGGAACGGTCTATGTTGGCGTTTCCGACAATGGGAAAGCGTTGGGAATAACCGTTGGGAAAGAGACCGTTCAACAGTGGATTAACGAAATAAAAAATAAGACGAGCCCACAAATAATTCCTGATGCGGAGGAGTTAACCATTGATAACAAAACAATTGTGTCATTATTTATTCAAGAATATCCGATAAAACCGGTTTCGACAAGGGGGAAATATTATAAGCGTGTCGGCAATTCCAATCATTTGCTTTCTGTAATGGAAGTGGCAAACATGCACTTGCAAACGGTAAATTCGAGTTGGGATTATTATCCGCGTCCCAATAAAACGATTGATGATATTTCGTTGGAAAAAGTGCAAAAAGTAATGAACATCATCAGGCGCAGAGATGACAATTTTCACTTTGAGAGCGTGGAGGAATTTCTTATAAAGAACGAATTGCTTTTTGAAGACAATCGAATTTCAAATGGCTGTTTTTTAATGTTTTCCAAAGAGGAGAACTTATATACAACAGTGCAGATGGGGCATTTCGCATCCGAAATCGTCATCAAAGACGATGTGGTAAATTCGGACGATATTTTAACTCAAATTGACGAAGTCATGCTGTTTATCCGAAAACATATAAGCAAAGAACTGATAATCACCAACACCCAAATCGAAAATATCCAACGCTGGCAGTATCCGCTCGACGCTCTACGGGAAATAGTTCTAAATATGATCATCCACCGTGATTACATGGCGTCCTCTAATTCGATTATTAAAATTTTCCCCGACCGTATATTGTTTTTCAATCCGGGAACTTTACCCGACTCCATCACCATCGAACAACTGAAAACCAACCAGTATATTTCTACCCCGCGAAACCGGCAAATAGCCAAAATGGCAAAAGAAATGGGCATAATAGAACGTTATGGAACCGGCGTCAGAAGAGTTAGAAATATGTTTATTGAGTACGGATTGGAAGAACCTCAATATGAAATGATATCGGGCGGCATGGCAGTTACGGTTTTTGGACTGGTATTTGAAGAGGAAAATAGTGCGTTTTCGACTGCTGAGACTGTGGAGAAAGAGGGAGAAAACAACACAATAAACAACACAATAAACAACACAATAAACAACACAATAAAACTGCATAGAAATCAACAAATAATTATTAAAGAAATTGAAAACAACCCATATATTACCTCGGAAGAATTATCTAATATTGTTGGTATAACCGCTGATAATGTTAGAGTAAACTTGTCCAGACTTAAAGCCAAGGGTATGATTGAACGTATTGGTACAAGAAAAAAAGGTTACTGGAATGTAATAGGAAAGGGGACAAAAGAAAAGAGTTCGGAGAAAAGTTCGGATAAGAGTTCGGATAAAATTGTGGAGAAAGAGGGAGAAAACAACACAATAAACAACACAATAAACAACACAATAAACAACACAATGAACAACACAATAAACAACACAATAAAACTGCATAGAAATCAACAAATAATTATTAAAGAAATTGAAAACAATCCATATATTACCTCGGAAGAATTATCTAATATTGTTGGTATAACCGCTGATAATGTTAGAGTAAACTTGTCCAGACTTAAAGCCAAGGGCATGATTGAACGTATTGGTACAAGAAAAAACGGTTATTGGAATATAACAGGAAAGGGAACAGAAAGCAATAAAATCAATATAAAATATCAATAAAATGAAAAAGTATTTTTTACTATCATCAGTATTAGTTGCATTAGTTTTACTTGGCTGTGGGCTGGGTAAGGTGCGTATGGTTTCTATTGATTCGGGTGATGCTGTGGAGTTGTACCGGAATCTTAATGTCAAGTTGAGCAAGGATCTCTGTCCTGAAGAGCGGTTGAATCAGTGGGATACGTTGGCGTATCTCATCATCGAGCCGCCGGTTTTCGGACGGTTTATGTGGACGGAGAAGAATGTGTTGACGTTCTCTCCGGCGATGGGTTTCGCGCCGGCTACCGACTACACGATACGGCTGAATCCGGCGGCTTTTGAGGCGTTGTCGGGCAGTCCGTCCGTGTCGGATGCCGTCATGAAGTTCAGCACGGAGCCGTTGGACATACAGTCCGTTCACTGTTTCTGGAACATGCACGACGGGAAGAAAGCCATACAGTTCTATGTATCATTCAATTACGACATTCAGCCGTCCGACCTGCAGGCGTTGTTGAAAGTAACCATTGACAAGAAAAACTACGCCGTCGAGATGGAAAATGAACGTGATCAGGAGAATGCGGCGTCGTTTTACGTCTTTTATCCCGACGACAACTCGCCCTCGTCCGCTCTCATCGAAGTCGGCAAGGGGATGGCGTGTTACGGCTGCGGCTTACTCTCTCAAAAAGAGATTGTTGCGGAGGTGATGATTCCGTCGTTGGATGTCTTTTCCGTTACCTCTTACGAAGCGAGTATAGACTTGGATGCGGCTTCGTTGATGCTCCGCACTTCGCAACCGGTGGATGAAACCAACGTCAAAAAAAATATCACCGTATCGCCGACAGTGAAAAATTTGGACATTTCGGTGGTCAGAGGCGGTATTTTGTTGAGAGGAGATTTTGACCAGGAGAAAAATTACACCGTTACCATTTCCAAAGATTTGAAGAGCGTATTCGGCATTTTGTTGAAAGAAGATTATCAGGTCTATGCCACCTTTGCGGAGCCGGCGCCTTTTTTGGCGTTCGACGACGACCGCTCCACCTACCTTTCCCTCAAAGGGGAGCGCAACCTCTCCCTCCGTGCTGCCAACGTTCAAACCGTAGAACTCTCCGTTTTCAGAATTTACGAAAATAACATCCAAAATTATTTAAGAGATGGTTACGAGTGGGGTTGGTACTACGATTACGATAGCGACGACGGCGACTGGTACGACTACACCTATTATCCCAAAAACAGACGTTACGGCGACCCAGTTTTTTCCAAACAAATAGAGATGAAACAACTTCAGTCGGGCAACGGGCAATATTTATTGAAACTCGACCCTGCCGAGATGCGTCTCGACGACCGTTATAAAGGACTGTATGTCATCACCATAGAAGATAAAGAGCGGGCATGGTTGCAGAGCAGCATCATGTTGTCCATGTCGGACATCGGCTTGGTGGTGCATGAGGGCGTGAACGGATTTATGGCGTGCGCCGTCTCCATACAGGACGGAAAACCACTTGCCGGCGTCAAGATTACGCTCATCAGCGACAACAACCAGGAGATTTTGAGCGAAGTCACCAATGCCGACGGCGTGATTATGATTAACGACGTGAAAAAACGGTTCAACGGCTTTACCGTAGGGATGGTAACGGCTCGCAAGGATGAGGATTTCAACTATTTGAGTCTCAACCGCTCGCGGGTGAACACCTCCCGTTATGATTTGTCGGGAAAATGGACGGAAAACCTTGATTTCGACGTGCTTATGTATGGCGACCGCGATTTGTACCGCCCCGGCGATTCCGTACACGTCAACGCCATCGTGCGTAACTGGAATTTTGAAACCGTTAAAGATATTCCGGTTTGTTTTAAAGTTCAAAACCCACTGGGAGAGACCGTTGAAAGGTATCGTAAGACGTTGCAGGAGAATGGTTTTGCCGATATTTCGTTTGTCTTGCCCTCTTATGCGCCCACGGGTTTTTGGAATATCAGTTTTGAGAATGCTGCCGGCGTGGTGCAGAAGAACTATGTCATTCACGTTGAGGAGTTTATGCCGGACAGAATCAAAGTTACCGCCACCACGAACAAGACACAATACAACTCCCGCGAGCCGATTATCTTAGAGGTGGAAGCCGTCAACCTTTACGGACCTCCCGCCGCCGGACGAAATTACGAAACCTCGCTGACCATCAACCATAAGCAGTTTACCGCCGCGAAATTTCCGGAATACGACTTTTATATCAACAAGTACAACTACCGCTATTTAGACGAAGACCGTTCGGGAACGACCGACGACAAAGGCTGTTTCACAGAGCGTTTTAAGCCCGATTTTCTGGCGCTTTCGGGAGCGTACAGCGGAAGTCTCTATACGACGGTTTTTGACGAAAACGGACGTCCGGTGAACCGGATGAACCGATTCGACGTCTTCACGCAAGAGACTTTCCTCGGCGTCAAACGGCACGATTACTGGTTTGGAACCTCAGCGCCCATCAACTTCGGATTGATTGCCGTGAACACCTCCGGCGAGTTGTCGAAGGCGGATAATGTGCGCGTGGTGATTGAGCGCTCTTACTACGAGAATGTTCAGGTGCGCGTCGGAAACAGCAACAAGTTTGAGTACCGCTCGCAACAAAAAACGGAGACAGTTTACGATAAAAAGATGACCGTCAACGGAAATGAAACCGCCATAGCGTTTACGCCCAAGATTTCGGGGTCATATACACTGAAAATGTATTTGAGCGGCAGCGAGTATTACATGTCGTCGTCGTTTTATGCTTACGGCTACGACGCCACTTCAAGCAACTCGTTTGCCGTTGATAAAGAAGGAAGTATCACCATCGAACTTGACAAAAAAGAGTATGAACCCGGCGACAAAGCCAAAATACTCTTCACGGCGCCGTTTTCGGGAAAAATGTTAGTTACCGTAGAGTGTGATAAAGTTAAAGATTACCAATGGGTTACACTCGAAAACAAATCGGCGTCCCTGAGCCTGAACATCAAAAACGAATACATGCCCAACTGTTACATCACGGCGACGGCGTTCCGCAACTTTTCGGAAAATAACAACATCCCGCTGACCGTCGCCAGAGGCTACGACAACATCACGATTCGCAAAAGCGCTAACATGGCGTCGCCGTCCATCGAGGCGGTCGAAAAAAGCCGTTCCGGCACAAAACAGACCATCAAGGTGAAAGGTATGCCCGGCAGCCACCTTAGCATCGCCGTCGTGGATGAAGGAATCTTACAAATTACCGACTTCAAAACGCCCGACCCCTATTCCTACTTCTACGGACGACGCGCATTGGAAGTGGAATCCTACGACCTCTACCCCTTCCTTTTCAAAGAGATTTTCGGGAAATCGTCCTCCGGCGGAGACGGCGGATTGGATATGAGCCAAATGGTGAACCCGATGACCAACAAACGGGTGAAATTAGTGTCGTTCTGGAGCGGCGTGTTGAAAACCGACGGCTCCGGCAGAGCGCAGACAGAGATTGACATTCCGCAGTTTAGCGGGAGTTTGCGTATCATGGTCGTCAACTGGAAAGATAACCGTTTCGGCTCGGCAAGTAAAAATATGATCGTCGCCGACCCCATCGTCGTCAGCAGCGGGATTCCCCGTTTCTTTTCACCCAACGACGAACCCAAAATCCCTGTCGTCCTGCGGAATACGACCGAAAAAGACGCGCAGGTGAAAGTCTCGATGAACGTTTCACCGCTGCTCACCATCGTGGGAGACAAAAACAGAACCGTCAACATCAAAGCCGGAAAAGAAGAGACCTGTTTTTACGACGTTGTCGCACAAAACGACGTCGGAGAAGCCTTTATCGAAGTAAAAGCGCAAGCCTTCTCGGAGACATTTACCGAAAAAACGGACATCAGCATCCGTCCTCCGACCGGCTTTACCTCGAAATATTACGGTGGAGCCATCAAGGCGGGCACTCCGTTTTCTATGTCGGTGGGCGAAGAGTTTATCTCGTCAACGGCGGTAACGAATATGATGTTCAGCAGCAACCTCGCCGCACAGTACGCCGGCGAACTGAGCGAAGTGATGTACTATCCCTACGGATGTCTGGAACAAACCACCTCACGCGCCTTCCCGCTACTCTACCTCGACGACTTGGCAACAACGCTCGAAAAAGCAAAGTCGGGCGGACAAACCACTCGCTATGTCATCAACGAATCTATCAAGCGTATCATGTCCATGCGCACTTCCAACGGCGGACTTGGCTATTGGCCCGGCTCGTCGGACATCAACATGTGGTCGGAATGTTACGCCGCACACTTCCTGACGGAAGCCTCCAAAGCGGGTTATACCGTGGACGCCGAATTTATGCGCCGACTGCTCCTGCACATCACTGCCTATGCCAAAACACAGCAATGGGACGAATATCACCTCTGGAACGAATCCACGCAAAGTTATAAACCCCAAAAACGCATCGCCAAACCGGTCATCTACGCCTTATACGTCCTGGCGCTGAACGGAAAACAGGAAATCTCGCAGATGAACTTCTACAAAAACAGCGTCCAAGAACTGACACCCGACATGCGCTGTATGTTGGCAAGCGCCTACGCCGTCCTCGGAAACATGCCGGCGTGCAACGAACTGCTGAACTTCAAAGAAGATAACCCGAAGACGCAGGCGATGAGCGGAGGCGACTTCTCGTCCTACATCCGAAACAACGCCCTGATGCTGTCGTGCCTGTCGGACGCCGACCCCAACGACCCGCGCATTCCCGCCTTAGCATTGCAACTGAACAAAAACGTGAAAGACGCACGCTACCTCTCTACGCAGGAAAAAGCCTTTACACTGCTGGCTTTCGGGAAATTAGCCCGCAAAGCAGGGAAAAACAGCGTTACCGCCACCATTGCCCTCGGAGGGAAAAATATCGGGACTTTCGACGGTAAAAATTTCACGTGGAAAGGCAACAAAGGCGAAACAGGAACATTGAACGTAACCTCCCAAGGAACAGGCGAACTCTACTACTTCGTCGAAACAAGCGGCATCCCCACCAACCCGGTACCGGAAACCGACAACCAACTGAAAGTGCGTAAACGCTTCCTCAACAAAAACGGACAGGAAGTGGACCTCAACAACGTCAAACAGGGAGATCTGATCTTCGTGGAAGTTGCCGTCCAGACAACCAATACCTTACAAGTCCAGAATGTGGCAATCCAAGACGTCCTCCCGGCGTGTTTCGAGATTGAAAACTCGAGACTGTCGGGCGACGACCGGACATACCCCTTCATGAAATCATCCAAAGTCTATCCCGACTACTTAGACATCCGCGACGACCGCATCACCGCCTTCACCACCGTAACGCCCACCATCAAATACTTCTACTACAGCGTCCGAGCCGTCTCCACCGGAACCTACATCATGGGCGCCATCAACGCCACAGCGATGTACGACGGGAATTATAATAGTACGTTTGGGAATGGGCGGGTGACGGTGAGGTAAAAAAAATGTTTTAGCACGCAGATGACGCAGATTTAATAGATTAACGTGGATTTTATTTATCGTAATAATGTCCTCTTAAAGAAATAATGTGTAATTCGTCGTTTATCACTTTATACACTATAAGACTATGTCCATAAATCTTCTCGCTTCATTTTCACTCCTTTGCTTTTATCCGACCGCAGAATTTTTGCAACAAATTCAGGATTATATGGGCGTTCATTTTCTTGAATAACATCCACATAATTACATTTTTCGCTCAATGACTTTAAATACTCTATCAGTATCTTACCCGGCGCTATTCTTTCATTTATCCTTAAAGCATAATTTGACATAATTATCTCTTTTTTATCACGGTGCAAAGGTACAAAAATTTTCAAATATACGAATCCTTTATCATCCCCATCATTCAAATCACCCTAAAATTTATACTGAGCCATGTCGAAGTATCACAGTTCAGACTACAAGAATTGTGCTATTACATGATTATTTGCAATATAGCGGACCAGATAGATTGTTTCGCCGTTATTGAGATATTTGGTGAAGAATACGTACCATGTTGTGCGTTTGTTTTTTCTGAAAAAGGTGTAATACATACCTTTTCCGTATTTGTCGAAATGTGGCGGGGCGGGTCTGTGTTGGCGTGTTGGGAGGTCTGCCATAATGTCGTCAATCAAACTTTCAACATAGTTGTGTGCAGCGCTCTCAAATACGAAATACCCATTTTCATAAAGAATCGGGACAAGCTCGTCTAAATATTCCTGTACTTTTGGTATAAATATTACTGACATTGCTACTGTTTTTTTGCAAAGAAATAACTAATAGACGCTTTCATTCTTTTTTTTAATTCCGTTCCTGTTATAGCGCTTCGCAAATCATCATCAGGCTCTAAAAAAGGCTGTGGAGGATATTGCTCTTCAATAGGTCTGCTTACAAGACGAAACATGTAATCGCCTCGTTGAATACAAACATCTTCATCTAAAGCCAAGTCGAAATACTTGCCTTCATTGCTTATAAACTCTTTACTGCTAACTAACGTCATCGGTTTATCGTTTTAAAATTTTGTTGCAAAAGTACATTAAATTCTCGAAATGTGAACTATATTTTTTATTAGTCAATCATCCCCATCACTCAAATCACCCTAAAATCACAGTTCAGACAATTTTTGCGATGTGCGATGTGAGACTGTGAGACACAAGACGCTGTGTCCCGTCATTGCGAACGAAGTGAAGCAATCCAGAGAGTTTTTCAGCACAGAGACGCAGGGAACACAGAGGTTCACAGAGTCTTTATCATCCCCATCCCTTAAATCACCCTAAAATCACAGCTCAGACAATTTTTGCGATGTGCGATGTGCGATGTGAGACTGTCAGACACAAGACGTTTAGACATACGGAATGCTGTTTGGAAATAGCGCCCTTTGCGTAAACCTTTTGCGTCTTTGCGTTTAATGATTTTCTAACGCAAAGACGCAAAGGATGAAACCGCAAGGGGCGCAAGTTTTATCATGCCCATCATTTAAATCACCCTAAAATCACAGTTCAGACTATTCATCTGCGACGCAACGGACGTTGTGCCCGAACGTCCTGACGTCGTTGCCCACGTAGAAGTAGACGCTGGCGAACATCAAGCTGCAAACCATGCTACCGGCCGGAGTACTGCTCCAGTAGTCCCCGTCCGTGCCGGTGTGGAGGAGCGTGCCACCGCTGACGTAGCGGCTGCCGGCGGCGGGGAGAAAGAGAGAGGCGCCGGTGGCTTTGTCGGTACAGCGGTAGCCGTTAACGCCATTTTCGGTAGTCCATACCCATGTTACATAGTCCGTATCTGTTAAACTTTGCAATTCTTCTGCTGTCGGTATGCGCCAACCGGCGGGGCTGGGGTCGTTGGCTTTTTTCCAAGTATCTTCAGCATAAGAATCATTCCACGTTGTGCTACCGTTGCTGTTTATCATCGGGTCGGTACTGCTCCATCCGATTTTGCGGTTCCACTGGTAAAACATACCGGCGTCTTCGGGGTTGGCAGCAAAAGTGCCGGGCTTATCTACGTTACGGGTTGCCCAGCGAACGCCGTTGATAACTACGCCTTCTTCAGTATCGGTTCCGGGAACAACACCGTTGCCGTTACCATTCTTACATGCAATAAACATTGCGGACAGCGCGAAAGCGACTGTCATTGAATAGATTATGTACTTCTTCATGTTTGATATTTTTAACATTATACTTGTGAAATTTAGGCGGCAAAGGTACAAAATTAATTGAAGATTGAGAGAAAAAATGTATCTTTGCAGTCGAATTATAAAAAAGTAGAAATATGACAAGTTATGTTTTGACAGTGAACGAAGAAAATATGGTAGTTAAGTCGTTGTTAAATGCTTTGAAGTACTTTTGTAAAACTGATGCTAAAATGAGTATTGTGCGACAAAAAACTCCTAAAATGACAGGAATGCAAGAGGCTATTGAGGATATAAAAAAAGGACGGGTAACTACTTGTAAAGATTATGAGGAGTATGAAAAATCTATAAATAGTTAGGGCATGTATGTAATTAATAATCAAATAAAAATAAGTAGATTATGGTAACAAATGTTTCAAGCATTACAATTAATGCGACTCTTCAAAGAGTGTGGAATACTTTAACCCAAGCCGAATTGGTAAAACATTGGCAATACGGCAGCGACTTACAGACCAGTTGGGAAGTAGGTAGTAAAATAAGATTTGTAACAGAATGGGAAGGTAAAATATTTGAACAATGGGGAACTGTTTTAGAATTTACCCCGACAAGTAAATTGCGCTATTCATTGTTTGCGCCAAGACCAGACCTCGAAGATAAACCTGAAAATTATTTTGAGATGATTTATATATTGACTGCCGACAATGGACAAACCAAACTCGAAATAATACAAGAAGACAACCGTCCAGATGCAGTTCAGGAAGACGAACAAGGCGAAGAAAATCCTATTCTGGTGATGTTAAAACAAATTGCAGAAAAGAATTGATAGTAGAAAAGTTGTATCTTTACAAAAATTTATGCAAGTGAAAAAAGTAATACTCCTCTTATTTTTATTGATACCGATGTTAGATATATTCTACTCGTGTTGTCATTGTGATGTGGAGACCGAGCACGTAAGTTATTCTCACCAAACCCTACAACTGAAAAATTTGGATAATAGTGGTGAGAAGGCTATTGAGACGGAATCGTTGCAGATAAATAAAAATGCCTATGGTATTCGGCTTTATCTGTCAAGAGAGCAAAATGCTACAACTTTTACAAAACAAGTTAATTCCATTTTTTTTCATTCGGCTTATGCCTTCCACTGTGGATGCCCTCCCGAATGTATCTACTCTGCAAGTGATAGTATTATCTCCATAAACATATTTACAGTAAGGAAATTCGATGATCAACATCCTGAAAATTCAAATATTACAAACTATTTCAGACCGGACATGGAAAATTATGTGGCGAATATGCGCTATTCTTACGAATCTGAAAAACCCAACGCATTTTCAATAGAGGGATCAATAGGAAAATTAATCATTGATTTACTGCTCATGACGGCTCCCACATCCGATGACCTTCAGCAATTTAAAATTCAGATTGTATTATCAGACGGACGCATTTTAGAAGAACTAACCTCTGAAATAGAACTGATATGATACGTAAACTATCTCTTTTACTGTTCACTTGGGGCATCATTACAAGTAGTGTTGCCGGACAGGATTCGCTTGCATATAAATCAAAATGGCAAACAAAAATTCTTGGCGGGACTAACATCCCTATAACAAAACTCCTGCAAGGCGCTGAAACCGATTGTTTTTTTCAATATGACGACCATTCGTTTTATTGGCAAATTATATCCATCTCCTATTTTTTTCATAAACATTGGGGGGTAGAATTTAGTTAAGGTATTTGAAAAAGAATTTGTAAATTGGTACACAAAAGAGAGTATTGTAGAGCATTTTGATTACAAAAGAAGTATTTTTACATTAAGTTTGGGGGCAGGAGTGATATTTGTGATACATTAAAAATCCGAAGAAAATGTTTTAGCACGCAGATGACGCGGATTTAACAGATAAACGCAGATTTTAATATCGTTGATAATCAAATTTATATCAAAATCGTAAATGGTTATTATCTGCGCAAATCCATACAATCTGCGTCATCTGCGTGCTTTTCAACGCCACAGCGATGTACGACGGAAATTATAATAGTACGTTTGGGAATGGGAGGGTGACGGTGAAATTTGGGTTTAGTGAAATTTGTCATACCCCTCCCCACGCAAACCGTTCTTTCCCGCGAAAATCGTTTTCGACGGTTATGTCGGTGAATCCGTGTGTTCGCAGGATGTCGGCTACTGCGTTTCCGAACTTTTCGTTGATTTCAAAAAATATCTTTCCTCCGGCGTTTAATCTGTTGGCGGCAATGTTGGCGATGGCTTTGTAAAACAGCAACGGATCTTCATCACTGACAAACAGCGCCGTTGCAGGCTCGTGGAGCAATACGTTGGAACGCATCGCCGCTTTCTCCGAAAGGCACACGTAGGGCGGATTCGACACGATGATTTCCACTTTTGGAATAGACGACAAAACGTTTGCCGATAACACATCGCAACAGAAGAAATGTACCGGAGCGTCGTGTTTTTCAGCGTTTTTTTGCGCCATTTGCAACGCTTCCCGACTGATGTCGCAAGCAAAGAGTTCGCAATCGGGACGATGTTTTTTCAATGCAACGGCGATACAGCCCGAACCGGTGCCGATATCTAATATTCTCAATGACGAAAAACGAAGTTTTTCGTCATTGAGAATATTATGAACTAATTGTTCCGTCTCCGGACGGGGAATCAGGGTGGATTCGTTCACCTCGAACGATAATCCGCAAAACTTCGTTTTTCCGATAACATACTGAACGGGAATGTGTTGCAAAATCTTTTTACAAGCGTTATGGAAGATAAGCAACTCCGATTCGCTCAAGCGTAAATCAGGATTTACAGCCGATGTCAACCGGTTCATGCCGAAAAAATGTTCTAACAGCATCCAAACGATATTTCGGGCTTCTTCTTCGGGATAGAGCGCCGTTATCTTGGCGGTGTAGTGCGCTGCAACGGTTTTGAGGTTGTTGGAGGGACAGTTCATGGATTTATATCTCAAACGATATCCGCTTGATTTCTATCCCGCGCACCTGTTGCAGTTCCTCTTCCAACTGCTGTTGCAGAGAAATATCGCCGCTGAGTTGCAAAATGATAATCCCCACCCGACTGCACGACGCTTCGGTCAGTTCGTGAAATCCCAAACGGGAACGGACTACGGAGGCGTAACGACCGATGATGCTTTGAACGCTTCCGGCTTCTTTCACGCGGTCGCGAATCAGTAATGCTAAAATTCTTATTTCGTTCATGGTTTTCAATATCTTATGTTGTGCGTTCTTTTTGTTTTACGGCTTCGGCGACAAAGTGCACAAAGAGCGGATGCGGATTGATGACCGTACTCTTATATTCGGGATGAAACTGGGTAGCAATAAACCACGGATGATTGTCCAACTCTATGATTTCCACAAAGTTATCTTGCTTATTAATGCCTGACATTTTCATTCCTGCTTGCGTAAATGCTTCCGCATAGTCATTATTAAATTCGTAAGGATGACGGTGGCGTTCATAGACCAACTCCGAATGATACGCCTCGAAAACCTTTGAACCTTGCGCTATCTCACACGGATAGGCGCCCAAACGGATGATGTCTTTCATTCCCGCCGCCTTTTTCTGTTCTTCCATCACGTTGATGACCGGATACGGGGTTTCGGGATTGAACTCAACGGAGTCGGCATCGTCATAACCCAATACGTTGCGTGCAAACTCTATCACAGCGCATTGCATCCCCAGACAAATGCCGAAAAACGGAATTTTCTGCTCACGGGCATAGCGGATGGTCTCTATTTTCCCTTCAATACCGCGACTTCCGGAACCCGGAGCAACCAATATCGCCGAAACATCTTTCAACATCTCATCTATGTTCTCCTTTTTGATATGCTCAGACTGCACCATTTTCAACTTCACTTTGCAGTTGTTGGCGGCTCCGGCATGGATAAAGGCTTCAATGATAGACTTATACGAATCCTTCAACTCGACGTATTTTCCAACTAATGCAATGTCAACCGTCTTTTCGGGATTTTTCACGCAGTTCAGAAAATGTTTCCAGTCGGTCAAGTCCGGTTCATGGTCGAGCGGGAGGTTGAACTTCCGCAGCACTTCCTCGTCCAATCCCTCTTCAAACATCATGAAAGGGACGTCGTAGATACTTTGCGCATCCATAGATTCGATGACTGCGGTGGACGGTACGTTGCAAAAGAGCGAGATTTTGTTTTTCATGCCTTGTGTCATGTGATGACTTGTCCGGCACACGATAATATCGGGCTGAACGCCTTGCTCCTGAAGCATTTTGACGGAGTGCTGGGTAGGCTTGGTTTTTAGTTCATCGGCAGCAGCCAGGTAAGGCACTAACGTGAGGTGAATCATCGCACATTCGTTGTGCAGTTCCCAGCGCAGTTGGCGAACCGCCTCAATGTAGGGCAACGACTCGATGTCGCCGACTGTTCCGCCGATTTCGGTGATGATGAAATCGTATTTTCCGGTGTTTCCCAATAATTTAATCCGGTTTTTAATCTCGTCGGTAATGTGAGGAATCACCTGTACGGTCATGCCGTTGTAGCCGCCTCTGCGTTCTTTGTCAATGACGCTTTGGTAGATGCGTCCGGTGGTTACGCTGTTTGCCTGCGAGGTGGCGATATTGAGAAATCGCTCGTAATGTCCGAGGTCGAGGTCGGCTTCGGCGCCGTCGTCGGTAACGTAGCACTCGCCGTGTTCGTAGGGGTCGAGCGTGCCGGGGTTAATGTTGATGTACGGGTCAAGTTTCTGAATGGTTACCGAATAACCGCGCGCCTGCAACAACCGCGCCAACGAAGCCGAAATAATGCCCTTGCCCAAAGAAGAACTTACTCCTCCTGTTACAAATATATATTTTGATGTGTTCATAGTCTTACTTTTTCTTTGGCGGCAAAGGTACAAAATTATTTTGTACCTTTGCCGTCAGAAACAAAATACTTATTTCGATGACCTTTGAACCAACCAAATACGCTTTGCAGAATGTGGCGACGGGCAATATTTTTGAAGATACCGGCTGGCTGTTGGAAGATACAACATCTCCACAGCCGTCGCTAATTCGCGCCATCTACGAGAAAAAACAGTTACATCCGAAAGGAGCAGAATACGGATTATACACTTTTGCGGATTGGCTGCCGGTAAGTCGTTTGTTAACAGGCTCTTCCGCTCCGGTAACGTACAAAAGCGAAAAGTTAGCGGCGCATTTGAATTGTGAAAATCTCTACATCACCTTCAGTGGATATTGGCGCGAAAAAAACGCCCTGATGACGACCTGTTCGTTTAAAGAGACCGAAGCCTACGCCGTATGCGGGCGGATGAAAGTGGATATGGAGCGTGTTTTGGTAGTCGCTTCTGCCGGAAACACGGCGCGGGCGTTTGCCAAAGTCTGCTCCGACAACCGCATACCTTTATTATTATGTGTACCCGAAGATAACTTGGACGCTTTGTGGTTTGAATATCCTGTGAATGAGTGTGTTAAACTTGTAGCAGCGCAGAGCGGAGGCGACTATTTCGACGCCATCCATCTGAGCAATATTGCGGTGAAATCGCCGAAATTTTTTGCGGAAGGAGGCGCGAAAAACGTAGCACGTCGCGATGGAATGGCGACGACCGTCCTGTCGGCGGTTACTTTCATCGGACAGATTCCCGACTATTATTTTCAGTCTGTCGGCAGCGGGACGGGCGCTATTGCCGCTTGGGAAGCCAACCAACGCCTCATCGAAGATGGACGGTTCGGCAACAAACAGATGCGCCTGATGGTCTCTCAAAATATCCCGTTCACGCCCATGTACGACGCATGGAAAGCCAATAGCCGCCACCTACTACCTTTCGACGACGACGAAGCACGGAAGCAAGTGCAAATCATTGACGCCAAAGTGCTTTCCAACAGAAAACCTCCCTACCCCATCGCCGGCGGCTTGTACGATGCACTCAAAGCCTCAAACGGAGATGTCCTGTTGGCTGATAATCAACAACTTCGTGCCGCGATGCAGTTGTTTTCGGACTTGGAAGGCAACGACATCCATCCCGCAGCAGGAGTGGCGCTGGCTTCTTTGATAGACACCCTAAAAACGGGGACGGTTGATAAAAATGCCGTCATCATGCTGAATATCACCGGCGGCGGAGAGGCACGTTTTAAGTCGGGGAAAAAACTGTATGGGCTGAAACCGGATATTGTTTTTCCGAACAATCCCGATGAAAATGAGGTTTTGGAAGGGTTGGAAAGGTTGTTTTAATCTAATTTTGTAACTATTCAGTCCTAACAAAAGGAATGATCGCCAATGTTTCCATCACATTTTTGGTATTTTTGATGGTTGTATCAATAACAGACCGGATG
>WRLA01000002.1 GCA_009777825.1 Bacteroidales bacterium
CCCCCCCCCAACTTGCTGTTATTCAACGAGTTACATATATTCCACTTTATTAAACCATTTATGTCGAACCAAACCATACATCGTCTTCTCGGCATTTTCGCAGATGATGGCTGTCTTGCACGGCGTATGGTTTTTGTGCAAGACGAACTTGGAGCATTCAAGCCTTTTGCAGGCGACCGGCTCCAATGTACTGCGAGGGCGATAACCATTGTTCATCCAAAAGGAAACAATCATACCGGAGGGTTTTCCCATCTTCGTTATTCTTTGGTGGGTGGGTTGTAAAGCAAAGTAAAAGGACACGCTCCGGAGCGAGTTCGGAACAAAAAATTTTGTTTAATTTTAAAAATATATTGCAATGAAAAAGAATTTTTTTAAAGCCATATTAGTAATGGCTTTCGTGGCAGTAAGTCTGCCGACAGTTTTGTGCGAAGAAGAAGATGTATTAACATCGGATATAGTATGCTATAATTATACAATGTTGACATTCCCCAGCGGTATAATTCCGGCAAATACGGAAATAGTACTCAAAGTAAAAACATCCCAAGGATGGAGTACATACGCATATCCGGAATTCACATTTACAAGCGATCAATCAACTCCCGTAACTTATAAACTTTGCTTTACCGAAACTACAGGTATTAGCAGCATGGAAATTCACATATATTATGGGGATGGAACGCACTGTTCTAACACTTATGCGGGTTATGTAAGTAATGCTACTGCTTGTAAGAGCAATACTGTTCTTGTAGATCATCCGGCTTCACCGTACTAATAATTTGTAGAGAAGGAGTGAGCGATGATAAGTCGCTCCTCTTTCTCGTTTTATATAACAAAAATATGATTAATTTTAAAAATTTAATATTATGAACACCATCACAAAAATTCTTTTATCGTTCGTTTTTCATGTTTTCTGCATAACGGCTCTATATGCCCAATTCTTACCTTTCCGGGAACAAAAAAAACCAACGCATCTTGAATCTGTCGGGTATCCTATATCACAAAAAAAACTGACTTTTGAAAGATTGCCCATGGAACCTTTTCACCTCAAAACACCGTCCTTTCGATATGGATTAATCAAACCTTCTAAAGCAATTTACTATAATCCGCAAGACGGCTATCCATTTGAAAATCCGAGTAGCATACATTACTATTTTTATGATACTAATGGAAGATTGCTAAAAGAAAGAATGGAGATGATTTCGGATAACGAAATACTTGTAGTATCTTATAGCGACAAGTTTCCTAATTCCGACAATCATTATTATAATCTCTCTTTCATGGATAATTATGTGGATACGGTTACATATTATCAAAAAGACAATATAGAGCCTGTTCAACGCGCCTATTATGAATATGAGATAGAGCGGGAAGAAGCGCCTTACATTGCGTTCGTAGTGCAACTATGGAACAAGGCGAAAGAGCGCTGGGATAACATAGAAAAAAGATCTTCTACCTATTTGGATACGGTATCTTGGTATGAGACTGTTTGGGAACTGTATGATTCTGATGTCAACAATAACTTTAAATTGTATTACAAAGAGACTAATTCTTTAATTTATGACGAAAACAACAATGTCTCACAAGTAATAAATGAAAGAACAAATATAGTTGACACCGCCAAAACGATATATGAGTATTATTACCCTGCAAATGCGCATGATAATCTGATAGGATATGATTCAATCTATATTTATAATTATGACTCGAATTCGGAATTTTCTAATGCTGCAAAACAGACTGATATTATATGGCATCGTTGGGATGGTTTTGATTATGCAAGCAATTTGATGGCGTCGTTTTACGGATGGCATCTCAATCAAGATGATACATGGGTTTTATGGGGACAACAAAAATATTGGTACGATGTGGATGGTATTGCGGGTTCACGGATAGATACCGTTTATTTTTACAGTGATTTGTATGAACGCTGGTACACCAAAGCCGTCAACTCGCGAACTTTTAGCGAGAAAGGCAATTTTTGTGGATACGGAGTAAAAATATGGAAGGACTTGGAACTCAGCGGAGGTGTTCCCGAATTTTATGGTTATAGCAGTACTCATTATGATAACGAATACAATAAAGATGATCTGCTTTGGCGTTATACTCGTTACGATTCTTATTTTTCTTCTACACAACCTGGTGATAATTATGAAGACCGTCTATCGTCCATTTGGGAAGTTACGGAATTTATTGACGTTACCGCCAATATTTCCGATCTACCGCAAAACAACAACCATCTGCTATCGATCTTTCCCAATCCTGTTTCGGGCATTGTCACCATCTCTGCTTCCGCCGAGATGCAACAACTCAGCATCTTCGACATCACCGGCAGGATGGTAGCAAATCCGTTGCCGACGGGCGAGCGGGCTATTTTCGATACCGGCGCTTTGCCGCAAGGGGTCTATCTAGTGCGGGCGCTGCTGAAGGATGGCGGGATGAGGACGGGGAAAGTGGTGGTGAGATAGTTGAGAGTTGGGAGTTGAGAGTTGAGAGTTGAGGTGAATTTTTAAAGATTTAAAAAGAAATTTGTGAAATAAAAATTCGTGATAATTAGTGTAATTAGTGGCAAAAAACAATAAAAAAACATCATCATGAACAGATTTAAAACCTTACAATTTATTGTGGTCTCCGTTATATTGGCGGGACTTGTGTTATTCTTTTCGTCGGTTTCTGCGTTTGCGCAGGATTACCATATAACATGGAACGACAATTTCGGTGGAGCCGGCGAAGATTCTTTCAATGCCGTAACGGTAGCCACGTCAAAAGTGGATGGATTTGTAGCGGTGGGATCCTCTGCGGAAGATTCTTTTGTCAACGGCGACTGGGAAGGTGTTGCGGGAAAAGGCGGCATGGACGCCATTATTGTAAACTATGGCTATGGAACTTATACTCCCAATGAAATAGTATGGAGCAAGAATTTCGGCGGACAAGGCGATGATTATTATTGGGGAATAACGACGGTATCCGATGGATATGTTGCGGTAGGAGAATCCTCATTCGCTTCTTTCGGAACCGGCGACTGGGAAGGTGTTGCAGGAAAAGGCGATAGGGACGCCATTATTGTGAAATATGACCGGAATGGTGAGGTGGTTTGGAAGAAAAACTTCGGCGGAAGTGGTCTTGACCGCTATTATGCGGTAACGGCTGTATCAGACGGCGTTGTTGCGGTGGGAATGGCTACATTTGATTCTTTCGGCGCCGGTGATTGGATAGGAGTAGAGGGAAAAGGCTATTATGATGCCATTATTGTAAAATATGATAACGGCGGCAATGTGGTATGGAAAAAGAACTTCGGCGGCGACGATTACGACCAATATACATGGGTAGCGGCAGCATCGGATGGAATTGTTGCAGTAGGAATGTCCTACTCTTTTGGCACTGGCGATTGGACAGGCGTTACGGGAAACGGCTGGGCGGATGCCATCATTGTAAAGTATGACAACGGCGGCGATGTAGTATGGAAAAAGAATTTTGGCGGAAGCGGTGAAGACAACTTCACTTCGATAACAGTAGTATCCGATGGATATGTTGTAGCGGGGGAGTCCATGGAAACTTCTTTTGGCAACGGCGATTGGACAGACGTATTGGGAAAAGGCGACTGGGACGCCATCATTGTAAAATATGACAACGACGGCAACGTGGTATGGAAAAAGAGCTTCGGAGGAAATGCTATTGATATCTTTTTAGCAATAACGGAATTGTCGGACGGATATGTTGCAGTAGGAAGTTCCTTCTCTTTCAACACCGGCGATTGGACGGGCATTATGGGAAAAGGAAACCACGACGCCACTATGGTGAAATATGACACTGCCGGCAATGTGGTATGGAAACAGAACTTTGGAGGGATCGGTTATGACGACTTTATATGGGTATGTGAGATATACGGCGGGTTTATTGCGATGGGCAACTCCGGTCCCGAATTTATGTTAGGTGACAACTCTTTCGGCACCGGTGATTGGACGGGCGTAATGGGAAAAGGCGGTCAAGATGCCACCATAGTAAGATTCGTTCCTTTTGTTACCACATTTATTCCAGTAACGGAGATCATCAACGTACCCATAACGGCTGCGGTAGGCGCTCCGCTTAACCTCAAAGGCACAATCGTTCCGGGTAACGCCACCTACCAGACCTTTACATGGAGCGTGGAGGATGCGGGAACCACCGGCGCCACCATCAGTGGAAGTACCCTTAATGCCACAGGAACAGGTATAGCGGTTGTCCGCGCAACCATTGCCAACGGCAATGGCGAAGGTGAAGATTACGAGCAGAATTTTAGCATTACGGTCAATCCGGAAGGATTTATCTCCGTTTTCAACATCATGGATATACCCACATCAACCACAGCGGGAATACCACTCACACTCACCGGTTGGGTCTTTCCAACCAATGCCACCAACCAAACCATCATTTGGAGCATCAAGTCGGCAGGAACCACCGGCGCTACTCTCAGCGGCGGCAATATATTGAATACCACAGCGGTAGGCACGGTGATTGTGGAAGCGAGAATTGTTGACGGCATAGGGACAGATATAGATTTTGTTAAGGAGTGTGTCATCGCCGTAAATCCGGAAGGATTTGTCTCCGTAACGGATATTACCAATGTTCCAAACATAACTCTGGTAGGCGTGCCGCTCACGCTCACCGGTACGGTTGTGCCGGGCAACGCCGCCTACAAAGCCATTACGTGGAGCGTGCTTAACGCAGGAATCACCGGCGCCACCATCACCAACGGCAACGTCCTGAACAGCACAAGAGCAGGCACGGCAACCATCCGGGCAACCGTCGAAAACGGCACAGGGATAGGCATCGCCTACATCAAAGATTTTAAAATCGGAATAAATCCCGAAGACTTTGTTGCCGTAACCAACATCACAGACGTTCCCACGGAAACAGAAGTGAAAATCCCGCTCCTCCTCACCGGAACGGTGATACCTGACAATGCCAACTGTCAAACCATCAAGTGGAGCATCGGCAATGCCGGCGGCACCGGCGCCACCCTCAGCGGCGGCAATACGTTGAATACCACCAAAGCAGGTACTGCCATTGTCAGAGCCACCATCGCCGGCGGAGCAGGAATAGGCATCGAATATACGCAGGATTTTAGCATTACGGTAAAAGCCATTCCGGAAGAAATTCCCGAAATCTCAAAACCCAACCCATTGAAAGCATATACCCAAAACAGAATCCTGTACGTCAGCGGATTGACCGTTGGCGAGACATGGCGCGTGTATGACATCTTGGGAAAACTTGTGTATCAAGGTGTTGCTAACAACGAAACGGCGAATACTATGCTGCCGGTTAGTGGCGTGTATATCATCCGGTCGGGGGGGAAGACGGGGAAAGTGGTGGCGAGGTAAATGTTTGAACATGATTTTCAGGATTAAAGGATTGGCAGGATTGGATAGATTTAAAAATTTAAAGAGATAAAAAAAACTCTGTGAAACTCTGTGTTCTTGGTGTCTCTGTGCTGAAAAAGATTATAATCCAACACAGAGACGCCCCTTTTGCCTCCGGCATTTTCCCCAAAAGGGAAAAGAAAAGGAAGATGCTTTTTAAGGGCACAAAGTTACACAGAGATTATTGGCATTTTGCAAAATCATAAAGCGACGGGAAGCAATAGTCAATAATTTTAAAATTCTCCCGGCACAGTTTCAGGTCGTCGGAGATGAAGACGGTTGTCATGCCTAAGTTTTTTCCGAACAGCATGTCGCTGATGGAGTCGCCCGCCATGATAGCGTGGTTGAAACGGACAGCGGCGAAGTCGTTTTTGGCTTGCAGCGCCATCCCCGGAGCGGGTTTCCGCATGGGATGATGTTTCGATTCTAAGTAGGGGGAGTGATAGATCCGGTTTATCCGTCCGCCGCCTTTTTCAATTTCATCGGTCATAAAGTCGTGGATGACGGTGAGTTCGTCTTCCGTCATCAATCCTTTGCCGATGCCTTGCTGGTTGGTTACGACGAAGATGTATCCGAACCGTTCCGAAAAAATCTTCATCGCCTCCACGACGCCGGGCAACAGTATCAGTTGCTCGCAGTTTTTGACATAATCGCCGGGGATACGTTCATTGATAACGCCGTCGCGGTCGAGAAACAGACTCCATTCGGCGTTGATTGTTGTTATTAGTGAGTACATAAAAGTCTTGTGTCTAACAGTCTTGCATCTAACAGTCTTGTATCTAACCGAACATCCGACTTTCAACGAGTTCGCACAAGAGGTGTCCCAGCAAGATGTGTGATTCCTGAATGCGAGGCGTGTCGCCGGAGGGGACGTTCAGCAGCACATCCGCTTGTTCCCGCATCTTTCCTCCGCCTTTTCCAGTGAAGGCGATGGTGTTCATTTTCAACTCTTTGGCGACGTCGAAGGCTCTCACTACGTTGGGCGAGTTTCCCGACGTGGAGAGTCCGATGATGGTATCGCCGACGTGTCCCTGCGCCCGTGTCATCCGCGCAAAGACTTCGTCGTAGGAGTAGTCGTTGGCGACGGCGGTGAGGAAGGAAGTGTTGACGTGCAACGCTTCGGCATTGAGCGGCGGACGGTCGAAGTAAAACCTGCCGGAGAGTTCGGCGGCAAGATGTTGCGCATCGGCGGCGCTGCCTCCGTTACCGCAAAAAAGAATTTTACCATTGTTTTTCAAGGTGGCAATGCAAATATCAACCGCCTTTTCCAAAGATGACAGCAAGGCAGAGTCGTTGAGAATCTGCTGCTTGACCTCGATGGATTCTTGTATCGCTTGTTGTATTCTGTTCATGAATTAGATTTTCGGCAAAGGTACGAAAAATGTGCATAGTGAATTGCTCATAGTCTCTTCTCTGTGAAACTTTGTGTCCCCTGTGTCTCTGTGCTGAAAAAAACGACTAAAGAAAAAGTAACTCTTTAATTTTCAATATTTTACTCAGCATAGAGACACAGAGAGCACGGAGTTTCACAGAGAAATTATATTTTTCTTAAACCCCTCCAACTCCTGCCTACTATACCCATACAACGACGACATCCCGTTTTCAATCCTCATATTAACCATTGGGGCGCTAACTAATTTATCGTCAACGATAAAGCCTAATCGTTTGCCGATGGATTTCTCTGTTGCGTCTGCCCACAGTTCTTGGTATTTTTTATGAATCTGCATGGAAAGCGCCACGTCGTCTTTATGAAAATCAGGTTGATAAAGATTCTAAACTTTTCTTAATTGATTGAATATTAATATCATAAATTTTTCTATATACCCAATAACTAATGACCGCTCCTATTGTCATACACACGAATAGAAATGTCCACAATGAAACGCCTACTTGAAATTCATAATAACAAAAAGCACACAAGAACGCAATAACCAGAGCCTGAATGTATGAAGCAATTTTTTCATATTTAATCATGATTTCGTATCTGTTCACGCAAAACATATTATCTTTAACATTTTTAGAAAAATCTATTTTCATTAAATATTTCAATTTGTAATAATACCACATCAACCATATAATACAAAGTGCGATTCCTGTTATAGATAAAATTTTTACGGAAAGAAAGACTCCAAAGTAAAGTGAGTTATAAAGCCAGATACAAAACGGAATGAATAAAAGTAACAGAATAGCGCTAATAAAATCCGTATTCGACAACTTGCTCAGCGATTTATTGGATTTTTTGTGTAACATCGTTTGCAGAATTTGCTTATTCAGCGTTTCGTTTTTCTTTAACTGCTCATCTAATACCGTCCAGGTATTTTTCAATTCATTTAATTCGTTTAATTCCATGATATTCAATATTTTAAGTTATTATTTAATCTTCCGACATCTTTTTTAATTTTTCTTTGATACGTTTCAATTTTACGGCTACATTGCTCAGCGTCAATCCCGTAATATCGGCAATCTCCTGATACGATTTTTCTTCCAAATAAAGCAGCACGATAGCGCGTTCCAGCGTTTGAAGTTGATAGATCAGTTTGTACATCTCCCTGATATTTTCTTCCATGGATTCCGGTTCCATCAGATGTTCTGTAAGTTCAAGAACAGAAACATGTTGCGGACGTCTCAACGCTTTCCTCATCCCTGTAATACAAGTGTTTAGCGCCACGCGATACATCCACGTGGAAATCGAACATTCATTACGAAATTTCGGAAAACTTTTCCACAAATTGCAAACAACTTCCTGATAAAGGTCTGCCATCGGAAACTCATCGGAGATGTACATGGAGCATACCTTGTAAATAAGGCGCTCGTTTTGCCGGATTAGTTCTATAAATGATTTTTCAACGTCAGTCATCGCTTGTGATTTTACTTTTCTCTATTAGTCGCTTAAAGGGAGAGAAAATTACAAGATGTATACACCTCATTTATTTTATGTACTTTTGCATCTCTTAATAGTCATGTGATTAAAAATACAATTTAGAATGAAGAGAACCATAGTTAAAATTGACGAAAGCCGCTGCAACGGCTGCGGGCTTTGTGTTACAGGCTGCCATGAGGGCGCTTTGCAGATTATTGACGGGAAAGCGCGTATTGTTGCTGACATCTATTGCGACGGCTTGGGCGCCTGTATCGGCGACTGTCCGGAAGACGCCATCACGCTGGAAGAGCGCGAAGCCGAAGCGTACGACGAACAGGCTGTGATGGCGCGAACGGCTTCGTTACAGGAAAAGCCGTGCGGCTGTCCGGGCGCAAAGGAGATGTCGTTTAGTCCGTCGGCTGAACAGAAAGAGGTGAGTGTTTGTTCCTATTTGCGCCAGTGGCCCATACAGTTGCATCTGCTGAACCCCGCCGCCCCTTTTCTGAAAAACACGAACATGGTCTTGGCAGCGGACTGTACGGCATTCGCTTACGGCGATTTTCACCATCGCTTTATGAAGAATAACAGCGTCGCCATCGCCTGTCCGAAACTTGACCATTCCCAAGAGGTGTATGTGGAGAAGTTGACGGCGATGATAGATCGTTCGGCTATCAACACGCTGACTGTGATTGTGATGGAAGTCCCTTGTTGCGGAGGATTATTGCAAATCGCACGGCAGGCGCAGGCAAACGCAAAACGGAAAATACCGATTAAAAAAGTAATTGTAGGAATACAAGGGGAGATTCAAAACGAAGAATGGATATAATTTTCTAAAAAACAGAAATCATGTTATATATTTGGTTATCAACGCAAGAGCCGCAGCGTAATTTGGCGACAGAGGAGTATCTATTGAAAAATCGGGAGGATGAGATTTTCATGTTGTGGCAAAATGCTGCCTCCATCATCATCGGGAAGTACCAGAACACGCTTTCGGAGATTAACGTGGACTACGTCAACGAAAACGGAATACAGGTCGTGCGGCGCATCACCGGCGGCGGGGCAGTGTTTCACGACGTCGGGAACTTGAACTTCTCTTTTATCAAAAACCGCGACCCGAACGACAAAACCATTGACTTCAAAAAATACGTCCAGCCCATCGTAACGGCGTTGGAACAGTTGGGCATTGACGCGCGTTTTGAAGGCAGAAACGATATCGTCATTGACGGGAAAAAGATTTCGGGCAACGCCATGACCTTTCACAACGATCGGGTGCTGATGCACGGCACGCTCCTCTTCTCTACCGTCATCTCCGACCTTTCCAAGGCGCTGAAGGCTGATAAAGAGAAGTTTAACGACAAATCCGTCAAGTCCGTGGTAAGTCGTGTTACCAACATCTCGGAACATCTGACAACGCCGATGACGGTGTTGGAGTTTAAGGATAAAATCATGTCCTGCATCATGCAACAGGAAGGCGGAGACGCGTTGTACGAACTCACGGCTCACGACTTGCAGGCAATCCAACAATTAGAACAGGAGAAATATCGCACCTGGGAGTGGAACTTCGGACGCTCGCCCTGCTACAACTTCTCCAAAAAACTGCGCACCCAGCGCGGCGGGAGCATCGAACTGATACTCAACGTCGTAAACGGCGTCATCGAAGATGCACATTTCTACGGCGACTTCTTCGCACAAGGCGATATCTCCCATTTGGAACACGCACTCATCGGAATAAAACATGACAGGGAAACGGTGAAAACTACGCTGGAACGCTATGAAGTGGGAAACTTTTTTAATAATGTCTCTTTGGATGAGTTATTGGATGTTTTTTTCTAAAAATCGGCTAAACGCAACTAGTATAACACGAAATTTATTAATAAAAATTCGTGTAATTCATAACTGTAAAAATTGTAATTCGCGGCGACCGACCTACTTCGTCCTATTTGTCGCAATGTATTCCGCCAGCACGTTTATAGATTTGAAGATTTCTCGTCCTTCGGCGGGGTCTTTGAGTTTGATGCCGTAGTTTTTCTCCATAAGCACGATGAGTTCGAGTGCGTCTATCGAATCCAACCCTAAACCCTCACCGAACAGCGGGGCGGCTTCGTCAATGTCTGCCGGTTTCACATCTTCCAAATTCAGTACTTCGATGATTTCTTCTTTTAGTTTTAAAATTAAATCTTCCATTATATAAAAGTTTGATATTTAATAAATTCTGATTATTAATAGGATAAAAAAACATTTTGGGTTATTCCCAGGTCAAAACGTCCGTTGGACATGGTCATGGGTAGATTATTTTGCAGGAAACGTACATCAAACGTACCGGACAGTATCACCCGATTCACCTTGTCGTCAATGCTAAGTAGTTGCGTGCGTTTGAAATACAATTCGCCTCCTACTCCTGTAAGTGTTGTTGAGTCCATTTTCACTGTACAGTTGACATTGGCAAGGTTTATTTTCACTTTATCAAGTTTCATTAAATCCGTGTAATCGGAAATTGGCGTTGAAGGGGGAAAAATAAATGAAAGCGTCATCTCTTTGTAGGAGCCGCCGGTAACTCTTCCGCTTAATGCAAATTGCAACAGATGATTGTCGTAATACACTATTTTGCAAGGTACAATGCTGTTCGACGCCAAAAAATAGGTTCTCTCGTATTCTGCTCCGAAGGAGTTATAACCCCATTCCGTGTATGCCGGCAGGTTGTAATCATCGTCATCCGGGATAAAAATGGTTCTATCCATCTCGTCTCTTGAACACGCTGATAATAGCGTGATAATCAATAAAATAAAACAAATTTTTCTCATAACTATAAATTTTTAATCTTTAATTGTATATACTAATTGATGTTTGGAACAAAGCGGTATCTGCAAGGTCGTTTGCAATCCCATTCCAAATACTCCGCCTTTTACAAAGGGATTGGGATTACCATTTGCGAACATATATATGGGAAGATGAAACTCAATATTCCCAAAAGGATGATTTGTTTTGCCGATTTTTAGTCCGGCGCCTCCATACACATTCCCGTAAAAATTGCTGGGTTTACCTATTTGATCCAACACGTCGGAAGTGTATTTTCTCATGGCAGCGTTTTGAAATGACACGTCATCGTCCGATGCTACCAAGAAATTTAATGTCGCTCCAAAAATAAAATACTGTCGCACAAAATAATCTTTTTCACGCGGAAAGAGTTTTATCTCCATCGGTATCCCGACATAATAGTTTCTTTGAGATATATCATTGATTCTGATGTAGTTGGTGTTTGAGCCATCCTCACTTATTTTCCAGAGAAAGTAGTTTCTATCGGAATCAAAAGTAACTTTGCTAAAAGAAAAACGCGCTCCCATAGCAACAGCCAATCGTTTGCTTACCGAATATTCGGGCTTTATTCCGATATAATAGACAAAAAAACTTTGCCAATCGGGAATAAAACCACCATAATAATCATCATCATTATAGTCGTAATGATAATAAGACGACTTGTTTTCTCTAATCATGGTCGGCTTATTTCTTTCTCCGTCAAACAGATCTATTCCGACTTCAATGCCCAAGCGCAGTCGGGGCATCGTTACGGTTATTTCCTCTTGCGCCCGAATCTGGGAAAGAAACAGGCAAATAAAACTTAAAATAACAACTTTTTTCTTCATAAATTTATTTTTTAAACGTTAAAACACATATCCAAAACTAATTCCTCCCATCGGGAAAAGGTCGCCCGACGTTCCAATTATGGGCGTAAAACCGACACGGAACGAAAAACCGCCGTTGACAGGCGTGATGCGGTACATAAAGGCGAGATGTCCGATAAAATGCCCCGGTTTTTCTTCTCTATAGGTGAAAAGCGATTTTTCGCGCGTCAAAAATGTGGCTCCTGCGCCGATTTCAAAAGCAGAAGACGAATTTGGCTTTCCCAACACATAGTTCAATCCTATCGGAATGGTGTAGTAAGACCTTGTTCTGGATTCATAGTAACCGTACGGATCCGTAGCCTTTTCCTCTTCAAATTCTCCGATGCTGAACCCGACGCCTACGCGGTATCCGAATCCCAAGCGCGTGTTGGATTTAAAGCGCATGTCCCAATTTATTGACATTAAAACACCCGGACCGCCCAACTCAGCGTAAAACATTTTGCCAGCGCCGACCGCCTGTTCCTGAGCCGGCAACGACGGACTGAGGCTGAATGACAAGCCCGCAAAAACTAACAATACAAACACTTTTTTCATAACCATTTAATTTCCATTGCCATACAATATATTTACCTGTTCTTCCGTAAGTTCCATATCTCCTTTTCCGTTTTCTATCAACATCATCAAAACTTCGCGTTTTTCTTCAAAATGCTCGATCCATGCGGCGAGGACGGCGGTTGTGGCTTTGTCACAGAATGCGTTTTTGACCGTTCCGACGATTTGCCTCGCGTCAAATTTTTTGCAAAGATAGAAAAAAGTTTCGCCGAAAAACTTATTTCGTATCGAAATTTCGCCTGTAACGATGTTCGGCAGCGTGTAAACGAAGAGCGACGGCGACGGGAAATAGTTGTCGTTGTCGCAGATGGTCGCCTGATATTGGGTGTCTATGTCGAGGGAAGATGAGCGGTTGAAACATATCACGGCGGTGTTTTCGCTCGGTTCAAAACGGTTTTCGTCATCTTTGAATATCATCTCCGAAGCCAAAAAGCCCAATTTTGACAAACCGTCCATTTTGAAAAACTTGGGATAGTCAAACTGCATCGAGCGGTAAAATTCGGTGATCTCCGCTGCGCTTTGAAAGGATAATCGGATGTGTTTTGTTATTTTCATGCTACTGATTTTTTGCCACTGATTATTTTTTTAGCCACTAATTACACTAATTATCACTAATTTTTTCGTGGTACATACATTTTAAAACACTAATCTTTTATATTCCAATTTCATACGTCCGAAGTTAACTAAAAGTCCTAACTTGTTTCCCGAAACTTTAAGATAATTTAAAATCTGTGTTATATGTTCATTCATCAGACCTGCTACAGATTTGACTTCCAATATTATTTTATCGTAAACGACAAAATCAGCATAATATTTATGCGGTAACATCATATTTTTAAAAATTATGTCGTACTCTTTTTCCCGCTCGTATGAAATGTTGTTTTGCCGGAACAGCAATTCCAACGCATCTTTATAAACAACTTCAAGAAATCCATGTCCCAACTCACGATGAACCTCCATGCACTTCCCGATAATTTCAAATGCCTCTTCTTTATAAATCAACCCATTATCCATATAAATTTATTTAGTATAATCATTTTATATTAGTGTAATCATCATTCGTGTCAATTAGTGTAATTAGTGGCTAAAAAAATAATCAATGGCTAAATTTAATTTCGTGGCTAATCTTAAACATCAAAGCCGCATTACACCCCCCGAAGCCCGACATCATCTTGATAAAATATTTTTTGTCCGTCGTCATATTTTCTCTGCAAACGTTCAGCGTAAATGGTTTATTGTCAATTATCAGTTCTTCGCTTTGTTCAAACTCTAACGATTTCAAAATCATTCCTTCGCTCAATGCCCGCATCGAGATGATGGATTCCAACACGCCCGCCGCTCCTAAAGTGTGTCCGAAGTAGGCTTTCAGAGAGTTGACAGGTATCTCTCCCAAGCCAGCCCGCGCGATGGCATGCATCTCTGCGGCGTCGTTGTAGGGCGTGGCTGTGCCGTGGGCATTAATAAATGCGATGTGCGATGTGCGATGTGCGATGTGAGACGTGAGATTGTGAGATAAGCCCCCCCAAGCCTCTCCGAAGAGGGGGATGTGAGACGTGAGAATATGTTGTAACGCTCTGAAACTTCCTTCGCCTGTGCGTGAGGGTGCGGAGATGTGGGTGGCGTCGTTTCGGACGGCGCCGGCTACTAACGAAAAAACACCCTCGTGTCCCGCATCTAACGGGCTTGCATCTATCTGTCTTGTGTCTATCGGTCTTGTGTCTATCGGTCTTGTGTCTAACAGTCTTGTGTCCAACCGTCTCGTATCTTTTGCAAAAATCATCGTTGCCGCCGCCTCGCCCAAGTTCAGTCCGTAGCGCTCTTTGTCGAACGGTCGGCACCGTTCGGGCGACAATGCCTTGAACGACTGAAAACCCGAAATGATGAACTTCGACAGAAAGTCCGTGCCCACCACAACGGCGTAATCATAATTTCCCGACTCCAGCTCGCGCATAGCGACAACCTGCGCCGCCGCACCCGAAATGCAGGCGTTGGAGACAACAATCGGCGTGTTGGTGTTGCCGAAAAAGGTGGCGATTAATTCGGCGGTGTGCCATAGATAAAGCCCCCCCAAGCCCCCCCGAAGGGGGGGATGTGCGACGTGCGATGTGAGATTTTTTTCTGTCTCACCTCTCATGTCTAATCGTCTTGTGTCTAACAGTCTTGTGTCTAAGATATCCACATTCCCTTTCGTTGTGGACAAAATGAAAATGGTGTTTTCATTTGACAGGTCTATTTTCGCATCTTGGTTTGCGGCACAGATGGATAGGATTGCTGCTTTTTCGAGGTTTGTGTAGTTGTGTTCGCCATGACGGGAAAACTCGTCGTTCAGCCTTTCTTTGTCAATCAGCGCCGCCATAAACGCCTCCGGCAAATTGAAAGTGCCGCTTTCGAAATGCTTAACACCTGAGAAACACTGCTTTACAGCGTCGAAATTTTCTTCCGTCGTAAACCCTAATGAGGAGATGATGTTGTCGCCTATTTTGAATATCATAATAAACTATTTTTCCGTTTCCACGCCAAATAAAAATCCGGATTAGTCCAAACCAACTGATACTGTCTGTCTAAAAATACTTGAACGGAGTATCCTGTGGCGATCAATGCGCCGTCTTCCAAGTCGTAGATTTCGTAGTCGAAAATGATCTTGGCGGCTTCGGTATTGCGGAAACAGGCGTCCACGCGGGCTTTCCGTCCGTAAACCAACGGTTTTTTGTAGCTGAACCGCAAGTCAACCAACGGCGCATAATAGCCATTGCCAAAAATATCGAGGTAGCCCAATCCGTATTTTTTGCCAAACGCCTCGCGGGCGTCCTCGAAATAGAGTGCATAAGAGCCATGCCACACAATATTCATCGAATCCACCTCACTGAAGCGGACTTCTATCTCTGTTGATGCTTTTAATTTATCCATCTATATCTGTTATTGATATTTTCATTTCACACGACGCTATCACCTTATCGCCGATTTCCACTTTCGCGTTGACAAGGGTGATGGCAAATATCTCACTCACAACCTCTACCGTCGTTTTCAGTTCGTCGCCCACCCGCGGAAGTTCTTCGATAACCAAATCTTTGATAGAACCGATAAAACCAATTTTCACCTTGTCGGCGCAAAGATACTTGTTGATGTATCCCATCCGTGCGGCGCAGGTCTGGGCGATGTTTTCGATGACGCCGCTTTCGGTAAGAACGCCGTTTTCGACGAACATGTTGTCTTCAGCAATTTTCATGCCGGTAACGGTCAAAACCATGTCGAAATGCAACAGGCTGTCAATCATTATAAATGGTTGCCGCTGGGGGAGGAGGTCTAAGATGTTGATTTCCGATTGTCCGATTTCCGATTTCCGACTTCCGATTTCTGATTGTTCGACTTCCGATTTCCGATTTCCGATTTCTGACATAAATTTATTTGTTTGAAAGGGATTTTTTAAAATTATATATAAGTCGCTCTATATCAAAAAGTTTTTTCATTATTTCTTCAAAGTCGGATTGAGAAATATACTCTAAATCCAACGCTAAATATAATTGTGTTTCCACCTCAAAAGCGGAACCATTAGCCATATCAATAAAATGTAAAAAATCATTATTCGTCCCTCTGCCCGAACCTTCTGCAATATTTGACGGTATTGAAACAGAAGCACGTCTAATTTGTTGCGTCAATCCAAACCTTTCTTCGGCAGGAAACTTTTGTGTTAATTTATAAACATCTTTTACCAAATTTCTTGACTTTTGCCAAACTATTAATTCTTTGAAATTATGCATAATATTTTATTTTAGTATTCCGAATATCCGACATTCGACATCCGATTGTCGGATATCGGAAATCGGTTAATCGTATATCCTCCTACAAATTACAATTGAGTGTCCCTTCCCAATCTCATCTTTGATTTCTTCGACTTTCAGTCCTGCTGTTTCGATGCAGCGGATCATATCTTCGGAGTGGTACATTTTGCTGTTTCCGTTGGCTAATGCGGTGAAGTAGAGGCTGATCTGTGTCAAGGCATAAGCGGCGGTTTCAAAACGTTGTCTGTCCCAAAATGTTTCCATGATGTAGAGTTTTGTGTTGCTACTCATGGATTGTACGGCTCTTGCGAGGATGCTTGTTACTTCTTCTTCCGAGAAACAGTCGAGGAACTGACTGAGCCAAATGGCGTCGAAGCCTGTCGGGAAGGGCGTTTCTGGGTCGAGCAGGTTGCAGCCGTGTCCGAAGATGCGGTTGGCGCCGTTTTTGTTTGCCGTATGTTGTTTCATCAGTTCGAGTTGTTGCGGCAAGTCCATGATTGTAACTTTCACGTCAGCGTCGTAGTCCACACAGCGCAACGCCCAGCGTCCCGTGTTTCCGCCCACGTCTAACAGCGTCTTGGGCTTGTCGGCGAAGACGATTTGCAACGCCTCGTCAAACGACTGGTCGCTGTAATAATGGTCGAAGCCGAACCAACTGTCCTGTACTTTTTGGGGCAGTTGCGAAAGCCCTTCGTAAATCGTACTCCAACTGCCGAAGACCTTTAATCCTTCGGGCTTGCCGTTCAACAACGCTTCTTCCAAGTGAAACCATCCGAGATAGTTTACATCGTGGTTGAAATCCATATCCACTCTAACGAGCGGGTCGTTGAGCAGAAACCATCCTGCCTTCGAGCAGGTAAATCTGCCATCCTGGTACAACACCGTGCCGATGGTCAGAGAGGACTCTAACAGACATTGACAGGCGTATTTCGACAGTTTCGTCTTTTCGACGACTTCGTCTAATGTCAATCCTTTTTCGGAATCAACGAGCATCTGCAAGATTCCGAACTTTATCATCAGGCGAGAGACCTGAAAGACGATGGGTCCGAAAGAGATTTCGTGCACCAATCGCTGCGCCTCTAAGGCGGATTGGCGCTCTTTACTGTAACGTTTTTCTAATGAGGGGAAGAGGTTCATGCGTTTGTGGAATTATTGTGTTTCTAAAAAATGTAACCGATTTTAAAAGTTATTGGAAAATTAGGTATTACATATCGTCCCTCCTTTTCGAATAGAGGGGAAATAATATCGCTATGATGAAAATCCATTTGGTCAGTCGGATTTCTTTTACTAAAAACTTGAACATATTGATGGGTAAAACCAAATCCTACGCCCCATTCCAATAGCAAATGATTAACTCGAAACTCCATACCCATTTTGACATCGAATATAATTGATTGCCTGTTTAAATCCCAATCTTCAATGTATGAGTTTTCTTCATCGTCTTCTCCTTCCGCGTTTAAAGGTATAAAACGTTGGCTTTCCCTAATCGAATTTATATTGTTATAACCTAATTCGGAAGAAATAAATGTTCGCATATTATACCTTATTGATTTAGGGAAATAATATTTCTCTTCAAAATTTAAACGATAACCATGAATATTTTTTCTTTCTGCTATTGTAAAAATATCGGCAATATTCGTCAAATAAGCAACCGAAATTTGTGAGGCAAATTGTCCATGATTTCTTTGATAATTTAATTCCAACCCCGGATTATACCAATTAATAGTTCTTAGTGGCGAAAATTTTATTTGATTTTTCTGCCATGCCGTTTCTCTCCATTCCACTTTTTGCGAAAAAGCCAATGTACTTATAAACAAGCAAATAATTATTATTTGAATCTTTTTCATCTGCTTTTTATTTTCAAAACTCATCATTGGTACATATTATTTTCATTTCCCTCCCTCAAAATTTTGTAATTCCCGTTTCAACTCAGCAAGCAGTTGGTTTTCAGTTGGCAGATAGAGTTGGTATTGGCTTGCCAAAATCGTTTTGTTGTTTTCGGGTAGCGAATATTTTACTAAAGTATTATTTTTTGCGGCGCAAAGCAAAATGCCGATTGTCGGATTTTCGTCGGGCAGTTTTTCTTCTCTGTCATAGTAATTTACATACATTTGCAACTGCCCAATATCCTTGTGGGTGATTTTCTTTGTTTTTATGTCAAACAGCACAAAGCAACGCAACAGCCGATTGTAGAAAACCAAGTCAATGGCAAACTCGTCATCCTCAAGCAGAAGCCGTCGCTGACGCGCAACAAAAGAAAATCCATTGCCAAGTTCAAGTAAAAAATTTTGCAAATTACCAATTATGGCGCTTTCTAAATCCTTTTCGTAATAAGTGAACTGGCGTTTCAGTCCAAGAAATTCCATCACCATCGGGTCTTTAATGATTTCTGTTGGACTTTCGGGAATCCGCTCGCGACGGGCAACTGACAGTACGGATTCCTTGTCGTTGCTTAACAATAAACGCTCGTACAATCCGGAATTGATTTGTCGTTCTAATTGTCTGCCTGTCCAGGCGTTGTGCAGGGTTTCCTGTTCGTAATACTCGCGTTTATCGGTATCATCAATTTGAATCAGAAGTTTATATTGATACCAATTGAATTGCGTCCGCAGTGCGGACGCAATTGGAAAAATGCGATAAAATCGGCGTGCACGTTCTAATTGACGCACTGTAAACCCACTACCATATTCAGGTTCCAACTGTTTGGCAAGATTTTGCAACAGATAACTGCCATATTCGGCACGCGCCTTGCCTTGCTGTTCTTCTACAACAATGCGTTCGCCCATTCGCCAATACATGATAACGCGATGAAAATCAACGCTACGTATTGCACTGACTCTTGCGCTTTCAATGATATCCTTTATGTCGGATATAAAATTGTTTTGTAATTGTAATTCGCTGGTATTCACGTTATTCATTGCCAAAAATCATAAAAGTTAAATCATTGCAAAGATAGTATTTTATACGGTCTTTATCATATCCGCCAACTGTAAAAAATACGCTGTACTCCAAATTTCCATCTCTTGCGGATTTTTCAAAAACGGGCGCACATCGTTTTTAACGGCTTCGATGTTTGTTTTTTCAATTCGCTCTTTTAGCATTTTTTTGAAAAAATCGATGGTAAATTCTGCCTCTGGCAAAGCATTTATTTGTTCTGCTCTTGTTTGCAAGTGATTGAAATTCAGTGAAATGTTATTTCTTACATACCATTCGAAATCGTACCAGTCGCGCCCTTTCACACGGTTTTGCCAGTTTCGGAACAGGAAGGCGTGCATTTTTCCGGCATACAAATCGGACAGGGTATAACACCTTGTCATAAACGAAAAGGGCAACAGTAGCAATTTGTACTCTGTTGCAAAACCGGATGGCGGCTGTGTGTCAACTTCAATTTTTATTTTGATTCGCTTTTCGGTCATGAACTGCAAATCGTAGATTTCGGTGTTTTCTTTTAAAAAAGCTGATTCTACGTTTCCCTGTGTCGTTTTCGTCTTTTTACTAATGACGATGTCTTTCCCAAGCGCTTTAAACTCAGCCGTTATCGGTTCAAAATAGTCTTCAAGTGTAAAATTTTCATCCGGCTGCAAAAGCGAAAAGTCCATGTCTTCCGAAAAACGCTGCAAGCCGTAAAAAATGCGCAGGCAGGTGCCGCCGTAAAAGGCTGCTTTGGCGAAAAAACCAGACTTGTAAAGTCCTGCCAAAGTGATTTCCTGCATTACCTCGTGTATTGCGTTTTGTTTTTCTACCTTTGTTATAGGCGAATAACGCGAAAACATTTTATCAAAAACGCTATCTTCCATCTTGCAACAATTTTAATAATTGGGTTAGTTCCATCTTTTTTCTTCCAAATTCAAGACATTGTCTGATAATGTTAACATCAAATGAAATTAATGCAGACATATCAAACCTTAAATTTTCTTCCAAATAGGTGCGCATCGCTGTAACAGATTGTATTTTAAGATTTTTCGAAGCAATAATCTTGTCGCACAACGCTTTTTCGGGCGTGGCAATAAGAAATGAATAGGAATTATCAATGATTTGCTGACAAATGCCTATTGGGAAATACCTTTCAGGCATTTTAATATATTCAAAACGACCAAGCGGCGTTTGATACTGCTTACGCAACTTGGCACAAACCGAATAGGTCGTATATACTCTTTCGGGAATTAAGCCGTAATAAGAGAGGGCTGATTCGAGAGAAATGTATGAGGGTCCGTATAGATGATTTGCCACGAGTTCACTTGATATTTCCTGATTATGAACCTTTGGTGAAACCACGTACAAATCTCTTTTCACCCTGATTATAAGTCCCTTACGTTCTAATTCGGGTACTTTCTCATCAGGACGCTTCAAGTCGTTGTACAACGAATATAAAATATCCTTGTTTATTGGAATAACTCCTATACTCTTTAATCGTTCCATTTTTTATTCTAATAATTTTGCGCTGCAAAGATAGTGAAATTTTCATAGATAACCGTAAAAAAACCGATTATCTATGCAAAATCTGCTATCCTTTCCAAAAATCATTTCATTTTGAGAAACGAATGCTGATGTTTGCACTTAAACTATTTTTCAAACGTATTACCTCTATTGCTTTGTGCATTTGCGGATCTCTTTTATTTATTAAATCTTGCGCTGTTTTTCCCACATATATATTTGGTTCATAGCCTGTTCCAAAAAACGGACATCCATCATGTTTATCAACTCTCATGCCGGTATATGTTATATCAAATGTTGGCGTGTTGACGGATGCAACATCTCCATTGGCACCTGCCGTATTTTCTCCGATGATGTCGCATAATTTATAGTGGTCAATAATGCCTGTTAAAGTTTCTCCGGAACTTATGACGGAAGCATCTATCAGAAGAACCGTTGGAATTTCAAATGGTTTTCTTTTCGCTTTTATTTTCCAACGATCAATGCTGTAGTTGAACTCGTCGGGAAATGTTTTTACCGGCGTCTTTAAATCGGTACAGTATATGTCTGCCTTTGAAAAATAGCCTAAAAGGGATGGATTAACTGTAATGCGGGGATTTCTATAATCTATTATTATTCCTTTTAAATTTCTTTCTTTTCGGAGTTTTTTAATACTTTTCTTTAACATAGCGTTTGAAGCGTCTTCACTATTGAAGTTTAATGAATAAATTCCCTCGTCTTGCTGTTGTAAAAATGGTCTTTTGTTGTCGGGGAAGAAATCATATTTTGTATATGGCACTATGGCTTTGGCATTATGCGTTAAAACATCTTTTTTCCCGTCGGGGGTTGTAAAAGAAATGACGAAAATGGAATCCTTATAACTTTCTAATAAGAAACGTTCTAAATAATTCAACTTATAATGTTTGCTTCCCGATATAAAATTCATTCTTTTTTCAACCCATTCCATGCCGGAAATCCCATTTATTGAATCAATAACGGATCCTATTGGCGGTTGTATGGATGTTTCCGTAACCACATCAATAACGGTAATGGCAGTATCGTTAATGAAAACTTTAAGTGGGAAATAATAAAGTTTAGCGTCTCGTACAAAAACAAAAGGTCCGATAGATTTAGCACATACCAGCGGATTAATCCCAATATGTCCATCATTCAAAGGGGATAACATTTCGTTAAAAACATAATAAAAGTCAATGTAATTGTCTATCAAAGAAGTTTTAGTGATTGCATTTTGAAGATTTTCATCCCAGTCAATTTTTATTACATCATTGTACGGAAAAAAGAAACGCATGTTATTCCATACAATGATGATTGACGCTATTTGATAATCATAAGAATCGGCATTGATGAAAAAAACTTTTTCTTTGATGCTCGCTTTATTTGTAGAAATGGTGTCAAATGCCTGCTTCAACGATTTAAATCGCTTATTTATTTTCGTTTCTTTTGACACGGCTGGCATGGTAAAAAACAGATTTTCGTCAACTTTATCAGAATATAAATGAATGGTATCGTTATGTAAACGTTTGACTTTCGAATGATATGGATGATAAATAAGAGGGATTTTCATAAAACTATTGCCATTCCCATAATGTTCCCAAAATTTCAACCCTCTTTCTCTATGAGTTATCATAATATTTTCAGAGACAGTATTTATCTTTAATTCTTGGCAGACAGGTAAAAACAAATCATTTATTTTTTCGATAAGTTCGCTATCATCTTTGCAATCTTTAACTTCGTGAACACCATAAATGGCAAATTTATCCCAATCGGTTTGAATTGCCGCTTTACTTGGATAGAAATAGCGCACACTCCCATATATTTTTGCAAAAAACATCAGATTCCTTTTATGCTGACGGCTTAATTCTCTATCGGTCTCTAATTCGCAATTTGCAATAGAAACTGCTGAATAAAGAGATAATACAGCCATAAAAAATATTTTCCGAAACATAGTGATTTTTTTAACTCCAAAACCCATAAAAGTTAAACCACTGCAACGGATAGCGCCTCACGACATTTTCCAACTCTTTGACAAATCCGCGTGCTAAAAGTTCCGTTTTTTCGCGTTTTGACGGTTTTGTGGAGTTGTCTAAGAGAATCGGTTTCACGAAGATGTGGTAGTTTGTGGCGCTTTCTTTCATCACGAAGATGGAGACCACCGGCACGTCGAAATGCGCCGCCAGCGTGAAGGCTCCGACCGGAAAACAGGCTTTTCCGGAGAGAAAATCACATTCCACGCTTTTGGAACTGCCGTAAATCCTGTCGCACGGCATACTCACAATCTCGCCGGCAGACAGGGCGTCGTTGATGGCAAAGACGTGGGACATGTCGTCGGTAACGGGGATGACCGAGACGTTGTTCATGTTCAGCGCCTTTAATCTGTTCTCCATCACCTCTTTCGTTTCGCCGCCGAAGACTAAGGCGTTGATACGTTTTTTGTCCTGTTTTAGCAAATAGCCGCTTAACTCAAAATTGCCTACGTGGGAACTTGCGATGATAAATCCTTTTTCTCCGTCCAAAAGTTGGTAAAACGCCTCGTTATCAGTGAATTGCAGGCGGAAAAAGTTTTTTCTTCCGGCATAGACGGCGAAACGGTCGAGCATACATTGTCCGAAGATGAAATGGTTTAAATAGGTCTTCCACAGTGCCTTTAACGGCGGACAGGCAAAGTGTTTTCTGAAATAGCGGTATATGGACAGGTATCGTTTCCGCGCAAACAGCATGTAAAACGGAACGACAAACGCCAAAAAAACATATCCGACGGTTACGTTAACAAAATGGAACACAAACAGTAACGCTTTCTGTCCCAATGTGTTGCCACCGGTAACGCCTGTCCATTCTCTCGTTTTTGCTTCCGACATCTATTTATCGCCAACCTTTGATTCTATATAGTCGTAAAATTGGGATAGCGTGGCTACTCCGGTCATCTCTTCGGGGTTGATTTTGAATCCGAAGTTGCGTTCCACGATGACCACAATGTCAACAAAATCGAGACTGTCAATGCCTAAGTCGTCTTTCAGACGCGCGTCGGGCTTAATCACATCTTCTTCTACTTCGATGTCCTCTATCAGGAAGTTTTTTACGATTTCTTCAATTTCTGTTCTTGTCATAAGATATATAAGTTTAAAATTTGTTTTCTATACTCGTTAAATTTAAAAAGTCGAATTTTGTTTTTTTAGCAAATAAATCTAATTTAATATTATTTATTTTTTCTTTTGTTACTTGTATTGCCAAATCGGATTGGTCAATTCCTATCCAATTACGATTGTTTGTTTGTGCTGATTTCAAAGTTGTGCCACTTCCACAGAAGCAATCCAATACAATAGAATTTTCATTGGAGGACGTTTTTACTATTAAATCCAACATTTCAGCGTTTTTTTCTGTCGGATAATCGGGGTATTGTGGATCTTTGAACTCCCAAATATCTTGTACACGCATACCTTCCCGTTCGTCTGCATAAATTATTTTGCGCGGATTGCCGGTTGACGACCATTCTATTAACCCATCTTTGTCCCATTGCTCTAACGTTTCAACATCTGTACGCCAATGTCTGCCTGCGGGCGGTAACATTCCTTTAAATGGTTGGTTGGATTTGCCGTTTTCAGTTTCGCCCGGTGCGTGAATGGGGACGGTTGTATATCGGCGACCCTGTCTGTCTTTTTTGGGAAATAAATTTTCTAAATCTTCTTCGGAATATTTTTTACGTGGCTCGTTCCAAATCGGATTTTGTGTTTTTGTATAAAGTAAAATTAAATCTTTAATATTTCCGTAACCAATTCTATCAAAGTTTTTCGGATTGCATTTAATGCGGGTAATATCGTTTTTGAAATTTTCCGCGCCAAAAACCTCGTCCATCATCACTTTTACATAATGCCCGATTTTGTAGTCAATATGCAAATAAATAGAGCCTCGTTCCGACATCAACTCACGAATTAAAATCAACCGCTCACGCAAAAATTCAATAAAATCTTTTCCTTTCAATGTGTCGGTGTAGGCAATATCGCCATTTTTGGAGTTGCTGATTGTGGTTGCTCTACCGTTTGTGATGGTGAAATTTCCGCCTGTGGCGTAGGGTGGGTCAATATATACTAAGTCTATTTTACCTTTGAAATCGTTGCTTAAAAGGTAATTAAGAGCTGTGAGGTTGTTGGAGTGTATGAGGAGATTATTTTTCATTTTAATTTTATTAAGAACTTCATAAAAGAATTTGTCATTTCAAAAATGATTTCAATCTCATTTTCTATTACAGCATCATCGTGTTTGACATATGAATTATTATATTTTGAATAATAATCAATTAATTTCACAAACATATTCGTCAGTTCTTTTGACCCATTTTTAGCCTGAATAAATGTTCCTATTTCATTTAATTGGTTTTCAAGAGATTTTGTATTGCCTAAAATTGATTTTAATAACAATTCAAGAGATAATCGTAAATCATCTAATAAATTCCTTTGAAAAATTTGATTATTAAACTTCCTTAACGCTTCTTGATACAATTTTAATGAATCAGAGTATGATTGTAACCAATGTATAGTTTCTTCTGTTAACACTTCATTAATTTCTTTAGGGTTTCCAGCGCCTGCTAATTGTCCATATTCTGAAATTAATTTAATCTTCAAGTCCTTTACATCATTGCTATCTTTAAACTTTTCTAATTCTGATAATTCTTTGATTATTGTATATTGTTGTTCTGAGGAAAATCTTTTTAAGTTTTCACTCAATGCTGTTCTCTTATTAATCGCTTGCGGTTGCATAGGAAAAGGATAGTTAGAATATGGTATTCTGACATCATATTTAACCGCATATTTATTGAAATACTTTGTGATTTCATTTCCTGTTAATCCGTTATCAGTATCTCCTAATATTCCTGCAGCAAAGTTTGAAAATTCTTTTGGTATCATAATTTCGTATTTTATAATTGATACAAATAGTTCCTCAAAACCAACGCACTCATAATGTTGTAATCCTTTAGGGGGTCGGTAATGGATTTATACATTTTATTGTTGCCTTTTATATACAAAACACCGTCTAAAATTGCAATTTTTTCGGCTTTCACATTTTTTGTTTCGATTGTGCTGATAGCATCGGCAAATTGTGCGTTTTGGTGTCCGCCGAAGTCGGTTAAGAATTTTGCCTCGCCAATCACATATTTTCCATTGAAACGACCGACAAAATCAAGTCCTTTGTTGTGTTTGTAATTTAATTCTTCACGAGCAAAATCCATCATTGCTTTGTCGCTGGCATCAAGAATTGCGTCGTTTTTATCGGCGAGAAATTTTTCAATACTCACAGGTTCAATTCCTAACGATTTTTTTCGTAACCAATCTTTGAACATTGGTCCAATTTGTCGATTGGTTTCTTTTGGTACGCTACATTGCTCAAAAATTTTGTCTATACCCATTTCGTACAATCGCCCACAAATGCGGTTTATCGTTCTTGGATTGCGTTCTATTGCCGATTTGTCGCGTTTCAAATATGCAATATAGCTGTCTTTTATAGGGAATAAATCCAACTTCAACAACTCACAAATAAGCAAATCATTATTTTTCTTGCTATATGCTTTTTCAACGCTATCCCAAATTTCATTGTTTATTTCTCTAATTCCATCGGGAATTGTCGGATAGACTTGAAATAAATCATCAAGATATGAGCGTTGATTTGCGTATTCTATGCTTAACTCAGTCCATTTATTCATTGTCAAAATATTATTCTGTTACAAAATACAAAATCACGCTTATCTCACATCCTCTTGATTATCAGTGCACTATTAGTCCCGCCGAAACCGAAGGAGTTGGATAGAACCACATTCAGTTTTTTCTCAACGGTTTTGGCGGCGATATTCAGTTTGGCGGAGTATTCGTCGGGGGTTTCAAAGTTGATGTTCGGCGCGATGAACGAGTTTTGCATCATCAGCAGGGAATAGACCACTTCGCTGGCGCCAGCCATCCAACATTCGTGTCCGGTCATGGACTTGGTCGAACTGATGAGCGGTTGCGACTCGCCGAAGATACGGTCGAGCGCGATGGCTTCCATGACGTCGCCCTGCGGGGTGGAGGTGGCGTGCGCGTTGACGTAGTCTATCTCTTTGGCTGCTATGCGGGCGTCTTGCAACGCTCTTTGCATGGCTATCAGACATCCGGTGTCGCTCGGTTGCGAGATGTGCATCCCGTTGGACGAGAAGCCGTAGCCGATCACTTCGCCGTAGATGGTGGCGCCGCGTTTGACAGCGTGTTCGTACTCTTCCAGCACCAATGTTGCTGCGCCGCCGCTCGGTATCAAGCCGTCTCTGGATGCGTCGAACGGACGCGAAGCCTTGGTCGGCTCGTCGGTACGGACGGAAAATGCGCTCAACGCATCAAACGACGCCATCGAATGAATGTTGGTCTCCTGAGCGCCTCCGCACAGTACCATATCTTGAAGTCCCTGTTTGATAAACATATAGCCCAATCCGATGGAGTGCGAACCGCTGGCACAAGCCGCGCTGATGGTCATGTTGGCGCCTCGCAGTTTGAAAACCGTCGAAAGATTCATCGTTACGGTGGAGTTCATGGATTGAAAAATAAAGCCCGAACCCATCAGCGTGGTATCTTTTTTCTCCATGAGGACGTTGTATGCCTCTATCACCGGCTTGGCGGAGGAGTCATTGCCGTAGAAGATGCCGACTTCGTTGTTGTCTAAGTAGTCCATATCAATGTTGGCGGTTTTCAGCGCTTCCAACGTCGCCATGTAGGCGTATTCGCCCTCTTCAGCCATTCCGACGCGCAAGCGGCGGTCGAGCAAGCCTTTCAGTTGCGGCAGTTCCACAATGCCCGTCAATGGCGAGCGGTAGCCGTATTTTATCCTTTCGGGGTCAATGTCAATGCCCGATTTACCGGCGTACAACGACTTCGCGACCTCGTCGAGGTTCTTTCCAATGCAGGAGTAAATTCCTAATCCTGTGATGACAACTCTTTTATTCATTCGTCTGAACTGTGATTTATTTGATTTCTATTTTTCTCTGTGCAACTCTGTGAACTTTGTGTCTCTGTGTTGAGAATTTTTTATTCAGCACAGAGGCGCAGAGGACACTGAGTTTCACAGAGTTTTTTACCTAATTATTATCCTTTTATCCATTTTTATCCACATAATATCATGTTCATCATTTTAATCACATTAAAATCACAGTTCAGACAATTATAGCCCTCCCGAAATCGCCACCACCTGTCCCGTAACGTACCCAGCCTTTTCCGAAGCCAGGAATCCCACCAAATCCGCCACTTCTTCGGCTTTGCCGAAGCGGTTGGCGGGGACGATTTTTTTCAGTTCGTCCTGGTTGAGGTCTTTGGTCATGTCGGTTTCGATGAATCCGGGGGCGACGGCGTTGACGGTTACCTGTTTTTTGGCGGCTTCGAGGGCGAGCGCTTTGGTCATGCCGATGACGCCCGCTTTGGCTGCTGCGTAGTTGGTCTGTCCTGCCATTCCGTTGACGCCCGAAATAGATACGATGTTTATCACCCGTCCGAACTTCTTGTTCATCATGTATTTCACTAAGGCGCGGGTGGTGTAAAAGGCGCCGTTCAGGCTGGTATCCAGCACGTTGTGCCATTCGTCGTCCGACATCCAAAACATCAGATTGTCTTTCCGGATGCCGGCGTTGTTCACCAAAACCGCGATATAGTCGTCGGGATGTTTCTCCACCCAGTCGTTCAACGCATTGTTAACTTCTTCCATTGAGCCGACGTCGAACGGCATGAATTCGGCTGTTCCGCCGTTTTCCTCTACGAGCCGTTTTGTCTCCATGGCGGCATCTTTATTCGCAGCGTAGTTAATGATGACGGGATACCCCATCTCGGACAACTTCAAACATATCGCCCTGCCGATGCCTCGCGAACCGCCTGTTATCAATGAGTATTTCATAAGTTACAGTAATTAAGTTTTTTATTCATCAAAAAGTGCTTCATCTGCGCGATTTCCTTATATTTTGGCGTGTCGTCGGAAAAGACGGGGAAGAAATCTCGGATTTCGTCGTACAGGGCGCGGGTTTGTTGGGAGAGTTTGTCTTGTATTTTTAAGCAGTCAACGGCTTGCACTAATGCCATAAAATGGATGGACATCACCTGATACGAATTTTCTATCACCGTTTTCGCCATCAGCGCCGAATTGGTTCCCATGCTGACAATGTCCTGATTATCATTGTTATTGGGAATGCTGTGTACATACATCGGATTGGATAGCATTTGACACTCGGCAGTCGTAGAAGTTGCCGTGAACTGTGCCGCCTGCAAGCCGTAGTTCAGTCCCAAGACGCCCAGATTGACAAACGGCGGCAAAATCTCGTTGATACGGTCGTGAAAGAGGTAATTCAGTTGCCGTTCAGCCAACATGGTCAGTTTCGTGATGGCGATTTTGACTTTGTCCATCTCAAACGAGACGTAATCGCCATGGAAGTTTCCTCCGTGATACACATTTTGTGTTTCGGGGTCAACCACCGGATTGTCGCAGACCGCATTTAACTCGCTCACTAAAACGTCTATGGCATTTTTCAACGTATCGAACACCGGTCCCAAAATTTGCGGCACGCAGCGTAAAGAGTAATATGGCTGGACTTTATGGTCAAGTTTCTTGCTCCCGTTGTGTTTGCCGTTGTACAACTCGTTTTCACGGCTGCGGATAGATTGGCTTCCGGCAGAGACTTCGCGCATGATACGCGCTATTTCGGATTGTCCCTCGTGGTGTTTGGCGTCATTCAGCGTTTCCGACAAGAAATCATCGTAAGAAGAGGCTATCTCGTTCATGATGACGGAGGCGGCAATAGACCAGTCGAGTAGTCGTTTGGCGTAGATTAGGTTTACCAAACCGATGCCCGTCATCACGGAAGTTCCGTTCGTTATTGCCAAGCCTTCGCGGAGGTGGATGGCGAAAGGTTGCAGTTTTTCTGCTTCAAACACCTCTTTGGCGCTTTTCCATGCTCCGTTGTGATGCACCTCTCCTTCTCCAATCAGAGTCAGCGCAATGTGTGCCAACTGCACTAAATCGCCGCTGGCGCCCACGCCGCCGTGTTCGGGAATGAGCGGGTAAATGCCTCTGTTGATAAATTCAACCAAAAGACGCACCAAATCGGGATGAACGCCCGACTTCGCCTGCACAAAAGTCCCCAATCGCGCCAACATCGCCGCCCGGACGTACAAGTCGGGCAACGGATTACCCGCGCCCGTAGAATGACTTCTTATAATATTATATTGGAGTTCCGTAAGCGACTTATCGTCAATACGGTATTGCGCCATCGGACCGAATCCGGTATTGATGCCGTAAATAATCTTATCGGAGACAAACTGCTTCAGAAAATCGAAACAATGCCCTATCTTCGATTCCGTATCCGGCGATAAGGCAACACGTTCATTTCCGAACAAAACACGCTCTACATCGTTGATATGCAGAGATAAACTATCAATCAGCGTTATCATTTGTTATACCATAACTTGGGCTGCAAAGATAGAAAAATTTTCTTTATTTCACCACCACTTTCCGGAGGGGGTGCATTTCAAATTGTCGCATCCCGTCATTGCGAACGAAGTGAAGCAATCCAGAGAATTAGAAACCATTGGATTGCTTCCCGCCACGCTTCACTCGCGGCTAAAGGCAGCTCGCAACCGACGCCAAGTCGAGCGCAATCGAGCTTGCTCGAATTGCCAAGACGCGAAGGAGGAAGACAAAGTCAATGACGGCGAATGGTTGCGGAAAAAGCATGGGATTTCTCTTTTCGCTACGTTTCATTCGGAATGACGTCAACCACGAATCTGCTCGTCCCCCCTCAAATCAAAAAAGCCACCCTTCCGGGCGGCTTTCCTTCTTATTTATATTAGTTAACATTAATCTTCTACTTCGCCACCATCACCCGTTTAGTAACGCTATCGGAAGATATCTGATTTCACCACTTTTATCTTATTAAAAAAGTACAAAAACGAGGTGGCTAATACGCCAAAGCCATATTTCACACTTCGTCTAAAGTTTATGGATGATGATTCTTTGGAATATGTTGTAGGGCAGGTGATTTCGGCAATTTCGTAGCCGGCATAAAATATTTGGGCAATCATTTGGTTGTCAAAAACATAATCATCGGAATTATGATTATAGTTGATATTTTTAAGCACTTCTGCCGAAAATGCCCGGTATCCCGTATGATACTCGGATAGTTTTTGTTTCATCAGGATATTTTGAATCAATGTTAATATTCTATTAAACACATACTTATAATAAGGCATGCCTCCTTTTAACGCACCGCGTCCCAAAATTCTACTGCCGAGCACGACCGGATAAAGCTCGTTTGCAATGATGTAAGCCATAGATTGGATTAATAAAGGCGTATATTGGTAATCGGGATGGAGCATGATAACAATGTCGGCATTCATGGATAGCGCGTTATTGTAGCACGTTTTTTGATTTCCGCCGTATCCTTTGTTTTTATCGTGGATAAAAATGTGATTTATTCCTATTTCAGCGGCTTTTTTGACGGTGGCATCCGTACTGTGGTCATCTACTAATATCACATCATCTACGATATTGAAATCTATTTCGTTATAAGTTTTTTCCAAAGTCCGTTCGGCATTGTATGCAGGCAGCACTACGATTACTTTTTTCCCATTAATCATTCTTTTGATTCATTTTTTTGTGAATTTATTATTTGTTGCAGGGTTGCTTTCAGTACATTCGCTTTAGAATAGAGGCTGTCTATGGATAGTAATTTATCACAGTCGGCAAGCGCGCCCGAATAGTCTGCGGAGATATATTTTGCGAAGGCTCTGTTGAAAAATGCAGGGGTATAGGTTGAGTCCGTCTCAATGGCTTTTGTAAAGCAGTACAGGGATTGTTCGAATTGATTTTTTTGTCCGAAACTAATGCCGAGTGTGGTAAAAATTTCAGGATCGACAGTGCCTTCCAAAGCATATTTATCCAAATCTTCCAAAGCGTTTTCATCATCGTCCGACATTAAATATGCCTGTCCTCTGCGATACAATATTTCGGCATGAAATTCATACTCAAGGGCTGTTCCATAATCCTTGATCGCGCCGGTGTAATCTTCCAGTGTCATCTTCACGGTTGCTCTGTTTTTGAAAATATGAAAGTTTTTCATTCCCAAATCAATCGCTTTATTATAATCGGCAAGGGCGCCTTCAAAATCGCCGCGCTCCTGCTTGATAATACCCCTGTTGTTGAGTGCTTTACGATGATTGGGGTCGTATTTGATGGCTGCATTATATGACCTTAACGCTGCGTCTAAGTTCTCTGAAACCTGCTCAACGTTCCCCTTTAAGAAATAATACACTTCGGGTTTGTTTTTATTATGCTTCACGGCTTCATAAAATGAAACGGGATTTTCATATCCCTTTGTTTTAAAAACAGTTACAACCGAGAAAACTACTATGAGCGCTACCATAACGGAAGTAACTTTGACTTTGTTTTTGTTTTGAATGTGTAACAGTACTAACATCAAAATGCCGGCGAGCGGTAATAGCAACCGATGCTCCAAATAATCCCATTCCTTCGTTTTAGCAAAAAACGTTGGAATAAGTAAAAGTAAGAACCACAACAGATAAAATATTTTTTGTTTGCCCGGCTGCGATTTGCTTTTTACACTAAACACAATGAGTAAGATGATGAGAACACAACCGATAAGCACGTTGGTTAGCGTAAATTCCGGCACGGTTGAGAAACTATACGGTACAACAAACATGGCTAATGATACGGGAATGGTAAGCATGTTTCGGAAAAAGTCGAGAGCGGTTAAGTTGAGGTCCGAACCCGCAACGCTCAGATTTCTTAGGAAAAGCCAAACCAGCGCCGTACATAGCATGAGAAAGCCAAGCAATATCATTTTAAAGTCAATCTTGGGTTTTGGAGTAAAAATCAGGAAATGTAGTAATAGTACTAACGGTAAGAAAGCCGCAGTTTCTTTGGAAAAAAGAGCCAAGGTGAAAAAGAGCCACGTCAAAATCAAAAAATGATATTTTTTATTGTCTATGAAACGTATCCAAAAGATAAAAGCAGCGATAGAAAATAGCGTCAGCAACAAATCCCCTCGCGAGGGTATCCAGGCAACAGCCGAAACAAAAAGAGGATGAGACGCATAAAGAAGTGTGCCGATAAAAGCATAAACACGAGAAATGTTAAACCTCAATAATAGAAAGTAAAACAAAAAGGCGATAATACTAAATAATAAAACATTGGTAAGATGAAACATCCATACATTCATTCCACCGGATAACTTGACGTCAATCAGAAATGACATATTTTGTAGAGGACGGTAAAATGTTTTGTCGTTTTCCATGAAAGCGTCCGTAGTAAATATTGTCGAGAGGCTGCCGTCTTCGGTAAAAAACTCCTGATTTGACAATAATAAGGAATCATCATCAAACATGGTGAGTTTGAAATTTATTGATTGTGAATATAGTAGAAAACTGAAACAGAGTATCAGAAAAGGGTAAACGGTTTTTGCCATATCTTTATATTTTGTAATATCACTCTGCAAAGATACATCTTTTTTTGATTTTTGTGACCTTTGCGGTTATCCTTTGCGTCCTTGCGGTGAAAAAAACTTCGTGTCTTTGTGCCGTCGTGTCTTCGTGTTGAAAAAGCACGAAGTGCCATCCCAATCAAAAAAGCCACCCTTCCGGGCGGCTTTCCTTCTTATTTATATTAATATTAACATTAATCTTCTACTTCGCCACCATCACCCGTTTGGTAACGCTGTTGTTATAGACGTCATAAACCTTGAAGAAGTAAACACCTGTGTTGTAGGAGGATACTTCAACGGATTGGTCGGTTCTTGTCTCTATCAGTTGTCCGACGGTGTTATAGATTTCCACTTTGGCGAAGTTCAGCGCCGAGATGGTTACCGTGGTATTAGCCGGATTCGGATAGATGGAAACACTGTTGGCGAGTTCGGGGATGCCGGGAGTTGAGCAGTCGGCTACGCCGGTGATTTCTACCGGATCCGATTCGTCTTCGTCGCAAACGGTTACGACTGTCCATGTGTAGGAAACGCCATCTTCAAATTCGCCGGTTTCGGTGTAGGCAGGCTCGGTAACGGTGGTTGTAGCGCCGTCTTTTGAGACTTTGTATCCTACGGCGCCGGTTACGGCTGTCCATGTGATAACGGCTTCGTCACAAACTACTGCTGCTGTTCCGCCGGTTATGGGGTCGCAGGGATCAGGAGGATTATCTATACAAGCATCTTTTTCCACATCCACCCATTCGCCATCGCCGCCGTTGAGGCAGGCTACGGCTACGCTCCAAGTGTACGGTTGTTCCGGATTGAACTCTGTATCTTCAAAGGTGGTTTCTTTGGTGGGACCGCCGATTTGGATGGCGTCGCGGTAAATGTTGTACTCAGCATCCGGCGGAGGACCACTGCCTTCGGTAACCCAAGCTTTAAGCGACCAGTTAGCGTCCAGACCAAGTAATGAATAAGTATCTGCCCATCCGCTAATAGGTGAATCGGCACAATAGATAAGTATTCCCTTGCCTGCCACATTCGGACCAGCGTCTCTACCAAATGGATACCCTACCGTATTAACAACGCGCCATCCGATTCGGAGTTCTTTTGATACGTCAATCGTATATTCGTCAATATCAAATTCAGCCATGGTGCTTTCAGGATAAGAGCCGAAAGGACCTGCGATAGGAAAGGTATATACCAGTGTGCCCGGATCTGTAATAGAACTGCCGCCTTCCCATATTCTGATTTCCATGGTAGTAATAGCCGAGAGTTCTGTTCCCAAGCCTAAGGATACTTTGTTAATGGCTTGTCCGCTCTCAATTCCCAAATTTGCCAAATCGGCCGGAGTGAACCGTATGGCTGCAATCATGTCATTTCCTGAACTTGATGACCAACCAACTCTACCGGTAATCTCGTCGTTAACGCACCATTTCATCCACCCTTCATACTCTCTGCTCTTCGCCGGTGCGTCCCAGGTGAGGGTTGCCTTGCTGCAATCCGTTTCATACTTAACGTCCAAGTTGGAGACTTTTCCGTTGCAAGTTTTGATTTCCACGGGCGCTGCCGCAACTTTTACCGGTGTGCAGCCATCGTCGAAGGTAGCGGCTACGGCAAAGGTATAGGTTCCGTTTGCCAAGGCGTCGGAGATCCATTCGGTAACGCCTTCGGCTACGGTAGCCTTTTCCGTGCCGTCCTGATAGATTTTGTAGCCGGTTAAGGCTTTTGAGGGGGCTGTCCAGGTTACTTTAACCTTGGTGGCTTCGTAAACGTCGGCGGTTACGTCGGTAACGGCGGGGCAGTCGTCGCCGCCGGAGCCAAACCATGTGTTGATGGCAAAACCTTGTGGATTTTGACTGTTTCCGCCTATGTTTGTTGTCGCTCCCGTTGCTTTATCAATTTTAAAGTAAGCATTTACTGCATCGGTTTGGGCTATCCAGTAAAGTTCGCCTGTTTCACGGTCAAAACTTATATCTTGAATATAGTTTACTGTACCCGGAAGATTTGTTGTTATGACAGTAAAATTACCGGTAGCCAAATCAATGGTTCCAAAATTCGTAGTCAGGTTTTCTAGTGCGTAGCATGTTCCGTCTTCGTCAATAGCCGCGTAATAGGTTTTTGCGCCATCATAGCCCCATGTAGCGATAGTTGTAAAATCTCCTGTTGCCAAATCCACAGTTCCGAATCTGGGGGCTTCGGAGTCGCTTCCTGTCCATGGAAATACATACGTTAGTCCGTTAACAGGGTTGTAGCAGATACTGGCGCCATCAGATCCTTGGGCTTGGAAACCGGTTTTAATGCTTGTCCATGCACCTGTGGTTGGGTCAACGGTTCCAAATTGGTTGCCGCTTGACCATCTTACCCCATAATACACGCCTTCAATGTAGTCAAGGCATTGAACCGCGCCGGCATTACCAACTTGTTGGGCTAATGGGTTGGCTACGGTGCCTTTCCATGTAGGTCCTGAACCTGTGGTTGAAATCGTTTCGCTATCCGATCCTCTAACCGGAGCGAAAGCGTTGTCTGTAAACAAACTGGCGTTAGTGCCGGTTTGAATAGAAGGTTGTTGCATTCCTTTAGGCGCACTTCTTTCTGTTTGAGCGCTTAAAGTACTTACGCACAGCATTGCTATCAACGCCATGCAAACTGATTTTGTAATAAATTTTACCATAATAAAAAAAAATTTAAGTTAATAAATATGTAAAGTGTTTAAATTTAGATGTGAGATTGGGAGACACAAGACTGTGAGACACAAGACTGTGAGACACAAGACTGTGAGACACAAGACTTTCTCTGTGTAACTTTGTGTTCTCTGTGCCTCTGTGCTGAAAAAGAAACCCGGACTCTGTAACTCGTTGATTGTCAGAGAGTTGGGGGGTGGGGGGGGGTAAATGCCTGAAAATCAAGGACTTAGCGTGTCTCGGCATACACATAGCCAAACTGTTGCACGAACTTTGTGCTGCAATTGATGTCCCTGTGTATGAGTAGTTATTCATCTGCGTAAATGTTACGTAAAAAAATCGGTGCAAATGTACGAAATTTTTTTTAATTGCAAAAAAAAATTAAAGATATTGTGCGACGGTATGGTTATTGGTGATGTAGCGTATTTGGTAAATCAGTTCTCCTCTTTCCTCGTATATTCTGAAAAAGGCATACCATTGTGTATTTTTGTTTTTTTTGAAAGTTGCATAATACAAGCCCTTTCCGTATTTGTCAAAATATCTGGGGGCAGGTTTTTTTGTGTGGGCAGGCAGGTTCGTTATGATGTCATCGTACAAGTCATCAACGTATTTTTTTGCTGAATCCTTAAATCCGAAATATTCATTTTCGTAGAGAATGATTACAAGATTTTCCAGATACTCATATACCTTAGAAGTTACAATTATTTTCATGTCGTCGCATACAATTTATCTATAACTTTGTGTAATTTTTCCCGGACTTCTTCCATTGAGATAGATCTGTAAAAATCTTCGTCCGGCTCAAAAATCATATCCGGCTCTGCATATCCATTTGTACATGCAAAAACAAACATGTTGTCCCCTCTTTGAACGAATACCTGTTCATTCATCGCCATATCAAAATATCTGTCCTGTTCGGTTACAAACTCTCTACTGCTTACTACTGTCATAATTTTTATGTTTTTGAAATTATCCTGCAAAGGTACATCTTTTTTGAATAACTGAATAATTGAAATACGAAGAAAAAAGCCGATTTCAAATTTTATCGTACATTTGCAAAAAATTAAACATCATATATTATGCAAGTAAATAATCGAAAAATTATGTTCCCCACCGTTACCGACGCCGAGTGGAACGACTGGAAGTGGCAGGTGAAAAACCGTATAGAGACGTTGGACGAACTGAAAAAACACATTCAACTCACGCCGGAAGAGGAAGAAGGAGTGAAAAAGTCGCTAACGACGTTGCGGATGGCTATCACGCCCTATTATCTGAGTTTGATAGATACCGCCAATCCGCACTGTCCTGTCCGGAAGCAATCTATTCCGACGGGAGCGGAGTTACACCGGTCGGCAGCCGACCTGTTAGACCCGTTGCACGAAGACGAAGACGCTCCGGTTCCGGGTCTGACGCACCGCTATCCCGACCGGGTGCTGTTTCTGATTACCGACATGTGTTCGATGTATTGTCGGCACTGCACGCGCCGTCGTTTTGCCGGACAGACCGATGGCGAATCCACGTCGGAGAGAATCGAAAAAGGCATCGAATACATCGCACGCACGCCTCAGGTGCGCGATGTGCTGCTTTCGGGAGGCGACGCGCTGTTGGTCAGCGATAGTCGTTTGGAACAGATCATCCAACGCTTGCGCGCCATTCGGCATGTCGAAATTATCCGAATTGGGACACGCACGCCCGTTGTTTGTCCGCAGCGCATCACCGACGACTTGGTGAACATGCTCAAAAAATATCATCCTATCTGGGTCAATACCCATTTTAACCACTCCAACGAAATCACGCCCGAAGCGATAGCGGCGTGCGCCAAGATGGCGGATGCGGGGATTCCGCTTGGCAATCAGTCGGTTTTGTTGCGAGGTGTGAACGATTGCGTCTCGGTGATGAAAAAGTTGGTTCACGATTTGGTGAGAATACGTGTTCGTCCCTACTACATCTACCAATGCGACCTTTCGATGGGGTTGGAGCATTTTCGCACGCCTGTTTCCAAAGGTATCGAAATCATCGAAAACTTGCGCGGGCATACTTCCGGCTATGCCGTTCCTACTTTCGTGGTGGATGCGCCGGGCGGAGGGGGCAAAACGCCCGTCATGCCTACTTACATCATCTCCCAATCGCCGCACAGAGTGGTGCTGCGCAACTTTGAAGGCGTCATCACCACCTATTCCGAGCCGGAAAGTTATACCGACGATTGTCATTGCGAGGCGTGCCGCACCGTTCCGAAGTCGGACGGCGTGGCGGCGCTGTTGCGCGGAGAGGGACTCTCCTTAGAACCGGCGAACTTGGAACGGAAAAAGCGTTCCGGGAAATAGCGCCTCTTAAAACGGTAAATCGTCCATCTCCTCCTCAGCCGGCGGGATGTCGGCGGGGGAAGCCGGAGGCGGAATGTTAGGAAGGCTACTTGCCGGAGCGGAGGTCGGAGCGGGAAAACCGGCGCCCTCGCCCTTTTCGAGTTGCCAAGCCTTAACGCTGGTGTACCATTTCTCGTTAAACTCGCGCGATTCGATGTCAATGTACGCCTTCATCTGGTCGCCGATGTTGAAATTCTTCAACGCTTCGATTTTTTCGCCCCAGAGCGCGATACAAACCTGTCGCGGATACTGTCCGGGGAGTTCGAGGATGAATTCCTGAACTTTCCATTCGCCAACTCTGCCCATTCCTGTGCGCATGTCCAATACGCGCATCAATCTTCCTGTTATTTCTAATGCCATTTCTATTTGATTTTTAATATGTTAGTAATTAATTTTATTCTCTGCCTGTAGCCATTTTTCAAAAACCTGTACACCTTCGGGCAGGATTTTCCCGATAAAAGGGATTTTCCGTTCTTCGCCCGGTTTGCTGATTTCGCGGTAGATGAAGGCGTCGTCGAAGCCTCCGCGGGCAGCGTCTTTCTGCGTAGCGGCATAATAGACCGCATCCGGACGCGCCCAGTAGATTGCGCCCAAACACATCGGACACGGCTCGCAACTCGTATATAACTGACAACCATCCAACTGAAAATGATTCAAAACCTTGCACGCCACACGGATGACGTTCACCTCGGCATGAGCCGTCGGGTCATTGTCGCACGTTACCGTGTTGCCCGACGCGGCGATGACTTCCCCATCTTTTACTACTACCGCTCCGAAAGGACCGCCCGTTTGCCGACTTATGTTGTCGTTCGCCAGTTCGATGGCTCTGATTAAAAAACGCTCGTCGTAGTTGGTATTCATTGATTTATTGATAGTATAATAAGATTGCAAAGGTACAAAATTAATTGAGAATTGAGCATTTCCAACTCCATTCTCAATAATTTTTGTACCTTTGCACCCGCTTTTGCATCCTGCGGGCATGGCGTAATTGGTAGCCGCGCTAGACTTAGGATCTAGTGCCGAGAGGCGTGGGGGTTCGAGTCCCTTTGCCCGCACAGAAAACATTTTCCGTCTATTTCCCCGACAGCAGTGGACTTGGCGCTACCGGTTCCTTTTTCAATGCGATATCTCTGTCTTTTTCTACCTCCAACGTTTCAAAAAAAATCGCTTGCGGCACAATGAAACTTGCCGGAGCGCCCGATAGAGAAAATCCGGAATTTGAAGGAGAATAACTGCTTCGTTTCCCTTTCTGAAGCGTGTTATAGACCACTTGGGTATCTGCCACGCCAAGAATTTTCTTGAACGACTTCAACGGCAAAGCCGCTATTTTAGCAGAACGAACCAACTCCTCCGCGCCGTCTTTTACGGATATTCTGTAGATGTATATCGGGCGTGAAATGGTGTTTGAAGAGGAGACAAACGCCGTCAGTCCCGGAACGCCTGCCATGGGATTCGCCATCTTGCGCACGATGTAGGCGTATTCGTAATTTTCTTCTTCGGCGGCGGCAAGCAGTTCTTCTTTAAGTTCTGCGTAACTTTTTGTTTCTGTGCTTGTTAGTTCGATGACGCCGGATCCCAGCGTTCTCGTCAATGTGCCGTCGGAGATGGCGAAGATACTGTGTCCGTTAGAAGTTTCATTTCGTGAGGTGGGCGTTCGGTCTGTCAACATTGTTTTGAGGATGCCGTGTTCGATGAGCGTCGTTTTTGATGCAGGGACAACGCCTTGAGCATCAACGTCGTAATAGCCGATGAGCGGGATTCCGTTGTAGGCGCTCTTGTCGTGGACGGCTGTCACCGAAAGTTCTCGCGAAATGACTTTTTTACCGGTAAGTTGTTCCAAATTGTTCTCTTTGGAGAGCGCGCGTCCGGATTGCGGAGTGCTGAGGATAGACCTTCTCACGGATAGAAGTCCGTTGGGATTATCCACAAAGCATTGAGCGACAATCTCTCCCACGGCTTCGCCTTCAAACATCACCGGTCCGGTGTAGGATTCCTGTATTGTTGGAGCGGTGCGCAACTGCGTCAGTAAAGTTGCCATTTGATTGACTTGCTGTTTTAAAACTTCCAACGCCGGTATTTGCTCCGGCGTGTTGAAATAGAGATTGACATAATCCATCAACGGCTCGCCGTCGGTGGCGACAGTTTCCGCATAAGCCCTGATGCAAATCAAAGAAAACGGGACTTTATATTTTATCCCTTCGCTGTTGAGATACAAGGCGTCGGCGGTATAGATATATGCTCTGACGCCCGAATTGGTGAGATGCGGATAATTGGAAAAGAGGGCGGACAGATCTTTGGTCAAAGTCTCCATTTTGGTTTTGTCAAAGGTGATGTTCGGCGATGGGATGATTTTGTCGAAAGGCGGAATGGACGACTGATCAGCCAAATTCAACTCTTCTTCCGGTATGTTTTGCTGATTGATGGCGGCTAATTTGGCTTCAAACTGCTCGGCGGCTCTTTTATACTGTGCGTCTGTGTTCGCCCAAAGCGTGCGGCGAATGGCGTCGTAGTCATTTTCCAAAGTCATCGGTATTTGGAAAGAAGAACTCCTGCTTTGGCTGCCGACAAAATTAAGGTTATTTCTTTGGTGGCTGCCCACCAGCGCCGTAGTGTTCTGCTGTCTCAGCGGCTTGTCAATCGTTTTCACCAAAGCGCCAAGTTTAGCGCTGACGCTGTACAGTTGGGCGTCGGTGATAAAATAACAGAGGTAATAGGGTGATTGCAGTTTATCCAATTTGAGATTTTCCATGTTGCGGTTCATCTCGTCCTGCATGGCTTTGAAAGCGACGTCTTCAAAAGATTCTGCCGGAGCGGAGGTCAACTCCAAAACCGGTTTTTCTATAATCGGCGGGCGGTTTTGGGATTTACTTTTTTTCTGTATCTCTATTTGTTTTACGAATAAAGCCGGAGAACAGCCTCCGTAGGGGATGATTCCGGAAGCGGCGCCGCAGTTTCCGGCACGCGTTCCGTAGGTATCGCCTGCGGCTTCGATGTGAGAAACCATCGCTAAGGGCGTACCCACCAAAGTTACGCCGCGCACCAACTCATCAGGACGACCGTCTGCAAAGATGCGATACACCTCCAAAGGCGTTACATTAAAAGAATTGGCATTAATTCTCCCTATTGAAGTGGAACCGCCCGATACTTTAGCAAAAAAGTAACCGTATTCTTTCTCTTGTTTTTTGATTTCTTCTATCAACATCTCTCTCAACTGTGCATCGGTGTAGGGTTTTTCGGTTTCGACGATTAAATTTGATTGGCGCGAAACCGGTTGGTATCCGGTCTGCGCCCGTGCATGTCCGTTAGACTTCGGGAAACCGTCAATCGGCGTGCGGGTCATCAGAAAATCCTTCAAAATGCCTTTTTCCACAACAACAACTCTTTCACTCTTAACGCCTTCATCGTCATATTTAAAACTTCCGTTGAGTGGTGCGCCTTTATAAGTGGTGATGGTCGGGTCGAAAATCACGGAAAAATCTTTGTTCAACACCACATCGCCCACTTTTCCCTTAAAGGTCTGTCCGTCTCGTTCACTTTTCAGGCTTGTTCCTTCCACTCTATGTCCGAATATTTCATGGAAAAAGACGCCGGCGACATCGTTAGAGAGTATCGCCGGACCGGCATAAGCGTCCACCACGGGCGCCGTCTTCATGGCTATCACGGTCTTGGCAATCTCTTGTGCATCACGCATCATGGTATTGTCGTCCGGAAGATCTTGCGGGCTGTGTCCGAAATACGACTGACGCAACGGAAGCGTCATGCCGTCGTCCGCCTGCGCCGTTACCGAAAGTGAGACGTAGCACGAGGCGCTGTTTTGAACGATGGACGTTCCTTCGCTGTTCACAAAATACTTCCTTTCGATGTAAAAACGCAAGGTGGACGCGCCGTCTAAAATGTCTTTCTCCGCCGCAAAGTGCGCCGAATAGTTTTTTAAACGCGCTTCCCACGCCGGAACATCCCATTTGAAATCCGATATTTTAAGCGGTTTTTCGTAGTATTGCACCGGCGTTACATCCGAATAATCCGGCGCTTTGTCTTCGGTTTCTACCTTAACCGCCACGTTAGCCTTTACCTTTTCATAGCGCAAGGCTGCACTGCGGTACTCTTTCTCGGTAGCCTCCCACAAAACCATAGCAATGGCTTTCGGGTCGTTTTCCATCGGAAGACTCACTGTCGTATAGTGTGTACTGTATGCCGAGGCATCGTCCCTGAGTTCGTGAAAATTGTCCAACTCCTTATCGCCCACACGAACCTGAATGGTCAAAACCCGCCCTGTATTCGGATTGGAAGTTGTTAATGTTCCGAACGAAGTCGCTATGTTATAGGACTCAAATTCGTTCACCCGATAACTGATGAGATAAACCGGAACCTCGGCTTTCCGGTAAAACGCCATTCCGCGGTCTATCTCACTTTTCAAAATCTTTAAAAGATCATCTTGCGAAGCCGTCTGCGCAAAAACGCCTACGAAGGCGAAACAGAGCGCTGCAAGGGTTAATATTAATTTTCGTTTCATATAAATAAGGGTTTATCGTTGATAAAAAAGCATTTTCCGAGAAGCAGGAGGTGCGTCGAAATATTTTTCAACGAACTTTTTATGTTCTGCAAGTTGTTGCGACATGGTTTTCATTCCGGAAAGCAGTTCGTTGATGTTTTGAAACATCGCGATTGAGGGGTTTTTGATGGATTGGAAATTTTGCATGGCGGTTGTTAGTCCGGATTCTGCATCGGAGAGCATTTTTTCGACTTCCTTTCTGCTTTTTTCGGGAGTAAATTGCGTATTATAATAGTAGGAAAACTCATTTAACGCCGCCACAGCATCGTTGAAGGCGTTTACGCCTTGGTTGAAATAGCGGACTTTGTCATTTTCGATGATGTTTTTCAGATAGGTCAGATAGTCCACCGTCGCTTGGTTATAGACGCCGCCGGCTTCGATGCGGCGGATGATGTTGTAGCACTGTTCGATGCTGTCTTGTCGTTCAAAGAGTGCGATGGTGTCGGAAAAATGAAACGGCGGCGTTGACGGTTGTTGCTGAAAATCACCACGATAGAACGATTCGACGGAGATGGGATGTTGCAGCAGTTGCCACATCGGGTCGAGCGGCAGATGGGATTTTATGGCGCTGTCGGGCGGCATGTCGTAGAACTTGGTGTCGAAACGTTGGTAAAAAACGTCGTCGTTGACATATCCTGCGCCCCAGGTCGGGTCGTAAACGCGCCATTGCCGGTCAATCCACGCGATGATCCAGGCGTGCGCCTCTCCGATTTGATTCTGTTTCCTCACAATGCCATAAGCAGGATGAACCTTGATACCGCATTTTTCACACAACGCCTCCATCAACTCCGCATAATCCTGACAGACGCCTCTTCTCACCTTCAAGGTCTGACGTATGGCTGCGTCTTTATCGTAAAAGTCTGTTGTTGAACGGGATAGATCGGATGCTTTGGCGACGTCGTAAGCGATATTGTGTCCTAACCAGCAAAAGATGGCGGTGATTTTTTCCTTATCCGTCTCGTGATGTTGGTTGATGTAGGCGGCGATGGTCTCGACGGTGGCGGTTTCGGATTCCGGAATGTCTTCGGGACAGATGATTTTCACATTTTCGCCGGTTGTTTGCGAAAAACCGCAGCGGAGAAGTAAAAATAAGACAAAAAAGATGATTGATTTTTTCATGGAAACAATGATTTTCGGTTATAAAAAAGATAGTGTTGCTGATGTAACATTGACGGTAAGTTTTGATTTTCTGCCCAAATAAAACGCGCGATTGTCTTCAACATGACCGGCGGGGAAGTTGAAACAGACGGGATAGTGATACTCCTCGACGGCGTCGTAGATGATCTCTTCCACGATTTTTCCAAAGGGCGTATTGCAGTCTTTCATCTCGTGAAAGCGTCCTACGATGAGACCCGTAAGGTTTTCCAACTTTTTAGCCCGTTTCAACTGTATCATCAGTCGGTCTAAGTGGTAAAGTTGTTCGTTGAGGTCTTCGATGAAGAGGATTTTCCCGACGGTGATGATGTCGGACGGAGAGCCGAGCAAGTTGTTGACGAGCGTCAGGTTTCCGCCGACGATGGCGCCGATGGCGTTTCCGGTTCGGTTGAGCGGATGACCCTCTATGTGGTGTTCCGTCAGCGTTCCGAAGAGCGCCTCTTTGACTGTTTCTGCGCCGTGCCGGAAGTTTTTCAACATGGCGCCGTGAATGCTTTCGATGCGCATCCGGTGCAGTTGGGCATGTAAAACGGTAACATCGGAGAAGCCGACCAACCACTTCGGACGTTCCGACAACGGCGAAAAATCCACTCTGTCCACAATGCGGGAGCAGCCGTATCCGCCGCGCGTGCAGATAATGGCTTTGTACTGTGGATTGTTGATGGCTTCCTGAAGGTCGTCAATACGGTTCCAGTCGCTGCCCGAATATTGGTGAAAACTGCCGTAAACATGCGGCATGGGCGTTACTTTCAGTCCCCACGATTGCAGGATGGCTATTCCGGCGTCTATCAATGCGGCGTCCGTCCGCCCCGCGGGGGAGACTATCGCTACTTCGTCGCCTTGTTTGAGAAATGGTGGGCGCATAATAAATATCATTGAGGGGTGCAAATGTACAAAAATTTCGTATTCAAACGGGAAAAATGTCGTATCTTTGCCGAAAATTCATTGCAATGGAAGTACTATATCAAACTGTAAAAAACAAAAAAACGCAAAAATGCACTTCTCATTGAGCAGTATTGTTTTTTTTTGCTAATTTTGCAGTGCAAAAATAAAAATCATTATGGACTCTTTATATCAAAAACATCGCACGCTACTTGCTTCAACGACGTTATCTTTCAAAAGATATATATTCGATAAATTACCGTGGAACAGTAGAATGGTAGGAATTGTGGGACCGCGAGGCGTTGGCAAAACCACGATGCTTCTGCAGTACATCAAAGAACAAAACGACAGTGATTTCCTGTATGTTTCTGCCGATGATATTTATTTTGCATCGCATAGATTGACGGATTTGGCGGATGATTTTTACAGGTTGGGCGGTAAGCAGATTTTTATAGATGAAATCCATAAATATAAAGACTGGTCTATTGAATTGAAAAACATCTATGATTTTTACCCCAAACTGAAAGTTGTCTTTACGGGTTCTTCCATACTTGATATTCGCAAAGGTATAGCCGATTTGAGCCGCAGGGCATTGATGTTCGCTATGCAAGGGTTTTCGTTCAGAGAATATTTGCTGTTTTATCACAACATAGATGTGCCTGTTCATTCGTTTGAAGATATAATCGGGCATCATGTTTCGTTGCTTGATAAAGTTGAGCATCCAATTCCTTTGTTCAAAGAATATTTACAAACAGGCTATTATCCGCTTGCAACAGAAGACAATTTTAATATTCGGCTGGGACAGATTATAAATTTGACATTAGAGATGGATATTCCGCAGTTTGCAAATCTGTCTGTATCAACGGCAAGAAAGTTAAAACGCTTATTGCTCGTTATTGCAGAAAGCGTTCCGTTTAAACCTAATTTTTCGAGTATTGCCGCCAAATTGGAAATTAGCAGAAATTCACTTGAAGAATATACGTCGTTGATGGAAGACGCCGGACTTATTGCCCGTTTGCGCGATCAAACATCAGGAATTATCGGTTTGGGTAAGGTTGACAAGATTTATTTAGACAATACAAATTTGGTTTATTATCTATCGGAAAAAGAACCAAGTATTGGGAATGTCAGAGAAACATTTTTTCTGAACCAAATCCGTGTAAATAACCCTGTTAAGTCATCTTCCGTCGCCGACTTCAAAACAGGTAAATACACTTTCGAAATAGGAGGTAAAAACAAGACACAGGAGCAGATAAAGGATACCAAAAACGCTTATATCGTAAAAGACGATATTGAATATGGTTATAAAAATGTTATCCCTTTATGGGCTTTTGGATTGAATTATTGATTTTCCAGCGTCAGCGCCGTTATCCTATTTGTAAGCCGTGCGAATGTCCGCTGAGAGTGGGCATCACCGGGGGCGGGTCTTTCGAGATTTCCTTGTTCCAATAGACGGGGTCGTGGGTCATCAAGACGACGGGATGATGCTCCGGAACATCTTGCAGCGCAAGGGGGGGTGAATCTTTGTGGTAAAAAAACGCAAAGACGCAAAGATTTTACGCAAAGGACGCACCGATTATAAATCGGCGCGAGCGGACTTTCACCCCGTTTTCTACCAACATTATCTCCCTCGGAGGCATATCAAACAAGATTTTTGCTCCTGCGACAATTTGTCATGCACCCAAATTCATTAATGTTCATTTTTTGTATAAAAACTAATGGTTTCTTCGATATTACCAATGTAGTAATTACCATAACCACCAAATGTTCCTTGGCTTTTAAATACGAGAATTGCCATCTGATTGTTTCTATGGTATTCCGCCGAAGACAATGTTCCTAATTCTCGGAAAGCTTCATCCACATTAGTTGCATCTACACCAAAGCCATCGCAATAAAATGTATCACTGTAGGGTCTAGTACCGTAAATACTGGTAACGACCCCACTAATTAGTATCCCTTTGTCGCAATCTGCATCTACTAATAGCGATTTTACTTTTGTAATACCTTCAATGTCATTATTGTAGTATACAATTCCATTATTATTATCATCATCTTTTTTATCTTTTTTACAGGCAACAAATGCAGTTGAGAGCATTACAACGAATGCCATTCCATAGCATAAATACTTTTTCGTTTTTCCTAACATAAAATTTTCTTTTTTAAGTACTAAATGATATTTTATTCTTTGACACAACGCACTGAGCAACCTGTGTAGCGGTAGGTGTTGACATACCAAATACCACCGTTACTTTTGTCGAAACTCATGTGTTTCGCACGATTGTTACCAGTACCAGCCATGTTACTACTCCAATAGCTGCCTTCACCCTCTTTGTTCGAGTCGCGTTTACCGGCAGCGGGGAGAAAGATGGTTTGCTCTCCATTGCCAAAAAAACGTCCGTCTATGCCATTCAATGTTCCCCAAGAACTACCCGAATTTGCCAATTTTTTCAATTCGGACTCTGTGGGTACGCGCCAACCTGCAGGGCATGGGCAATGGGCAATTTCCCAAGTATCTGCACCGTAGCCGTTCCAATCTGGCGTCCAGTCCGGTGTTTCTCTATTCCATTGGTAATACTCGCCAAAATCTTCGGGATTTTCCACAAAAGTACCTGGCATACCCACATTACGGGTTGCCCATTTTACGCCATTGATTAAAACATAGTCAGGATTTTCAGATTCTTGTTTGTCTTTTTTACAACCTGAAAACATCATACTTGTTACTGCGAGGCAGGCTATTATCGTTGCCACTTTCCTCAAATTTAATTTTACTTTGAACATCTTTTAAAATTTGATTTAACATATTAATTGAATAAAATTTATTTTACTTTTACTATTTTGATTTCTAATTTTTGACTATTTTGAACAATTTATCGCCAACCTGCAAGAAGTACATTCCTTGCGCATAACCCGACAGGTCTATTTGATTATTAAAGGTTTCCTGTAAAAGTACGCCTTGCAGGTTATACACTTTTACATTGCTTTCGGTTTCAAAATACACTGTGCCTGTTGTCGGATTCGGGTATAGGGTTAGGTTGTTATTACCGATTTCTGTAATATTGACCACATTCGTACACTCTAAAACAGGGTAGCCTTCGTTCATGTATTCCGCATCCATTAAAAAGGCTTCGCCCAGCAGATTTACAAATGCGGCGGTTTTCATGAATTGTTCTGTTTGCGGGGTTCCGCCGCCGGGGTTATCGGTAGAGGTGTTTAGATAGTGACAATTGTTTATTACAACAGGCGAAGATGGGGATTCGATGTACCCGATAATTCCACCGGAACGCTCATCAAAATAATCAGGCGAAATGGAACCTGCATTATAACAGTTCGTTATGGTTAATAATGTATTCCCTCCATAAAGTATTCCGACAATGCCGCCGGCTTCGTGTCCGGAAACAGAACCGGTATTGTAACAATTGATTATGTTTAAAGTACCACTTTCACTATTTCCAACTATTCCACCCATACGACCGCCATTAGAAATAGAACCTCTATTAAAACAACAACTTATCGTTGCCGAGCCTTTGTTTTCACCAAGGATGCCTCCATTAGTGTCTCCACTAATGGCAGCCAAATTATAACAATTCGTTATTTGTAATATTCCGTCATGATCATTTTTTCCTAAAATTCCGCCTATTAGCCAACCATCTCCGACAACAGGACCGGCGTTATAACAACCGGTTATTGTTAAGTTTCCTTTATTTTCTCCTCCCACAATTCCACTTGTAAAATAACCACCGGAAATAGAGCCTGTATTATAACAATTATTTATAACCAATGTATTATTGCCACTCTCATTTACAACAATTCCACCGGCACAATTATTGGCAGAAATTGTACCGGAATTGTGACAGTTGTTTATTGTTAGTGTGCTATTATTTCTATCCATTCCACCAACTATTCCGCCGGAATAGTTAGCGGAAATAGTGGCATTGCTGTAACAATTACTTATTTCCGTATTTCCTATACAAAATCCTATTATTGCTCCGGCGCCACCATGATCAAACCCCCAATGATTATTTCCTTCCAATGTTATCGAACTTCCTCTAACAATTCCCAGATTTTTCACACTGCCGCCGTTCATTACTCCAAAAAGTCCGGCTTGCTGCAAAGTGTTGCTGTTGATATACAGATTTGCGATAGTGTGTCCGTTACCGTCAACATGTCCGCCAAAACAATACCCGCCGCTTTCGGAGTTGTAATATCCTATGGGCGTCCACGGGATGGAGTTAAAGTCGATGTCTTTGGTGAGTTTGTAGTAAGTATTGGCTCCGACGGTTTGTTTACCGTTTATGTTTGTGGCACCTACACCGTTGTTTACCAAACATCTGAGATATTCCCAGTGTTCTAAACTTTCAATAAGATATGGGTTATATTGTGTCCCGTCGCCGTTAGTAAAAGGGTTTTCACTGCCATCACAAGTAAATTCACTGCCATTATCCAATAAAATAGGATACCCCTGATTAGTAAACTCAGTATCCATAAAGAAAGCATCTCCTAAAATATCTACAAATTCCGGTGTTTTCATAAATGTTTCTGTTTGTGGCGTTCCATGTCCGGGATTGTTTGCAGAAGTATTTAGATAGTGGCAGTTGGTGACGGTAATAGTTGGTTCGTCGTTAGCCCCAACAATCCCACCGGCATGATAATAACCGGGATCGCCTATAAAAGAAATAGCACCGACATTATAACAATTAGATATTGTTGTTTCTGCACAATGAGCAACACCCGTGATGCCTCCAACACCGCCACCCATAGCGATAGAAACAGAACCGGTATTATAGCAATTGATGATTGTTAACGGGTTTGTATAGCCGCTAACACCGACAATTCCTCCAGCCTCATGACAGGCTTCCCCAATAATAGCGCCTGTATTATAACAATTAAGTATTGTTAAGACACTGGTAATGTGGGCAATGATTCCACCGGAATGATCAGCTCTCCAGTTGTCTCCGCCTGTTGATGTTAGCGTACCGGTATTATGACAGTTGATTATATTAAGAAAGCCTCCATCGGTTGCTCCAACAATTCCACCCAAATGGCTGTCTCCGCCATAACTGTCATTACCATCGAAAGTAGAAATGCTGCCGGTGTTATAACAGTTACTGATTGTTAAAGTATTACCCTCCCAATATTCCCCATTATAGTACCCAACTATTCCACCTACGCTACTGCCGCCGTAAGTAGAAATAGAACCTGTGTTGTAACAATTACTTATTTCAACATTTCCTGTACAATATCCAACGATTGCTCCCACAGATCGTTTTGTTAATACTATAGAACTGTTTCCCACTATTCCCACATTCTTCACACTGCCGTCATTTATCCTTCCAAATAAACCGCCATGCCCGCTATATCCATTGATATACAGATTTGCGATAGTGTGCTTATTCCCATCAAGATTCCCGCTAAAATGAGACCCCTCATCCCCTATGGGTATCCACTGAAGATTGTTAAGGTCAATATTAACAGTCGTTCTGTAGTAGATGTTCTGCGTATTTGTCCCACTGTTTACTACGGACGCAAGATATGCCAGGTTGGCGGCGCTTTCAATCAGATAAGGGTCTGACTGTGTTCCTGTTCCGTTGGTGAAGGGCGACTGTGAGCCGTCCCAAACGCTTGTCTGAGCCAAGAGGCTCGCCACGCTGAAAAGCATGGTTAATACTGTGATTACTAATTTTCTTTGCATTTTCTAAATTTTTATGTTGTTTTTATCATGTTCATTATATAAATCACAGAAATCATTACAATCACACTAAAATCACAGTTCAGACAAATTAGCCCAAAACACTGTAACTCATTGATTGTCAGAGAGTTGGGGGGGGGGGGGAAACTCCTTAATAGTCAAACACTTAGCGCGGACGCGCACAGCCGCGGACTGCACATTTGCTTGATGTGCAACGACGTTGTTTTTCCGGATGTGCAAACTGTGTGTCATTTTCGTAATCTTTCTTGTTAAAAAGAGAGGTGCAAAGATACGACTTTTTTAAATGCAATGGCAATTTTTAAAAATATTTTATGCTATCACCCACCGTTTTATTCCTTTCTCTTTTTGCGAAAACTCTACGCCGATTTTCACAACTTTGCGATGGTCGGCAGTGTATGGGATAGCGTAATCTTTGCTGTTGATTTGGGCGAGGGCGTCTTCGGCAGTGGCGACCCTGCCCTGACCCTTCCCGGAAGGGAGGGAGGAGTTTAATTTGAATTCAAAAACGTAGATATGGTCGGCGGTTTTTACTACAGCATCGGCACGTCCTTTGTTGTTTTTAACTTCGGTTTGCACGAATTGCCCCATAAGCGTGAAAAGTTGCCAGAAAACAAACTGATAAAATTTTTCTATTTGCAGTTTTTGGGGAATTGCGTCATATTCTATTGTGGCAAAGTACGCCTGTAACATTTTCATCGTGCCTTCAATATCACCGACACGCAGAAGTTTGATAAACCCTGTTGTTGAAAATTTTGAAGAAGATGTTCCAAAAGAAGGTGTGAATTGTGGTAAAAGTTCGTTAAGAAAACCATATTTTACCTCTTCGTTTGGGAAACCGAGCGTATATTCGTCTAATTCAATGTCATAATCCTTAATTGTCAAGTATCCGCTTTGATAAAGTAAAGGGATATAATCGTCATTTTCCACACGGTAATCCATCAGTGAATGGGCATCAATAGTAACATTATTTTCAAGTATTGGTATCTCAAATCCCGTATTTGCGAGGTGTTTTACAAGAAATGTCGGCGTGCCGGTAGCGAACCAATAATACCCAAAATCCAAATTTCCAAAAGTATTTAATACGCTAAACGGATTGTAAATGTCTGCGCTCACTTTGGCAAACCGGTAACCGTCATAAAGTTTTTTCAACTTTGCAAACGCTTGTTCGCAGGTCAGATTATTTTCCTCTGCCAATTTCTGAATTTCAGGTTGAAAATTTTGTAATAATTCTGCTTCGGAAATTCCACAAATTTCAGCAAATTGTTTATCCAAACTAATATCTGTAAGATGGTTTAAGTCGCTGAATACGCTGACTTTTGAGAATTTTGTTACACCGGTGAGAAAAACAAATTTCAAATTAGCGTCTTCGGCTTTGAGAACACCGTAAAAACCTTTCAAAAATTCACGCATTTGGTTGTTTATTTCAGGTTTATCCATTGTGTTAATCAGCATTTTGTCGTACTCATCAATGAGTACAACAACCCCCAAACCTGTTTTCTTTTTTGCTTCTGCTATAACATTGGCAAACCTTACTGATAATTCTTCAGCAATAAAAGAAACATCGTATCGCTGTTCATGTTTTTGCAAAATATCATCAATTACAACCTCAAGAGAACGCATATTGCCGTAACTCGATTTATTAAAATCCAAATAAAAAACAGGGTATTCTATCCATTCTTTTTCAAGTTCAGCAATTTTCAATCCCTCAAAAAGATCTTTCTTCCCTTCAAAGTAATATCTCAAAGTGGAAAGAAATAAACTCTTTCCGAACCGGCGCGGACGACCAAGAAAATAAGGTACACCCTGTTGTGCCAACTGATAAACATACTGCGTTTTATCTACATAGACAAAATTTTCATTACGCAATTTCTCGAAATCCTGTATGCCGACGGGCAGTTTTCGTGTTATGTTCATAAGCAACAAAAAATTACAAATACAAACAATCTTCTTTTAAAAATATTTCTAAATACGCTGCAAAGATACGAAATTTTGAATAACTGAATTATTATTAATACTCCAGCGTCAACACCGTTATCTCCGGTCGCAGTCCTATCCTGAAGGGGAATCCGACGACGCCGAAGCCGCTGTTAATGTAGAGGAAACGGTCATTTTTCCTGTATAATCCGATACGGTATTTTTTGAAAATGCCCAACAGACTCCATTGCGAAGAGGGCGAGCGGTATCCTATTTGCATGCCGTGCGAATGTCCGCTGAGGGTGAGCATCACCGGACGCGGGTCTTTCGAGATTTCTCTGTCCCAATAGACGGGGTCGTGGGTCATCAAGACGACGGGATAACGCTCCGGAACATCTTGCAGCGCAAGATGAAAGTCGCCCTTACACGGATAGTGTGTCTCTCCCATACATTGATTTTCGGTGCCGGCAAGGACGATGGTGTCGCCGTTTTTTTCGATATACACCGACTCGTTGCGTAGCAACTGCCAACGCAACTGCCGGTAATAGTCAAACAGTTCGTCCTGATTTTGAAATACTTGCGCCATGGACTCCCATCTGTTGTAATAAGAGCCGTAGTCGTGATTTCCCATGACGACGTAAATCCCATCCGTAGCCTTCATTCCCTGTAAAACATTCAAAAACCGTTTCATCTCGACGGCTCTGAACGTAACGACGTCGCCGGTGATCACAATCAGGTCTGGATTTAAACTGTTGACGCTATCCACCATGCTTTGCAAAGGTCTTTCGTTGCGGAAATAGTCGCAGTGCAAGTCGGAGAGGTGTACAATCCGATAGCCCGAAAAACCTGCCGGGACATCGTTGGATGTGATGGTTACTTTCGTTACCTGCGGGGAAACCGTCCATAAAAACGGCGCAGCAAGGCATACCGCAAACATACCGGTAGCCACCGAAATTCCGAAAGCCAACACAACGCCTGCCGCACGTTTATTTTTGCTCCACAAACGAACTAAACAGTTAATAATCAAGAACATGCAAAGCAGAAAATGAGAGAGATACAAAGCAAACAACAGCGTGGCGACTGCTATTTTCACCGAAGTCGTCCAGTCGGGAAAAGGGAAAAAGATGGCAGTTAAAACGATGACCACAAGCGCAGTAAAAGGCGCCCAATAAGCGACGAGAAACGTTTTTCGCCAACGACTGCTCCACGAGTTAAGCGTGTGCAAAAACGGCATCAACACCAGCGTATCAAAGACAAACAGCAAACTATAGAGCGACAGCCCCCGAAAATTCGGCGGCAAAAACAGCGTCGCTACGTTGAACAGGATGGCTGTCAACAACACGATGGCGATGTGAAGGCGATATTTTTTCACGTGGGAATTTATATTAGAATGTGTTTTTGATTATTTTCCAATGACCGGATTTTCTAGATCCTACCCTTTCAATAAAGCCGTTATCTTTTAATGATTTGATATTGTTTTCTATAGTACGTCTTGAAACAAAGGTTTCTTGTTCAATTTCTTTCACTGAAATAGTTGGAAATTTTTCCATTAATTCTATTATTCTTATTTGTATATCTTTTATTCCACCATTTATTCCACCATTTATTCCACCATTTATCCCACTAGTATTGTCATTCACTATCTCATCTATTTTGTTTTCTCGGATATGAAAACATATCGTAAATGTTCGCGGGGTGATAATAAATTCAGGCTCTTGTAAATTATCTTCCACACAAAGTTTAATGACCCGTTCAATTCCGCGTCCCCATGCTTCGATTTGTCCGGAACGGAACATTGCTCCTGCAACTAATGGGTTAATAGATACGGATTTATGTGCGTTTATCAACGCTGATAGGGTTGTACCTTCGGGAAGACGACAGTCATTGGCAATCGTAACACGGTTATCATATATGCGAATTTGGATGGGACTGCCGGTTGAGTAGTCGCGATGGACAAGCGCATTCATTACCGCTTCGCGTAAAGCCGTGCGAGGCATGGGGTAATCGTCAATGCGTTGTATTCCTTCGTAACGAATACGCCCGATAAAGTATTTGGTGAAAATTGTATCAACAACTTTGTCAGCCATGCCGACTAATGCGCCATTGATTTCGTCTTGATAAAGAATTTCCGCATTATCAGTGAAATAACCAATTTTCACATACGCGCCCGAACGCCATTGTTGCGGTGTCTGGTGAAAGACGAGAACGGCGGCAAGCGAAAGATAATCGTTTGCCGTAAGGTTTAAAGATTGAAGCAATTCTTTATCGGAAACCGAAACATCTTCGGTTGTTAATCGTTTGCTTGCCACTGCTTTTTTCCTAAAAATGTCAAAAGCGTCGTGCCAAAAATCGCCGAGTGTAATATGCGGAAACGGCATGGAATCATAAGTGCGTCCGTATTTTTCAAACAACAAGGAATCAAGGGCATAACCTGACAATTCCTGATTCGTACTGCCGGTGCGAAAGTAATATTTACCATGGTAACTGATAGTATTAGGATATGCGGGAACGAATATCTCTATAATATCCAATTCATTGTCTTTGCGTAGGTTAACATCGGCAACAACGCCCATGGTAGAGCGTATCTTATTAGGTAAATCTTCCAACAGTTTCTCTGCATTTTTCACGCCGACGGTTTCACCTTTATCATTCTTTCCAATTACAAACGTACCACCCTGCGCATTGGCAAAGCCACATATCCATTTTAGATATTCATCTCGCCATGTCTCTTTCCATTCTAACTGTTGGTTTTCCATCTTGTTTATATCTTAAAAGTATCTCTCTATTATGAAATTGCAAAGATATAACTTTTTTCTGATTACCCGCAAATATCCCTCACCACCACCGACGCTAGCACGCAGCCAAACAGCGGCGGCATGTAGGAAATCGTGCCGACGTTGGACTTTTTATTCTGCTCGCCCTCCGTAACGACGACGGCGGCGGGGTCTATCTCTTCGGGCGACCAAACCGCTTTTACGCCTGTATAGATGCCTCTCCGATGCAATCTCTTTCGGAGGACGCGCGCCAAAGGACAGCCTTTCGATTCGGAGATGTCGCCGTAACGCACCGACAGCGGCTCCGTCTTTCCGCCCGCCCCCATAGAACTGACAATCGGATAACCCAACTCCAAACAGTGAATCATCAGAAACAGTTTCGGCGAGATGGTGTCAATGGCATCCACCACATAATCAAACTTTTGAGAACGCAAAAGTTCCAACATCCGCTCATCGCGGACATATTCTTCGATAACGGTCAGTTTCAGTTCGGGATTGATGTCCAACAGCCGTTCCTGCATCACCTTTGCTTTGCTTTTGCCCTGATTGCTCACCAAGGCGGGGAGTTGGCGGTTGCGGTTGGTCGGATGGACGACGTCGCCATCGGCGATGGTCATCGCTCCCACTCCGGCACGGCAAATCAACTCCGCCGCGTAAGCGCCCACGCCGCCCAAGCCCATCACCAAAACGGATGAGCGTCGCAGTTTATCAAGATTTTCCTGCCCCAGCAAAAGTTCGGTGCGCGATAGCCAATTCATGTTCTTGTAAAGAGATTTTTGCTGCAAAGATACACTTTTTCTGAGGGAATGACAATTTGCACCAAAAAAGGCTAAAACTTATTTCCAAAATTTTTCGTAATTTTGCACAAGTTTTAAATGATATATGACATGACAAGATGTTTTTATTTATTGATTATCAGTATTATTCTATGCTTTGTTTTAGTATTCAATATTTTGGGATACCGATCCAACATTGCTAACGGAATTACAGGAACTGAAATTAAGAAAATAAAAATGGGAATGACATTAGAGGAAGTGATTTCTATTTTAGGAAAACCGTATGAAATATCTACATTAGCCGGACTTCATAATTTGGACTGTAAAAATCCCAAACCAAATTTAGAAATGGATGTGGATGAAAGTACCGATATAGTTCATATTGTTGACAGTATTTTTAATGATACGAACTATTGCTGCGAAGGTAACGAAGAAGATATACAAAGAGGAAAACGAGTAACACTGACATATACAAAACCTGTTCGTTTTTCTAAATATTATCCAATGCTTTGGATTCATTTAGACAGCACTTATCGAGTTTGGAATGTTTTTGCCAAACGATATGCATTTTTGGATGACCTTTGCATTTATTCATTATCATGGAAAAATGATGAAACGACTTTGGAAGAAATACCGGGCGAAATAAATTTAATCATTAATGAAGAAATATTTAGTAAATGTTTTAGCAGTAAAAAATGATTTATGATAGAATTAATTGATATTGAATCATGTTTTAATATTACCCATTTACCCCAAAATTGGGAAAGATTTATGCCTGATGATGGTTCCGCTTATGATTCTCATGTCTTTGAACCATTGACGTATAAGTGTATTTGTGGTTATATGGTAGAATTCAAAGATGTGGATTTTAAAAAACATAGACTATCCAATTTTAGCAACTTGACTCCAAAAGACGATGATGTTTTTAATAAATATATTAAGCAAAATAATTTAAAAGTCAACTCGTTTCTCGATTTTTATTGTCCTAAATGTGGAAAAGCAACGCGCATATTTTTCTCTAGTGGATATGGCGGTAGGCATGGTGATTATATTGTTGATATTGAATTAGCATTAGCGGTAAAAAAATAAAATGATAAAAAAACCGTATCTTTGCATCAAAATTACAGCAATGAACAAAGTTTTTTTATTGATTTTTATGGCAAGCGCAATAGTCGCTTTAACCACAGGATGCGAAGACAAAAGACAAAGCGATGACGATGACGGCGGCATTGAAACCGACAACATGCTTCCTTCGGAAATCATTTATAGTAATGATGATGGACTCTATGACGTTACTAAATTTTGGTATAACGATAAAAGCCGTATTATTAAAGCAGAGTGGTATCATAGAGACACATTGTATTCCGTACAGGATTATGCCTATGATAAATCCGGAAAATTGACCAGTATTACATATAATGGAGGGAACAGCCTTTCCTTTGTCTATTCGGGGAATTTTGTTACAGTTTACTTCGGAGGAACACCTCACTCGTTATTACATGAATTACAAAATGATTTATTAATCAATGATTATGAAAGTGGTATGTTATCTACAACGTACTCGTATGATTCAAAAAACAATGCTATAAAAGTTTCGAATAAATTTGAAAGAGAAACATCAATTACTTACGAAGATAAGAGTGGTATTTATAGCGGAATAAATATGCCCCAGTGGTTCTTAATGTTTGATTATGCGACATTCAGATATCCATTTCACGTAGTAAATAATCCTCTACAAATAGAAAAAACACAGAATGGTTCATCCTCCATTTATACCTATAATTATGAAACCTATAATGAAAAAAATTATCCCACACAATTTACGGTAACAGAAACAAAAAGTAACAGCGCTGATAGTTCCACAGCATACTATGAAATAAAATATATTGATGCCAAGTAAAAAATCTTACCTTTGCCCTGAATTTTTAATGCGTTTGCCCCCATGAAGAAATACCTCTGTTTTATTGCTGTTTCGCTCTGTTTTCACCCTGTTTTTGCGCAGAGGGGGATGGATTCTTTGATGTTGGCGATGAACAGGAGCAAATTCAAATGTGAGGATGTCTCTGCGCAGAGTATGCAGATGTTTATGGATTATTACCGATCGGGCGCCAAAGATTCCATTCCGGCGCTGTTGGCATTTTGGGAGAGCAAATGCGGCAATACGGAGGCGGTGCAGAGGACAAAAATTTTATTTGCCATAGACAACAACGTCTATAACGATACAGTCATCGAATCCGGAATTTTGGACTTGGTCTTTGATTATAAAAGCCTCAAAACAGATGCCTTGCCGGAGACATATTTGCAAGCAGACTTTAATCGCTTTACCCGTCAGTTGGCGGAGAAAAACAAGGCACGTTTTCTCGAAGACGATATTGAATATGCGTGGTGTGATTTTTATGGTTTCGACGATAACAGCATCTTTTATTACATTCAAAAGCATCAATATCCCGATTCCAAGTTGACGGAAGAGTATTTTCAAAGTGTTGAACAAGAGCGTTCCAAGCGTTATAACCATTTGGGTTTTACGGCTGGCTGTTGGATTCCTACGGGAAGTTTTACGGCTTTCGGGACACATCCGGAAGTGGGTTTGATAGTCGGATTCAAATACAAGCGATGGGGTTGTGATATGAATGTGAACCTCCGATTTCTACAAACGCCCAAGCCGTACGATGTACAACGATACGACGAGATGGAACAAAGTCAACGTTTTACCGCCGTTAACGTCGGGTTTGATGTCGGATTTGACCTTCTGTATCTGCCCAAGCACAAGATTGCCGTTTTGGGAGGCATCGGATATGAGGGATTTAACGCACTTCAAAGGGATAATGTCGCAGGTTTGGGACCCGTCAACATCAACACTTACAATATCGCTTTCGGAACTGCCTACACCTTTCACGTCAACGCCTCCTTTTACTGGGGATTTCAGGCGAAATGTCATTTTGTGGATTACACTTTGAATGGCAGTATGGATTATAACGGCGTTCCTTTTACGCTGAAACTCAAAACGGGGTGGACGATTCACGATTGGCATAAACCCGACAAATTGCATGAATTAAAGTATAAAGATTTGTAAAAAAACAGGAATGAATATGAAAAAAATCCATTTTATTTTTATCGGCTTATGTTTATGGGCGTCTTTTTCTCAAGGGCAAGAGAATCAACGCCTTGTGCTGACCTGCGAAGACGTTACAGAAAATTGCGCGACACTGTTTGTCCATTATTACAAAGCGGGCAACATGGATTCTGTCGCCATAATCATGGATTATTGGGAAGAAAAATGCGGAAACATCGAACAAATACAACGGGCGCGTATTTTATGTGCCATTGACCAAAAACGATACAATGATGCGGTATTAAAAGCCGGAATATTGGAAAATGTATTGGACTACAAGGAGAAAGAAGAAGAAAACAGCGTTGATTCCAAGAAAGATACAGACGCATTTGACATTTTCACCCAACAACTTGCCGACTCGATCATGAACCGCTACTCCAAAACCGGAATATCATACGCGTGGTGCGAATTTTACGGGAAAAATCCCGACAGACTCTTCAAACGCATCCAAAATCGTGAATTTGATGAATCAACGCTGGCGCAGGAATATTTTTCCGAAGTGGATAAACTTAAAATAAACGGTTTTTTCCATATTGCGGTTTTGGTCGGGGCGTGGATTCCTTTTGGGAAAATGTCCGAATTTGGTCCGCATCCCGAAATAGGATATAGTGTTGGCGGCGGCGTTGCCCGTTTCAATTTTGATGTAAGCGTCGGTTATCGCTTTGTGCATACTTCCGAAACAGAGATTCAGTATAAGGATCTCCCTCCTATCAAGGCAGACCGCTTTTCGGGATATTTTTTGGGAGTGGATATCGGAGTATCCATATTGCGAAAACGACAACATGAGTTGCTTTGTGTCGGAGGTTTTGGTTATGAAAGCCTGAACGTAGTCAGCGATAAGAAAATACCTGCCATAGAGTCCAATTATCTGAATTTTGGGGCGGGGTATCGTTTTCATTTCCAATCTAATACATATTTAGGCGTTCAGGTAAAATACAATGTAGTGCATTATCTGTCGGGAAGCGCTTTCAACGATTCGGGAAATGCGTTACTGACCCGTGTCTCTTTCGGATGGACAAGCAGAGGCAAAAAGGCACGCGAACTAAGCAGACTTCAGTATGATTATAAATGATAACACATCTTCCGCTCTTCAAGAGCAAGTACACATCAGATTCCTGTCGCCGAAAGCATCGTCAATACGTGTTACGGCGGGGAAATATTTATCTTCCTTAGAGACGCCTTTCGGGAAGGCGGCTTCTTCGCGGGTGTATGGATATGTCCAGTCGGCGGCGCAGAGCATCGCGGCTGTGTGGGGTGCGTTTTTGATGAGGTTGTTCTCTTTGTCGGCGCGACCCTCTTCGATATCTCTAATCTCTTGTCGAATGGCGATGAGTGCATCGGCTAAGCGGTCTAATTCGTATAGCGGTTCGCTCTCGGTAGGTTCGACCATCAACGTTCCATGAACGGGAAACGCCACTGTCGGAGCGTGGAACCCGTAGTCCATCAGACGTTTAGCCAAGTCTATGACGGGAAGATTTGCCGTGTGGTGGAAAGCGTTGCAGTCCAAAATCATCTCGTGGGCGCAATGACCTTTTTTCCCTACGTAGAGAATTTTATAGTCGTTTTGCAGGCGGGCGCGGAGGTAGTTGGCGTTGAGGATTGCCATTTTCGTGGCTTCCGTCAATCCGTCGCCGCCTAAAAGTTTGATGTAGGCGTATGAGATGGTGAGGACGTGCGCACTTCCGTACAATGCCGACGCAATGGCAGGAATAGCCTTCTCGCCGCCGCCTTTTACAACGGGATTGCTCGGCAAAAACGGTTCCAAATGTTTCGCAACGCAGATAGGACCTACTCCGGGACCGCCGCCGCCATGCGGAATGCTGAAAGTCTTGTGCAGGTTCAGATGGCATACGTCGGCGCCGATAAATCCAGGACTTGTCAGACCGACTTGCGCATTCATGTTGGCGCCGTCCATATAGACCTGTCCGCCGCAGTCGTGGATGGTTTTCACTATTTCTAAGACATTTTCCTCAAAGACGCCGTGCGTCGAAGGATAGGTGATCATCAGGCAGGAGAGGTTGTCTTTGTGTTGTTCGGCTTTGGATTTCAGGTCGGCGAGGTCAATATTTCCCTGTGCGTCGCAGTTGACGATGACAATCTCCATGCCTGCCATGTTGGCGGATGCCGGATTGGTGCCGTGCGCCGACGAAGGAATCAGACAGATGTTGCGATGCGCTTGTCCGTTGTTCTTGTGCCAGGATTGAATTGCCAACAAGCCGGTGTATTCGCCCGATGCGCCTGAATTGGGTTGCAGCGAAGTTGCCGCAAATCCCGAAATGACGGCTAAATCTTTTTCCAACTCGCATATCATCTCTATATATCCTGCCGCCTGTTCCTGCGGCACAAAAGGATGGATGGAGGCAAATTCGGGAAAACTCATGGCGAACATCTCCGAAGCGGCGTTCAGTTTCATGGTGCAGGATCCTAAGGGAATCATGGAGCGGTTGAGCGATAAGTCTCTGTTTTCCAACTTTTTCATGTAACGCATCATATCCGTTTCGCTGTGATAACTGTTGAAGACGGGATGTGTTAGATAGGCAGAGGTGCGGGCGAGTTCTTGTGGGAAGGTGGTGATTTTTGCACACTCCGCAGGGTTGCAGACAAAGGGGGTAAACGGTTTTTCCGCCGCCGTCGCCAGGATGTTGAGGATGTCGTTGATGTCGGAGAGTTGGGTGATTTCGTCAATGCTGACGCCGATGGTTTTGTCGTCAATGTAGCGGAAGTTGATTTGTTGCGCTAAGGCAGCCGACCGGATTTTTTCCATCGTGGCGCTGCCGGGGATTTCCAATTTTACGGTATCGAAAAAATGTTGATTGAGGTTTTTGTAGCCATATTTTGCGGCTTCGCCGGATAAGACGCCGGCGAGGATGTTGATGTGCCGCGCTATCTTTTTCACCCCTTCGGGACCGTGATAGGCAGCCCAGAAACCCGACATGGTGGAGAGCAGCGCCTGCGCCGTGCAGATGTTAGAGGTGGCTTTTTCGCGTTTGATATGCTGCTCGCGCGTCTGTAACGACATGCGCAGAGCGCGGTTGCCCTGAGCGTCTTTGGAAACGCCGATGATGCGCCCCGGCATAAAACGTTTAAACTCGTCGGTCGAAGCCAAATAAGCCGTGTGAGGACCGCCGAAAGCCAACGGCAAACCGAAACGCTGAGCGCTCCCGACCACAATATCGGCTCCCCACTCCCCCGGAGGGACGAGCAAGGCAAGACTCAACAAATCGGTAGCAACAACGGATAGGATGTTTTTTTCGTGGAGCGCGGTAACGAAAGCGCGGTAATCTTCAACCGCTCCAAATCCCGAAGGATATTGAACTAACGCGCCGTAAAAAGTTCCGTCTAACGTCGTCTCTGTGATTTTTCCGAAGACGAGTTCGATGCCCAGCGGCAACGCCCGCGTCTCCATGACGGCTCTTGTCTGAGGAAAAATATCCTCCGCCACAAAGAACTTTCTGACGCCCTCTTTCACGGCTTGACGCGGACGGGCGTTGAACGCCATGATCATGGCTTCGGCGGCAGCGGTGCCTTCGTCGAGCAGCGAACAGTTTGAGAGCGGCATAGCCGTCAAGTCGCAGACCATGGTTTGAAAGTTCAGCAACGCCTCTAAGCGTCCTTGCGAAATCTCTGCCTGATACGGCGTGTAGGAGGTGTACCAGCCCGGATTTTCCAAAATGTTGCGCTGGATGACGCCCGGCATGATGGCGGCGTAATAGCCCATGCCGGTATAGGTGCGGAATATTTGGTTCTTTGACGCCAACGCCTTCATGCGGTTAAGCATCTCCAACTCGTTGATGCCTTCCGGCAAGGGTAGTGGATTTTTTAATCGAATGGCGCTCGGGACAGTTTCATCAATCAACTGCTCCACCGACTGTACGCCAATGGTTTTACACATATCTTGCACTTCTGCATCACGGGGACCGACGTGGCGGTTTAAAAAATTATTGGTAATCATGTTATTGTTATTTAATGAGTTATACTATTTATTGATTTGTTGGCAAAGATAGTGTTTTTTTTGTTTACCTTTTGCGGCATTATTGTTTTTTCAGTAAAAATGACATTTCCCGCCAAAACAACTAAAGTCAATTTGGCGGTAACGAATATTTTTTATACCTTTGCCGCCAAATTGAAATCATCACTATTATGGATAAAATTGTTGGCAGGAAAAAAGAAATAGCGCTGTTGCACAAGGTATTAGCATCCGGCGAACCCGAATTTGTTGCTGTATATGGACGACGCAGGGTAGGGAAAACATTCTTAATCAAAGAGTTTTTCAACAACAAATTCACTTTTTATTTTTCGGGAAGCGAAAACGCGACGATGAAAATGCAATTAGAGAATTTTCAAATCGCATTTCAAAACTATTTTAATATGACCATCCCAACGCTTAAAAGTTGGACGATTGCCTTTGAAATGTTGCGCAAAGAGATCAATCGCTCGCGGAAACGCGGCAGAAAAGTTATTTTCATAGATGAAATGCCATGGATTGCATCCAAGGGTTCAAATTTCATTCAGGCGTTTGAATATTGGTGGAACAGTTATGCCTCTTCGAATCCGGATATTTTGTTGATAGTCTGCGGATCTTCAACATCCTGGATGATTGATAAAATCATCAAAAATCGTGGCGGTTTGCATAATCGGATTACGCGTCAGATCGCTTTACAGCCATTTTCATTGAAAGAGTGTGAGGATTTTGCCATCAAACAAAAACTGCTGCTTGACCGCAGTCAAATCCTTGATTATTACATGATTTTGGGCGGAGTACCCTATTATTGGAAACATTTGGATAAATCAAATGGATTGCCGCAAAACATTGATAATCTGTTTTTTACAGATTCTTCCACGCTAAAAGACGAATTTACCAAAATTTTCAACTCATTATTCAAACATTCCGAAAAGTATATTAAACTCGTAATCGCACTTGGGGAGATCCGAAAAGGGCTTACAAGAGACGAAATTGTTGATTGGTCGAATCTGGCTGACGGAGGCTCAATTACAAGGATGCTGGAAGAGTTGGAACAATGTGGATTTATTCGCTCTTATTATGCTTTCGGCAAGAAACAACGTGATAAAATTTTTCAACTAATTGACTTATTTTCATTGTTTTATCTGAATTTCATTCACAATAAAAATAATAATGATGAGCATTTTTGGACTAACAATTTTAGAACGGCTACGCACAATAATTGGCGCGGCTACGCCTTTGAACAAGTGTGTTTGTTACACATTCCGCAAATAAAAAACAAACTCGGCATTTCGGGTGTATCTACTAATTATTCTTCTTGGAGAAGTGTTGATGAAAACGCAAAAAATACAGCACAGATAGACCTCGTAATTGATAGAAATGACGCCATAATCAACCTCTGTGAAATGAAATATTCGAAAGACGAATACACGATTACAAAAGAGTACAACGAACTTCTTCGCAAACGATACGCCATATTCACCAACGAAACAAAAACACGCAAAACCGTTCATACGACCATGATTACAACCTACGGCATGAAACATAATACATACTTGGGAAACATACAAAGCGAGGTCAATTTAGACGATTTATTTGTGTTTTGATTTGGCGCTAACTATATATTTTATACCACTTACCGCCAAAATGAAAATCATTGAAAGTGGTTTTTCCTTTGTTATTTTAAAAAAATCATCTGTGAAATTAGATACATCATCTATATTTTGTATATTTGCCTTGTCATTATGCTTAAAGAATTAAAAATAAACAACTACCTATTAATCAACAATTTAAATCTTGATTTTTCCGGCGGATTTACGTTGATAACAGGAGAGACCGGAGCGGGAAAGTCGGTGTTGATTGGCGCCATCATGTTGCTTTTGGGTGAAAAGGCGGATACGAAGATGCTTTACGATCCGGCGAAAAAGTGCATCATCGAAGGTGTTTTCGACATTGAGAAGTTGCGGTTGCAATCTTTTTTTGAAGAGCAGGAGTTGGATTATCTCCCCGAAACCATCATCAGGCGTGAGATTGTGCCGGATTCTACCCGTTCCCGCGCATTCATCAACGACACGCCCGTTTCCAACGCCCAACTCAAAATGCTTGGAACACAACTGATTGACATTCATTCCCAACACGAAACGCTCAACATCAACAATCCGCTCACGCAGTTGCAGATGATAGACCAATACGGCAAATTGGAACAACACGCCGCCATCCTGAAAACCCTCTATACGACCATCAAAAAACAAAAACACACGCTCTCCGAAGAGATGGAACGCCTGCAAGAAACGCTGCGAGAGCAGGATTTTCGTCAACATGCGCTCCAAGAACTCACCGAAGCCAACATCAAACAGGGCGAGATAGAGACATTGGAACAGGAATTTCAACTCTTGAGCAACGCCGACGCCGTAAAGACATGGCTTGAAAAGATTTACTATCTGTGCAAAGAACAAGAGCCTTCCATCGTTGAGATGTTGAAAGGCATGACATCCGAAGGCGAAAAAATTTCCATCAACAACGACGCCCTGACACAGATTATTGAACGTCTGCACTCCACCTCCATCGAACTGGCTGACATTGCCGGCGATGCGCAACATATCAACGAACAGTTGAACAGCAACCCCGAGCAACTTCAACAGATAGAAACACGTTTGGACGGCATTAACCGGCTGATGTTTAAATATCACGTTCAGAATACGGAACAACTTTTTCAACTCATTCACGCCTACCAAACTCAGGTTGATGGCGCCGCCGAGTTAGAGGAAAGCGTTGCCGAACTACAACGTCAAATCGTTGAAAATGAATCGTTATGGCAACAAAAAGCCTTAGACATCCAAAAAAGCAGAAAAGCGCTTTTTCCGGAAATAGAACAGACCATGACCTCTTTACTGAAAACGCTGGGCATGCCCGACGCTCAATTTCTGATTCAACACGAAACGCTGAACGCCCCGTCGGAGTACGGATTAGATAAAATCGCTTTCTTCTTCACCGCCAACAAAGGACAGAAACCGAGCGACCTCCGCGCAGTAGCAAGCGGAGGCGAACTGTCGCGAATCATGCTCTCCATGAAAAACCTGATGGGCAATACCCATCTCTTCCCGACGATGGTTTTCGACGAAATTGACGCCGGTATTTCCGGAGCCGTAGCCGTCAAAGCGGGCGAAATGCTCAAAGACATGTCGAAAACCAAACAAATTATCGTCATCACCCACTTGCCGACCATCGCAGCATTCGCCGACCAACATTTATACGTCAAAAAAGCGTCTGAAGCGCTGTCAACGCTCATTTCCGTCCATTATTTGTCGCCGGAAGAACGGATAAAAGAACTTGCCCTGATGCTCAGCGGCGACCAAACCATGCAAGAAGCCATCGAAACCGCTACAAAATTAATAACGGCAGCCGCAAAAAATTAAAAAATTTTTTCTACATTTGCACCCAACAAATTAATGTAGCGGATATGGACGAGTTTGATAACAGAGATTTTAGAGGAGATGTGTTCTCCAAGGTCGTAAAAGCAGGAAAAAGAACCTATTTCTTTGACATTAAAGAGACGCGGTCGAACGATTTTTACCTCATAATCACAGAGAGTAAAAAGCGCGTTGACCACGGAGGCAGAATGTCTTTTGAAAAACACAAAATGTTTTTGTATCCCGAAGATTTTGAAAATTTCGGAAATGCTTTCCACGAGGTCGTTGACCTGATTGAAAAAAGAAGAAATAACGAAATCACAGACGACGATTTTGAGCGAATGAGACAAGAACAACTCAGGCAGGCGGAAGCAGCGCACGATGACGAAGAGATGTTTTTTTAAAACGACTCAGTCGTCCGTCATTTGAATCAATTTACCTTTTCCGGTGTTGGTAGGGTTTACTATTTCGGGATTCCCGTAGTAATAAATGTTGCCGTAGTTTGTGATGGTTGGCTCTAACTGCTCCGACGCGGAGATAAAACAATTCTGAATACCGTCTTCGGAGACTTTGACTCTTTGCGCATCCAAGTTTCTGCAATCGCAGGGGGCGTAGTTGGTGTGATAAAGCCACAAGGTATAGCACTGTCCTTTCAAGACAACGTCCGTCATACCGCCCGCTGTGTTATATACTGTTATATAATTGTAAAAAAGTTCCAAATCTATCATCCCGTTTCCATAATCTACGATCATTCCAAAACCATCGCCTGTTAAGGCTGATTCACAACTGATAGAGCCGACAGATTCGTGCCGGATGTCTATAATGTTGGTGTTGGGAAGATAGACGCGGATGTCGGGATTCAGGTCGCGCGTCCAATTATATTTGTTTTTGTTGCGGATGGTTAAAGTGTTGTCGTTGAACTCGGTAGTGATGTTGCGGATAATATTTTCTCCGGCGGAAACCATAACCGTGCCGCTATCCATGCGGTTGGTGAAAATCAGGTTGATGTTGTCATATACAGCAATTTTGGTTACCGCTCCCGTTTCCCGTATTTCGGTGGTTATCGCTCCGGTGGAGTCGAAAAGTTGTCCTTTGTCGCAACCGACGACCGACAACAGTATAACCCATAAACCTATAAAAATCATCCTATTTTCCATACTTTAAAACCTAAACCTATTCCAATATAATCGGCGAAGAAGAATCCGGCACGCAACGACATTCCTGCCGTCAACCAATCGTTGACGTCGTAACCTACCGTTAGATTGACATGTATATCGCTCTTCTTATCATCCTTATGATAAACCATATAGCACAATTCCGTGCCAATGCTAAGACGGTTGAAATGAAACTGATGAATGGCTTTGACGCTCGGCACCATATACGAAATGGCGCTTCCCGAAAATTTCCCTTCGTTTTTCAATATTTGCACATTGGCATAGTCCATATACAACTCAAGACCTGCGCCCCACGAGCGGGCAAACCGGTACTGTTTCAGCATATTAACATGCAAATCGCCCACAAAATAGACGGGCGTCCCGCTGATAAAATCCGTATCCTTGTATCCGCCGTAAGTCGCTATTTGAAAGCGGTAGGGATATTTCGGACGCGGTTCGTCCGGATGGATAATCTTTTCGCCGGGAACGCCGTTGAATTGGTAGTTCAATCCTAGAAAGAGCGACGGATTGTTCAAGCCGAAGTTGGGTTCTTTGGTCGTCCCGTTTGAAATATGAATCAAATCAATGCCGCCCGAAAGTTCCATTTTCGGAAAAATGCGCACATTCCCTTTCAATCCCAGCCGAACTAACATGTTGAGGTGCGAGCCGTAAGAGATGTTTTTATAGTTATCAAACCGGTCGTAAGGCTTTGTGCCATAAGCCACTCCCAATCCAAGCGTCAAACATATCTTGTTGTTGTTTCTCCACGAAACTAAGGCGGCATCCACGTAGGGATACAGCCCGAACATGCGCCCCAACTGCTGCGGATTTGCCAACTCGCTGTACATAAAAGTAACGCCGAAAGCAGGATAATTGCATTTTTGTTCCCAATACGACTTTCCCACAGTTTGCCGCTGCAACGAAAGTTCATATGTCGAGAAATGTTTGGTGTTTAACGCTGCCATGGCGGCGTTGTGGTTTATCGTATAGCCATAATGATAAGTAAAACCTACGGAAAGAGGCGCAACAACCGGCAAAGTATCCTGCTCCGTTTCACGGATGCCGTAGAGATTTTGTATTACAATAAGTTGTAATATGGTGAATAACAAATATTTTCCGGATTTCATCTTTCGACTCATAAATGGTTGCAAAAATAAGCGTTTTTTTTGATTTTCAACACGAAGACACGACGGCACGAAGACACGAAGTTTTTTTTACCGCAAGGACGCAATCAATCCCTTTTGGTAGAAAACGGGTTAAAACCCTTGATACCGCGTGCCGTTAAAGTGTCGTCCCTGCGGAAAACTGCAAAAACATCAATGTGAAACTAAAATAAATTGCTGATAATCATGTATTTATAAGAGTAATTGATTATTAGAAATTTGACGAAAAAGTGAGGGAAAACAGGTGAATTTTAATGCGTTTGCCCTGTGTGCAAAAATTATTATACCTTTGCACCCTAAAAATAACACAATGGCAATCATCCGGCTCACCAAAAAGTTTGACTTCGAGATGGCGCACGCCCTGAAAGATTACGACGGCTTGTGCGCCCATCTGCACGGACATTCGTACCGCTTGGAGGTTACCGTCGTCGGCGAACCGATGCGCCAGCCCGGACATTCGAAAAACGGCATGGTGATGGATTTCAGCGATCTGAAAAAGATTGTCAAAGAAGATATCGTTGACCATTGCGACCATGCCCTGATGTTGAACAAAGAGCAAGAAACCGAAATCCCCCCTCATGACGCCAACTCCGCCTTATGGAAAAAAACCATCCTTGTTGACTACCAGCCAACCAGCGAAAACATGCTCATTGACTTTGCGCAACGCATCGAAAAAAGATTGCCGAAATCCGTTAAATTGCACCATTTAGTACTGCACGAAACGGCTAACTCGTCGTCGGAGTGGTGGGCAGAGGAGCAAGGATAGACCATGTATGGTATCAGTTTTTTGAAGTGGTAATCGCACATCGCGCATCATTTATTCACCGTCGGCACGCGCATCAGGAAATTGCCTTGCACGATAGGGTTGATGGGGTATCCTTTGTAGCGCATTTCGAAGTGGAGGTGCGGACCGGTGGATCTGCCGGTGTTTCCGCCTAAGCCGATGGGTTCGCCGACTTCTACTTCCTGGTTGACGCCGACCAATATTTTATCTAAGTGGGCGTACACTGTTTCGCTTTCGTTGTAGTGTCTTACGACGACGACGTATCCATAGTCGTTGTCGTATTTGGCGATGCGCACTTTTCCGCAGAAGACGCTGCAGACGGTATCGCCGATTTTCAGTCGGAAATCGGTGCCGAAGTGTTTGCGTTTTTTGCCTGTTTCGTCTTTCCGAATTTCGCCGTATGGGGCGGTTACGGTGAGGGTTTGCAGGGGTGAGGAGAGGTTGTCGCTAAACGAAAAGGATGTAACTTTGCCCTCTTGTTCCCGCAGGGAGGCGAAGTCAATGAAGTTGGTTTTGAAAAATTCGTAGAAGTCGGCGGGTTCGGGTGGACATACCTCCCCAAGCCCCCCCGAAGGGGGGGATGTAGCTCCCCCATGCTTCCCCGAAAGGGGGGGTGTTGCATTTCCAAGTCTTTCCGAAGGATGCGGTAAATTTTTCGGTTTGGGTGTTTCCTTTTTTGATTTGGGGATGCTCGGTTTGTCTAATGAGAAATACGCTTCGTAGCAATTAATGATTTTGTCAACCATGCTCTCGTTTTGAGAATATGCGCCATAACATCCTGCGAGGAGGACGAAGAGTAAGAGAGCATGTTTTTTCATTATCGGATGGTTACTTGGAACGGCATGATGCCTGTGGATCTGAGCATGATTTTGGTTTGCAGGGTTTCTGCTAACGAGGTCGCCTTATCTGTATTTTTCAGGGGGCTGTCGCTGTTCAGGTTGATGGTGATGGTGATTTGGTCGTGTTGGCGTTCGATGGAGATGGTTTCGATGTCGTCGTTCAGTTTGCTGTTGTTGTCGTAGCAGAAAGTTCTGATGAACGTTCTTATATCTTCTTGTGTGATGAGTCTGTCTTTGGTTTGGAAGTAGTATTTGGCGATATTTTCTTTTTGTTTTTCATCTTTAACGCCGTTACGCCCACCTTTTGATTCGGTGATCAGGACAGTTTTATTTTTGTCTAAATAGTTTGGCGCTTTGACGGCTTTTTCCTCTTTTCGGATGCCGTTGGCGGCGGTTCCTGAGGTGATCAGATATTCTAAGTTCAGGTTTTTATTTTCGGTATCGTTTTTTTTCAGGACGGCGTAATAGTTATTTTTCATCCGGTTATTGTCAACTTTTGCCATGATGCCGGAGATGTCGTTTATGATTTCCTGCATTTGTTTCAGTTTGTCGCTGTTTTTCAGTTCGCTGATGGATTGGAAAGCGTAGTAGTCGGTGCAGTAGCGGTAGAGGATTTCCTGCATTTGTTCTAACAGTTGTTTGGGGTTATAGCGTTCGACGCCGTGCTGGCGGATGAAGAAGGAGTTGGTATATTCTTCGATATTTTCTTTATCGTAGAGCAGGTTCAGGAACTCTCCGCTGTCGGACGACAATTGCTGAACCGGATTTCTGTTGTTGAGGATGGTCTCTTTTTTCTCTACATTGACAATGGGTATGCAGTTGATTTTCAATTTATTGCCGATTTCGTCGTAGGAGTTCAGGATGAGTTCCAATTCGATGGTTGTTTGTCCGCTCAGGGGGATCTGTTTTGTATCGTATTGACCGATATAGAAGAGTTGGGCGGTATTGGTCAGAAATATTTCTTGCCAGTAGTCGTAGGTTCCGAAGAGGTGATAGTTTTGGTTGAGAAACAGGTGTGCGTTATTAAACCATTTTGCGAAAGGCAGTTCACTGTATTGTGAAGGTTTTATCAGTGGGAGGTTGTGCCCGTTCCATCGTATTGTTTCGATGTTGACGGTATCGGGCGTATCTATGTAGAACGAGAAGCCGGAGAGGTTTTCCGGCGGATTGGTGCATTGCAGCGTTAGCCAGATGGTGTTTCCCTCTTGGTTTACGTTTTCGAGTTCCGCATTGATGATTTTTGTCTTCAACAGCGGGACGAACTTCGATCTTTTAAATTCGAACAGGCACGTTTCGTCTATTATTTTTTCTGCTAATTCGCCGGCTGTTTTCGCCATTTTGGTCTCTACGATGGTGAAAGCGGGCGTGGGTTTGATGAGGTGGAACGGGACGATGCGTTCGCAGAAGTTGCGAATGGTGGTTTCTTCATATTGTTCTATGTTTTTCTGAATATGAAATGCCTGATACGACAGCGCCGACAGCAGCAGGTTGATGACGGGGTCGTTTTCCATGTTTTTGAATGTGGTATGACCCTCTTGTGCCCATTGGTCAATGGCGTTTTTCTTTACTTCTTTATAGTATTCTTCGAAAGTTTTCATGGTTACCAGATATGAAATTTAATCTCTTGTTTATACTCTTTTCTTGTCTCTGCCAACAATCCTGTGATGAAGATTGCCACTTCCGACTGTTTTTTGTTAAATTCTATTTTCACGCTTGGGTTTTGCAGGCGGGGTTCAAAGCGTTTGATGGCGTCTTTGAGGTCAATGGCGTAGTTATTGAGGTTATCGCTTTTGCCTTCGATTTTCCGGTGGTTGATTCTGTCTTCCGAGTCGGCGTTGGTGAAGCGGCAGTTTTTCATGTTAAATCCGAAGCGGACGTCGGGTTTGAAATCGCCGTTGGATGAGCCGACCAACAGGATGATGAAGTCGGCGATTGATTTCCCGATGCTTTTTTCGGGATTTTCGGCGTCCTCTATCCGGCGATTATTTTCATAAAAGCCTTTGTTGGCGCTTGCGCTCGAAAAGTCCAAAGGTAGTTTAAATCCGCTCATGATGTTTATATTTCGGCTAATACTTCTTCTATTTTGGGTTCTTCTTTCACGACGACGGGGATGGGTTTTGCGTCTAATTGTTGATTAATCTCTCTGAGGCAGTCTATTCCCATTTGCAGCAGTGGTTGTGCGTCTTTGTGGTTGTAGGGCATTTGGGTAAACTTTTCAATAGCAGCCACTAATGTTTCCTCCGCCTTGTTTACTTTTTCGAGGTGCATTTTAAAGACGACGACGATTTTTTTCAGCAACAGCGCCAGTTCGGCGGGATATTCCTGCAGGGAGTAGTTTTTCAACTCTATTTCCAACAGTTTTCCTTGAAAGCAAGCCGGTTCGTCGGTGGAGAGTTTGTCGAGGATGGCGGCGAGTTCTTCTTGGATGTCGCAGTAGTTTTGTCCGAAGATGTCGCTGGTGAAGAGGCAGACATGCGGCAGGACGTAGGTGCGTTCTATTTCCCAGCAACGGCTGTTTTTGTTATAGTAGATTTTCAGGATGGGGATGCCGTCTTCGATATTTTGCTGTGCGTTTTTGATTTCGACCTGATAGGTTGCCCGGGCGTATGGTCTCCCTTCTGCTGCGGATGCCGGACGGAAAGGGTTTACCTGCAACACGACGTAATGCGCTTCATTGGTGAGTTCGCGCAGGCTTAGTCGCTCGAAAGTAACATCGTTTTGAATGTCAATCACATGACCGGTTTGTGTAACGGCGGTGCAATAGAGTTCGTCAATAAAAATGTCATCATTGTTGATGCGGGCGGCAATGTTGCACACGCTGCCGGGCAAAACGCCATAGGAGCGAAATGCGTGTAACTGCGCAATGATGCTTTGTTGCGACAGGTGATAATTGTCCATCGCAATAAGGATGTCGGGCGTAATGTCTAACCCTTTTTCCCAATATATTCGTCTCTGTTTTTCCATATTATAAGCGGGTATTATAATCCAATATTAATGTACTGCCTAACGTAAACGGCTCTTTATAACTCTTTATTTTATATTCATATTCCATTTCGGCAGGGAGGAACCACCGGTAGAAAAATTCAAAAAACTCGGCGACGTCTCTGTCCATTTCCCAAAACTCTTCTTTGGATAAACCTGCTTTGTGCAGGATAATGTGCACATAGAGTGGTTTTATCTTGATGATTTCCACTTTTTCTACGGAGAGTGTCTCTTTCAGCAGGTTCGGCAGCAGGACGAGGTTGCCTCTCAACTCGCTGACAAACGGGAGTAGCGGTTTTAATTTTTCGAGGTATTCGTTGCGTGTATCCATCTCCGGTTTGTTCAGACATGGGTTGATAAGCACGGTGTTTCCGCGTTCGGTGATGGCGTTCAGTGTTTGTTCTAAGTCGAAACTTTGTTTGAAATACTCTGTGTCGAAGATTTGAAAAAACGATTTGACTTTCTCTGCCTCTTTTTTGAATTTATCGTATTTTCCCTCAAAATAATCGTTGCGCGTTGTTCTCAGGCGGTTTTCTTCAAAGAACAGTCCTTCGGGCAGAATGTGGAAAACGCCATTGCGCGAGAGGTAAAGGGTGGTTGTATCTCGGTCGTGGGAGATGCCGATAAGGTCTTCCCCATAGTTGCGCGAGAAGACGCCGCGCATCCGGACGTTCAAATTTTCTTTTACGTCCATTTGTGCCACCAGCGTTTCCGCTTTGATCTCCGGAGTTTCTATCTGTTCTATCAAATATTTCACGATGGGAAGAGGGTTTTATAGTGTTTTTTATCGGCTGACAGTTCTACGTAGGCGTATCCTTTTTCCGTGATTACCTGCAATACGTCGAGATAGGGGATGCCGATTTGTTTCAGCGTCAGGTCGGGATAGGGGAAGGTTTTGTCAATATCCTTATATTCGTTTTGGTAGAGTCCGCCTTCTAAGAATGAAATGTCTTTGAGTTCCATCGAGGCGTCAATGTATTGGTGGACCTTGGAGTCGGGGAGCATGGGGTAGAACTTTTTGTTGTCGGACTTGGTAACGATTTTGTCAATAAATTTATCGTTGCGCAGGGTTATCTCTATCTCTTTGACCTGCAATGCCTTTTTGATGATTCTCAGGGCTTGTGCAACGGTGTTATCGGCGCTCAGATTGGGTATTTCTATGATGTCGTTCCACTGTTCGTGCGAGAGGCAGTCGGTTTTATAGATGGCTGAGTCGTAGATTTCGACGGCGGGGTGCATTCCGTCGTAATGGAACATTTTGCCGATGAGCGAGGTGAACGTTCCGTTGTCGAGCGTCTGCTCGTGGATGATTTTCATCGCTTCCTGTACCTGTATGGCGGCAATCATGGAGGCGATGACCGGCGTGGTGGCAACGCGTCCGACGTTTTCGTTATCGCGGGTGATGCCGGCACACGACATTCGGACTTGCAGTTCGCTCTCCTCCTCTTTGGTGAGCGCACATTCGAAGCAGTTGACGTTGGTGCGATAGCCGTTCACCTCGCCTTCTAAGTCGCCGATGCCGCCGTCAATCCATGGTTTCCCTGCGCGGAAACAGAGGCGGTTGAGCAGCAGACGCGCTATCAAACTGTCCAAACAGCCTAAAACGACATCCATCCGGCGATACACTCCCAGCCCCACGTCGGTAGCCAGATTGCCGCAAATGGATTGTACGTTGATGGTCGGGTTGATCTCTTTGATCCGTTTGGCGGCGATGTCGGCTTTGTAAAATCCCTTGTCGGCGTCTTCCGGACGGAATAAGACGGAACGGGTGAGGTTGCTGTATTCGATTTTGTCGAAGTCTATCACCACGATGTTCCCAACGCCGAACAGCGCTAAGTTTTTCAAAGCCTCATTGCCCAGCGCACCGGCGCCGGCGACCATCACTTTGGCGTTTTTCACCTTGTCGGCTTTAAACCACGAAAGCAGGGGATAGACCTCTTCGCCCCATGTCTTTGTTGTTGCCATAATCTTATTTTTTTTGTGATACATTGAGTTTATCGAAATGCAAAGATAGTAAATTTATTTGATTACCGACAAACGCATACAATTTTGGCTTTTGCACACCGTAGTAACCAAAAAATATGTATTTTTGCACACCGTAGTAAACAAAAATAAAAACTATTAGGATTATGATAAAAACAGGCGATACCTATCAACACGAGTTGATGTTTAAACAATCTGACGTTGAAGCCTTTGCGAAGATAACGGGCGACAACAATCCCATCCACATAGACGCGGATTACGCCGCAAAGACGCCTTTCGGACGACCGATAGTACACGGATTTCTGTCGGGCGCGGTCTTCTCGAAAGTCTTCGGGACGCTTTTTCCGGGCGAAGGCACCATCTATCTCTATCAGGAGATGCGGTTTATGGCGCCGGTATTTGTGGAGCAACCCTATACGGCGAAGTTTGAAGTAACGGAGGTCAATACCGAAAAACACACGGCATTGATAAAATGCACCCTCGCAGACGCCGAAGGGAAAAGTTGCATTGACGGCGCGGCAAAATTAAAAAACAACACGCAATTCATTTAAAAACACATACTTATGAAGCGATTAGAGAATAAAATAGCCATCATCACCGGCGGAGCCGCCGGCATTGGCGCTGCCACAGCAGTTAAGTTTGCGCAGGAAGGCGCAACGGTGATTATTTGGGACTTGAACGACGTCAAAGGCACGGAACTGGCACAGCAGACCGGCGGCGTCTTCGCAAAGGTCAACACGGCAAACTATCAGGAAGTCGAAGTTGCCGCAAAAAACGTCTTCGACCAATTCGGACGCATTGACATCCTCATCAACAACGCCGGCATCACCCGCGACAGCACCCTCAAAAAGATGACCGTCGAGCAGTGGCAACAGGTCATTGACGTCAACCTCAGCGGCGTCTTCTACTGCGCCAAGATCATCTCCGAGTACATGCTGATGAACAACTACGGACGCATCGTCAACGCCTCGTCGGTGGTAGGGCTCTACGGCAACTTCGGACAAACCAACTACGTCGCCACTAAAGCCGGACTCATCGGAATGACCAAAACGATGGCACGCGAACTCGGACGCAAAGGCATCACCGTCAACGCTATAGCCCCCGGATTCATCGCCACCGAGATGGTCTCCGCCATGCCTGAAAACGTCATCGAGAGCATGAAAGCCAAAGTGCCGGTCGGACGACTCGGTAACCCCGACGAAATCGCCGCCGCATACGCCTTCTTAGCATCCGACGAAGCCGCCTATATCAACGGCGCAACGCTCAGCGTGGATGGCGGGATGACGGTATAGGAATTGAGGCAGCATTTCACGTTTTATATACGAAAAATGTGTAATTTTGCCGAAAATTTATAGATATGGAAATTAAACGGGATATATTGAACGATCTGAGCCGGTGGAAAGAAAGCCGTTATCGCAAGCCGCTCGTCTTGCAGGGAGCAAGGCAGGTAGGTAAGTCTTTCATTCTTAAACAGTTCGGGGAGCAATGTTTTGCAAATTGCTGTTATGTGAATTTCGACTTTGAGAAAGAACACAAAGCGGAATTTGCCCGCACCAAAGACCCTGCACGCATCGTTTCCTATCTGACAACAGTAAAAGGGATGGATATTAATCCCGAAAAAACGTTAATTATTTTCGATGAGATTCAGGAGTGCAACGATGCGTTGAACTGTTTGAAATATTTTCGCGAGTTGATGCCCGCGCAGGCGGTAGTGTGTGCAGGGTCGTTGCTGGGCGTGGCGTTGAAGCGAGAGGGAGCCTCGTTCCCGGTCGGAAATGTTGATTTTATGACGCTTTATCCGGTCTCTTTCAAAGAATTTCTGGCGCTCTACGACGAAAAGTTATCCCGATTTCTGGAAAATCATGTTTTGGCGCCAACATGGGAAAAGATACCGGAAATATTTTATTCCCAACTGATTGATGCCTACAAAACCTATCTCTGTTGCGGAGGCATGCCCGAAACGATTGTCCGTTATCTCGAAAACCGCAACTGGGACGAAGTGGATACGGTTAATAATCAAATCCTTACGGCATACACATTGGATTTTGCCAAACACGTGGACGGCAAAGACATTCCGCGCTTGCACCGCCTGTGGCAGAATATTCAGGACAATTTGGCAAAAGAAGACAGAAAGTTCAAATATGCGTTGATAGAGAAGAATGCGCGGGCGCGGGAGTATGAAAATGCGGTCGAGTGGTTGGTGTTGAGCGGATTGATTAACAGGGTCTTTGAAATAAACACGCTCCGCTTGCCGCTCTCTTCCTGCAAAAACAGCAACGCGTTCAAACTCTATCTCGTTGACGCGGGACTCTTACGGACAAAATTCCGGCTTGCGCCAACCACCATCTTGCAGGGCGACAGGCTGTTTACCGAATTTAAAGGCGTCGTAACGGAAAATTACGTTTTGCAATCACTTGTACGCCAGTTCGGTAACGACATCTTCTACTGGACTTCCGGCAATCAGGCAGAAATAGAATTTATGTTACAACGCGGAGAGAGAATAATCCCCGTTGAGGCAAAATCGGCATTAAGCACAAAAGCAAAAAGCCTGTCCGAATACCGGAAAAAACACTCGCCCGAATTATCAATCAGATTTTCACTGAAAAACGTCGAAAAAAACAACGACCTGCTCAATTTACCCCTTTTTCTCGCTGATTACACAGAAAAAATGATTTGAAATTAATTTTTTTTATTTCAATCAAAAAAATTCATATCTTTGCACCTGTCAAAAATAACAGTTGATTTTTAAAAAAATGATAATACGATTTAAAAAAATATAGTAAAAATTAAATTCTAAAAGTTATGAAGAAGATTTACACATTTGTAGGAGTTCTTTTTGCTATCTGCCTGATAATGAGGCAGGATAGCGTATTTGCACAAGAGTATGGTTCGTTGTCGATCCCGCAACAGCAGACGGAGAAGACGACAATATATCCGGAAAGAGAGTCGTCCCCTTCCACCCGCGATGCGAAAGATCCGGTGAAAGCGGGAAGCATCAGAGTGAATCGGGAAGACTATGTCAATGGCAAACTTGTAACCACCCTCTCCCCCGAAGATCTGGTAAAAGATGTATTACTCGGGCAAGGAGCCAGCAATTGCGCTGTGAGCGGACAGATTAGTAATGTTACCTTTGCCGGATCGGGATGGGATGGTTCGAAATGGGATTCGGGTTCGGATGCAGGACGAGGATTGTCCTATTTCTGCGGCGGCACTGAAAATGAGACGGAAGTAGTAAATGGCTATACCCTGGTACGAAGTTTGGACATGGAAAGCGGCTTATTGCTCACAACGGGTTTAGGTAGAGATGCGGAAGGTCCAAATGATAATCCCGGTGGTTGTGGGAGCGGTGGGGTTACGTTAACCAACGACCCGCATTTGAGTACGTTAGTGCCTGGTATTGGTCCTAATATTAGAACCGGCGCCAAGTTAGAGTTTGATTTTGTTCCGATGCAAAACGAGATAAGTTTTGATTTTATCTTTGCCTCAGAAGAATACACTACCTACGTAAACTCTGACTTTAACGACATTTTTGGTTTTTTTATTTGGCCGGTGAGTAACCCTGCCTCTTTTCAGAATATTGCCTTGTTGCCTAATAGCGCAGGTGTAGTGTCTATAAACAATGTGCATTGGGGACAAAAAGATAGTGGTAGTGGACCTGAGGCTTTTGTGGGTTGTCCCAGCGGCTGTCCTCTGGGCAGTGATGACAATCCTGCAAAAAACCCTGAGTATTATGTGCCAAATTACTATAACGCCACTTATAGAGGGCAATATATGCAATATAACGCACGTACGGTTATGCTTACGGCAAAAGCCATTGTAACTCCCGGAACAGCCTATCATTTGAAATTAATAATATCTAATGTTTATGATAGCGGTTTGGGTTCCGGCGTGTTTTTGCGTGCGGGGAGTTTGGATTTGGGTTCGGGTATCATCAACCTTGGCGAAGGCGGTGTGGAGATGGGCAATATTTTTGAAGGTTGCGAAACGAATGAGTTGGAGATAAACTTTCCGCCCAGCGATACGGAAACAACATACGTGGAGTTGGAATATGAATATAACAATGGCGCTACCATAGGCGACATCGTTCAATTTCCCAGCGGTAATCCGATGCCTACATCGTTCGTTATACCGCCGCTGGGTACGACAATAACGATTCCTTACAAAGTTATAAGTCCGATTGTAAACGGAAGCGAAATAGTGATCATCGCCACCTCCGAAAGAGGCAACTGCGAACAGGTAGATACCCTTATTTTAACGCTATATAAAGCGCTCGATCCGGAAATAACCACCACCTTATCCTGCAAGGGCAATGACGGCTCCATCACGGTTACCGTAACCACCGGCTCGCCCGATGCACGGATGACATTGGATGATTGGGACCACGAACAACTTATCAATGTGCCTTTTACCGGCTTAGCGCCGGGCAATTATTTGCTGGAAATCTCCGATTATATCAGTTGCGACACCTTACGATATGAGGTAACTATTCTCGGAAAACCGGTTCTCAGCAGCGATCTCACCATTCTCGATATTTGTACCGGCGGAACGGTGGACTACACGGCGACGTGCGACATATCCGATGTAACCTTTAGTTGGGAACGCATACCCGACCCGAATATTTCCCCGACAAACGGCAGCGGCACCGGTCCCGACATCAACGAAACCCTGACCAACACAAGCAACGCCCCGATTACCGTCACATACGTTATTACGCTCAACCTTGATGACTGCGACAACACCCAAGAGGTAACGGTAGTCGTCCATCCCGACATCACACAGCCCGACCCAACCGGCGCAACCATCCCATACAACACCACACACACATTCACTTTGGGCGCAGCCTCCGGCGGCTATGGCGCTATCTCCTACCTGTGGGAAGAGAGCGCTGACGGCATCATTTGGACGGCGGCAGCAGGAACCAATAATGCCCAAAACTATACCACGCCCGCGTTGGTCGTCTGCGAGATGTATTACCGCCGAAAAGCAAAATCGGCAAACTGCGACGACGAAATCACCTCCGATGCAGCATTAATCACGCTCTCCTGCGTGGTAACGGTAACTCCGGATACCGGCGGTAGTGCCGTCATCACACTACCCGACAACAGCGGCACCTACGACTGCGGCACGGAAGTTACCGTAGAAGCAGAAGCCGACGAATGTTACACTTTCGCCGGATGGTCGGAAAAAGGCAATCCTACCATTATCTCCACCGACAACCCCTATACTTTTATCGTGGACAAAGACTATGAATTGATCGCCAACTTCGAGTTCGGCTACGAAGACGTCATTGTAACGATATTTCCACCGAACACCGGCTCCGTTACCGGCGCCGGAACCAACCTCCCCTGCGGAGAGACCATAACCTTAACCGCAGAAGCCGAAGACTGCTACGCCTTCTCCCACTGGGAAGAAGACGGCAAGCCGGATGTTACGGACAATCCCTACATCTTTACCTTGCTCGAATCCCATACTTTGGTCGCCGTCTTTGAATTGGGCTACGGCGACATCACCGTTGCGCCCGACCCACCGATTGGCGGAACAACCACCATCACCTCACACCTCAGCGGTATTGACATCCCCTGCGGTGAAGAAGTTACCGTATTGGCAGAAGAAAACGAATGTTACACCTTCCTCTACTGGACGGAAGACGACATCCCCGTCTCTTACACCCTTGAATATACATTTACAATGGAGGTCTCCCGCGATTTGGTCGCCGTCTTTGAACTGAACATTTACATCGTTACAGAAACAGCAGACCCACCGGAAGGCGGCATGATTATGTTCGATCCTCCCGGCGGTAACTACGACTGCGGCACGGACGTTACCGTAGATATATTCCCCAACGAATGTTACACCTACCTCTACTTGGAAGATAACGGCGTCAATGTCGGCACTCCACTCTCCTATACAATAAATGACCTGGACGAAGACCACGACTTAATCGCCTACTTCGAGTTAAACCTCTTCGACGTCATCCTTTCCGCCAATCCGCCGGAACCTATCGGCGGCACCGTCTCCGGCGGCGGTCTCGACATCGAATGCGACACGGAAATCACCATCGTCGCAACACCCGACGACTGCTACACTTTCGTCAACTGGACGGAAGGCAGCACTGTGATCTCTACCGATGATTTTTATACGTTTGAAGTGAAAAAATCGTGGAATTTGGTGGCGAACTTCCAGATTAAAAAGTTCAACGTTACCGTATCGGCTGATCCGGAGGAGGGCGGCGATGTTTTCGGCGGCGTAACAAATATTGATTGCAACACGGAAATAACGGTATGGGCTGAGGAAGATTATTGCTACACCTTCATCAACTGGACGGAGGATGGCGACGAGGTCTCCGACCAACTTTCTTATACCTTTGACCTCACCGCAGACCGCGATTTAGTCGCCAACTTCGAACTTAAGTACTTCACCATCAGCGTCATCATAGACCCGCCGGGCAGCGGAACCGTTACCGGCGACGGCGTCTATCCCTGCTACGACTACGTCGAACTAGTCGCCACTCCCGACTCATGCCACTACTTCGTCAGTTGGACGGATGAAAACAACATCGTGGTTCATCCCGACTCCGCTTATGCTTTCATCGCCACCGGCGACCGCACGCTGACCGCTAACTTTGAACGCAAAACGATTACCATCGTTACCATACCCGATCCGGCGCCGGGCGGCATGACCAACGGCAACTTTATTGTCCCCTGCGGAACGCTTGTTACCTTGGAAGCCTATCCCAACCCCGAGTACGACTTCGTCGACTGGACGTATGAAGACGGCACTATCGCCTCGACGAACAATCCTTACATATTCACCGCCACCGAAGACCTTGTTTTGACTGCCAACTTCGTGTTGAAAGCCTACCAAATTCTTGTCTATGCCAACCCGAACATCGGCGGCAACAGTGTGGGCGGCGGCGGCATCTATTCGCACTATGACGTGATAACCGTCCACGCCTACGCCGGTGATTGTTACGACTTTATACAGTGGACGGACGAGTTTGGCGTCTGGGTATCCGACGACCCCGACTACACTTTCACCGTAACCGGACCGCGCATCTTGGTAGCCGACTTCTACCTCAAAAACTACGTCATCATCACTGTGTCGGATCCGCCGACAGGTGGCGTTACTTATGGCGACGGTAGTTATGACTGCCACGAGTTAGTAACGGTGATAGCCGAACCCATTGATTGTTACGAC
>WRLA01000003.1 GCA_009777825.1 Bacteroidales bacterium
TATCAACAATCCCTGTATAATTCAACCATTTTTTGTATCTTTGTGGTCAAAAAAGTGGCAAATTATGTTAGGGAAGTTACCAGACAGGAATCAGCGCGAAATTTTTCGCACCCGACTCGAAGATTTAATCGATCCTCATTGTGTCCCAACCGTCATTGCCTCCCGAACCGTCATTGCGGGCTTGACCCGCAATCCCATCACCTGCGACGTCATTGTGGGCTTGACCCGCAACCGAAGCAATCCAGTGATTATCAACATTTTGTTGCAGTGCATGAGATTCCTCATTCCGCTCCGCTCCATTCGGAATGACAGACGTTATCGGGATGCGACAATTTGAAATGCACTCGGTACGCAGCATCGTGTTTTGCGTATAAGAAAAAATGTGTAACTTTGCCGAAAATTTACGGATATGGACATTTCGACTTGGAAACACATCAGACATTTTATCATCGTAGCGGCGTTACTGTCGCTTTGGAGTTTTTCATCTGCGCAGAGTTACAAATACGAAACCGTGCAGGGCGACCCGTTGAACACGCGTATCTACACGCTGAACAACGGATTGAAAGTTTTTTTAACCGTCTATAAGGACGAACCGCGTATTCAGACCTACATTCCGGTAAAGGTCGGCAGTAAGAACGACCCCGCCGAGACGACCGGCTTGGCGCACTATTTCGAGCACATGATGTTCAAAGGAACGCCCCACTTCGGCACCAAGGACTGGGACGCCGAACAAAAACTGATAACCCGGATTGACTCGCTGTTCGAGGTTTACCGCGTTACCACCGACACCATCCAACGAACGGCGCTCTATCACATCATTGACAGCATCTCGTACGAGGCGTCGCTGCTGGCTATCCCCAGCGAGTACGACAAGATGATGAAAGCCATCGGCTCGACCGGCACCAACGCCGGAACGTCCAACGACTACACCATCTACATCGAAAACATCCCCGCCAACCAGTTGGAAAACTGGGCGAAAGTCCAAGCTGACCGTTTCACCTCGCCCGTCCTGAGGCTCTTCCACACCGAGTTGGAAACCATCTACGAGGAGAAAAACATGTCGTTGACGCAGGACGCTCGCCGTGCCAACGAAGCCATGCTGTCGGGACTCTATCCCAACCATCCTTACGGTCAGCAGACTACGCTGGGAACGCAGGAACATCTGAAAAATCCCTCTATGAAGAACATCCGCGAGTTTTTCAAAAAGTACTACGTGGCTAATAATATGGCGGTAGTCCTTTCCGGCGATTTTGACTATGATGAGGCTATAAAACTTGTTGCGAAATATTTTGAGACGCTGCCTTCGGGAGATGTTCCGCCGCTAAGCGTGAAGCCCGAAACGCCTATTACACAGCCCGTTGTGAAAGAGGTTGTCGGGTTGGAGGCAGAACAGGTGCAGTTGGCTTTTCGCATCGGTCTACCTGCCAACAGTCAGGAGATATACATCCTGAACATGCTGGACGAGATGTTGTGTAATAGAAAAGCGGGGTTGATAGACATCAATCTTGTCCAAAAGCAGAAAGTTTATTCGGCGTTTTCGAGACCATACGTGCTGGCGGACAACTCTTCCTTAGTACTTGGCGGAACACCCAAAACCGACCAAACATTAGACGATGTGAAAAAGTTGCTTTTGGAACAAATCGAACTGCTCAAACAGGGAGCGTTCGACGACTGGATGCTGAGCGCCGCCATCAACAACATGGAATATATGGAGATGAAACGGATGGAAAGCAACCAGGGACGCGCTATGTGGATTGCCGGCGCCTTTATGAACGACATCCCTTGGGAAAAAGCCTCTAAGTCCATTGACGCCTACCGAACGATTACGAAAAAGGACATCGTGGAGTTCGCCAATAAACATCTTTCCAACAACTACGTCGTCGTCTATAAACGACAGGGAACGCCGCCCGAAGTCCTCAAAATGTCGAAACCGCCCATCACGCCCATCTACCTGAATCGCGACGACGAATCGGATTTTGTCAAAGAGATAAAGAACGCCAAACCCAAAGAGATCAAGCCGGTCTTCGTGGATTTTAACAAAGAAATCACGAAAACGACCTTCAAAGGCGCCGAAGTGCTTTACATCCAAAACAAAGAGAATCAAACATTTTCGCTTTACTACCACTTCCCGATGGGGACGTTCAACGACTTGAAACTGCCCATCGCCATAGATTATTTGGACTATCTCGGAACGTCGAAATATACGCCGGAGCAAATTAAACAAGAATTTTACAAGTTGGCTTGTTCGTTTGGCATCCATGCGGCGGACGAGGAATCGTATCTGTACGTCTCCGGACTGAGCGAGAACATGAGCAAGGCGCTGGACTTGTTAGAACAACTGCTTGCCGACCCGCAACCTAACGACGAAGCGCTGAAAAATGTCATTGACGACATCCTGAAAGGAAGAACCGACAGCAAAGCACGCCAAAACAGCGTCCTGAACGCCTTAACCCGTTATGCCGAATATGGAAAAGAACGAGTTGATTATCTGTTGAGTGAAAGTGAGTTACGGGCAATCACTTCGGAAGAACTTATCGCCATCATCAAAGGCTTGACCTCTTACGAACATAAAATCCTCTACTACGGCACGGAAACGCCCAAGTCGCTGGAAGAGATCTTGGCAAAATACCACAACATCGGCGAAACCTTAAAACCCGTTCCCGCCGCCAAAGCGTTCCCGCAGCAGGATACACCCACCGACAAACTCTACTATGCGCATTACGACGCCAACCAGTCGCGCCTCCGCACCTACTCGCGCAGCGTTCCGTTCGACGTCAAACTCTATCCGGCATCAGCGCTCTACAACGGCTATTTCGGCGGAAGCATGAACGCCATCGTCTTTCAGGAGATGCGCGAAAAACGCTCGCTCGCCTACACCGCACAATCGCGCTTCGTGATGCCCGAAAAAGCCGACGAATACTTTTCCAACACCGCCTTCATCGCCACCCAAAACGACAAAATCACCGACGCTTTCGATGCTTTCAACGAACTGTTCGACGAAATGCCGCAGTCGCAGTTAGCTTTCGACCTCGCAAAAGACGCCCTCTACACCCAAATCGCCACCAACCGCATCACCAAGATGAACATCATCTGGCGCTACTTGGGCAACCAAAAGTTGGGCATTGACTACGACATGCGCCGGCAACTCTACGACGCCATCCCCGAATTTACCATCAACGACGTCGCCACTTTCAACAAAGAGTTCATCAAAGGAAAACCGAAAACATACTTAGTGCTTTCAAAAGAGGAAGAAACCGACTTCGAAGCGCTGAAAAAGTATGGCGAAATGCGGAAACTGACGCTGGAAGAGGTGTTTGGGTATTAAACAGTATCTTTGCAAAAGATTTAGTATAAAGCAAATTTATAACGATGAAAAAACAATTAACAATCGCGTTGGTAGCACACGATAAGCGAAAAGTAGATATGGTGGAATGGGCAGTTTTTAATGCCAAAACGTTATCGAAACATAAATTGGTTTGCACGGGAACAACGGGCGGACTTATACAAAAGGCTTTTAAGGAACAAGGCATTGAAGCGGAAATTATCAGAATGAATTCAGGTCCGATGGGTGGAGATGCAGAAATAGCGGCTTTGGTGGTTCGTAAACAAGTTCATTTAGCAATTTTTCTTATAGACGATTTAAGTGCCCAACCTCACGAAGCAGATATTCAAATGTTGCTTCGCCAATGCAGAATCCACAATGTGCCGATAGCCTGCAATATTCACAGCGCCGATTTGATGATTACAAGTACGTTGTGGAATGAAGATTATCACCCTAAAACACCGCAATATATTTCGTTTCCGGAAGAATGAATTGTTTTAAATATAAAAAAAGCTGTCTATCTCTGAACAGCCCGAAAAGTTTTTATTATAGTATCATTGTTTCACAATTTTCTTGCTAATGATATCGGAAATCCCGAAACAAAAAATAATCGCCCGATAGAACAGGCGAGATGAGGTCGGGATTGGGAATGGGGTGAGAGCCTCTAAAAAATTATCGGGGTTGTGCAACGGCTACGCTCGTTGTAAGCAGTAGCATTCCACGCACTTATCCTTTTCTTTTCAACCATATTTTTTAATAGCAAGAATAATATCTTTTAATTCAATTTTCATATTCTATAATGAGTTAATGTCTAAATTATACGGATTTGTCTTGAATAGTTCTATCCATTGTGCTAATTTATAGAAATCGGATTTTTTGTGTTGTTTTATTGCTGAAAATAAACGTTTTAAATCTGGGTTATTTTTTACGGTAATATTTTTTGTTTGCTTTATCAGGTCAGGCAAATTGCCGGGCAAATTATAATCAATCATAGAAATACCACATTTTTTGACATTTTTCAAAATAAAATCTTCTGCCGCCTTACTGATTTTTACAATATAATGTGGTCTTTCGCTGTGTTTATAAATTGCTAAATTTTCGTTGTAATTTTTCAATAATTCAAAAGAGTTAAACAATGCTGGAACACATTTATCATCGTCAATAATACCAAGTACTGCGTTATTGGATTTTTTATCCATTTCAGAAAGCACTTTGTTACAACCTTTTATGTGTTTATAACCTCTTTTGGGAAAAGAAAGCGTTTCAGCCAAAGTAGTGTCAATGTAACATTCGGGCAATATCAGCAAATCAAAATTCATCTACAACAGGTTTTCGAGGTTAAAAAATAAATCATCGCCATATTCGTAGGCTAATTCCATTTCTTCATCAGAAAGTCGTTTTGCTATTGTTTGGTCGTTTTTGTAATCAAATAAATAAATAGCAGTTTCTTTGCGCAGTTTTTCGTATTCCAAAAACGCATTTACAACTAACGGACTGTGTGTAACGATAAAAAACTGATTGCTTTCGGCATCAATTATATCCTGCATAATTGTTTGAATATAGGGAGGAAAAGCGTGCGCCTCCGGTTCCTCAAATAACAAAACGGAGTTTTTATTAGAGGCAATAGCCGTTTTATAAAAAATAACTCGTTGCAATGTATCGGCAATGGAAGAATAGGGGATTTGTAATACTTCCGCTTCACCTAAACGGCGTTGTATTTTTATACTCTTGCTTGCTTTGTCTAAAACATACTCTAAATTGAATTTTGAAAATTCCTGTTTCATCCATTCTTTGACACCTATTACATCTTTGTTATAAGAAAGCACATCAATAATATTTTCACCAAAAGGTGGAAGCAAAAAATTATCACCTACAAAATTTTCTGTATTTCTTATATCTTTTATGTTAGGTGAGAATATATATCTATTAAATCCGCCAAAGTCAGTCAAATGTGATTCTGATTCTTTTTTACGCATAAGATAAACACCGGCAAATTCACTGTTTGGTGAAAATCTATATTCAGTTCGATATTTATTATCATCACAAAAAATAGATAGATTTGGACATACTGACACTTCAATACTTTCTATGTCTGTTTCAATAGAAGTCCAAGTATCTTCTGTGTGAATTAATTCATATTTGTTTTCAAAACGAACTAAGCGATTCAGGCTATCTCCTTCTTCAAGGCAAGAAACGGAAAATAAACTCAACGCCTCCAACACATTTGATTTTCCTACATTCGGATAACCGATAAAAAGGTTAATCCGCCTGCAATCTTCCAATTTCAATTTAGCAATTGACTTGAAATTTTGAATATTTACATATTTAATGAAGTTTTCCATATTTATTATTTCTTTTATTACGATTTTTATATTCTTTTGTTTTTAATGATTACTCTTGCGTAGATACTTGAATATAATTCTCCTGTTTCTACGTCTTTAAATGCAGGCGTTTTGTCTTTTTTTGCATCATACAATCTGTACAATGTGCCTTTGGCGTTAAATGTAAATTTGCCTGTTGGTTTCCCATTTTTATCTAAAATTTCCATTTTGCGATTTGAAGTAAAATCTATTGAACCAACTATACCAAGAGCCAATATTTCAAATTGGTCTGGATTATATTTGTCAAGAAATGTAATAGGGACACCCATTAAACCTTTATAATCAATGGGAATTTCATTTGTTTTATCAACATTTATTGCTTCAAAGTTTTTGTAGGTTGGATATTCTTCGGGAGTATAATTTTTGTAGAGGATTAACTCTTCGTGTCGTTTTGCATTGTCAAGATTAGTAAACCAACAGGTATTATTAGTTGAAACAATTCTGTTTCCATTTTCATCAATTCGGGCTTCTGTGCCGTGCATTGAATAATGATTGGGAACTATGAACCCTGAAAAATTACGATTACTGTTTATCTCTATCCATAATTTGTTTTCCTTTATCAGTTTGAAAATTTCTTTGTATGATATTGCATTCCAAGTGCCTATAATGAGGAATTTCTTTTCAAACTCAATGAGTTGGGCGACATATTCGCGAAATAAAGAAAATGGGGGATTCGTAACAACAATATCAACTTGTTTGAGCAGGTCTATACATTCTTTGGAACGAAAATCGCCATCGCCAATTAAGTGTTTAATGCCAATTTCTTCTGGATCGGGCAAATTATTGATATTTTTATCGCCATTGTACTCAAGGTAAATTGCTCTTTCAGATTTATGTTCACTGAATAAGTCCCAATTTTGGTTTTTGTAGCAGGTAGTAATTAACTTTTTTAGCCCTAACTTCTCAAAGTTGAAAGAAAAGTAATGGAAAAAATTACTCACTCTCGGGTCATCGCAATTACAAAGAACTACTTTGTCTTGAAAATGCTTTTTATAGTATTTCAATTCTTTTTCAATGTCTGAAAGAATAGTATAAAACTCATCGTTTTTAGCCTTTTTCGCCTCTTTCAAGTTCTTATTTGTCGCATTTCTTGCCATTTTAATTTCTTTTTTATTCAGACTGCAAAGATAGCGTTTTTTCAGCGATTTTTCCGCTTTTTTCACCTGTCAATTTCTCGTTTCCAAATACGCACGCACTGTCCCGCTATTGCTTACAACTCCTAAATATACGCATACCCCCATCCCACCATCGCTCAAACCTTTATGCGCATTTTCAATGTAAATCATTCTTTATTAAGAACTTATACTGTTTCTCCTTGTTGCGCATTTTGTATATTTTTTTGTTGCTCAAAATGATACAAATACGCAACGCATAAAAACGGCGACAAAGGTACGACATTTTCTTTTATCTGTAAAACCTTTTTCGTTTTTTGCTGTCTCACATCTCAAATCGCACATCTCAAATCTCCCATCTCAAATCTCACATCCCCCATCGCCTTCCCCGTATGCGACCCCTCGCAGAGCATCAGTTCGTCAGGTGTTCCGGCGAAGAGCAGATGTCCGCCGTCGTGTCCGCCTTCGGGACCGAGGTCAATGATCCAGTCTGCCGTTTTGATGACTTCCATGTTGTGTTCGATGACGATGACGGAGTGTCCTTTGTCTATCAGGGCGTTGAGCGAGTGGAGCAGTTTGCTGATGTCGTGGAAATGGAGACCGGTGGTTGGTTCGTCGAAGATAAACAGGGTTGGGCTGTAGTTGGATTTGGAGAGGAAGTAGGCGAGTTTCACCCGTTGCGCCTCGCCGCCGGAGAGGGTGGCGGTGGACTGTCCGAGTTTCAGGTAGCCCAAGCCGGTGTTTTGGAGGGCGTGCAGTTTTTCCAAGATATGTTTCACGTGGCTGTTTTTCTCCGGTTCCTGATGGAAAAAGTCTATCACCTCGTCAATGGTTTTTTCCAACAGTTCGGAGATGTTGACGTCGCGGTATTTCACATCCAAGACCTCCTGTTTAAACCGTTTCCCGTTACATTCCTGACACTCCAACCAGACGTCCGCCATAAACTGCATCTCGATTTTTATTTTCCCTTCCCCTTCGCACACTTCGCAGCGTCCGCCGGGGACGTTGAAAGAGAAAAATCCCGGTTTATAGCCCCGTGTCTTGGAGAGCGGTTGGATGGCGTAGAGGTTTCGTATCTCGTCGTAGGCGCCGATGTAGGTCGCCGGATTGGAACGGCTGGAGCGTCCGATGGGGTTTTGGTCAACTAATTCCACGTTGCTGATGCGTGCCGTGCTGCCTTCGATGGTGCGGTGCGTTCCGGTATGTTCGTCGCAGGAGTCGAACAGTTTTTTCAGAGCCGGATACAAAATCTGTTTCACCAATGTCGTTTTCCCCGAGCCGGAGACGCCGCTGACGACGGTTAAGGTGTTCAATGGAAAGGTAACGTCAATATTTTTAAGATTGTGTTCTTGAGCGCCGACGACGGTGATGTATTCGTTCCATTTTCGACGGACAGAAGGCGTGGCAACGGTCAACGACCGCGAGAGATATTGCGCCGTAAGGCTTTTTTTCGTCTTCAGCAGGTTGGGCAACGTTCCCGAAAAGACGACCTCGCCGCCGAGATAACCTGCCAACGGTCCGATGTCAATAATCTGGTCGGCGGTGCGGATGATCTCTTCATCGTGTTCAACCACTACGACGGTGTTTCCCAAGTCGCGCAACTTTTTCAGCAATCGGATAAGCCGTTGGGTGTCTCGCGAGTGCAGCCCGACGCTGGGTTCGTCCAAAACATAGATAGAACCGACCAAATTACTTCCCAGCGACGTCGCCAACTGAATCCGCTGCGACTCTCCGCCCGACAAGGTGTTCGACAGGCGGTTGAGCGTCAGATAGCCCAATCCGATGTCGTACAGAAACTCCAACCGTTTGACAATTTCAACCATCAGGCGTTCCGATATTTGCCGTTCATAATCGTCTAACGGAATGGTTTGGAACGTTTTATACAGTTGGTCAATCGGCATCTGCACCATGTCGCTGATGGTCATTCCCGCAATCTTCACGTAGTTGGCTTCTTTGCGCAGTCGCGTTCCCTTGCAGTCGGGACAGGTGGTTTTGCCCTGATAACGCGCCTGCATGACGCGGTATTGGATTTTATGCATGTTGTCCGTTACCATTTTGAAAAAGTCGTCAATGCCTTCGAGTTCCGGAGCGCCTTGCCACAGCAGTTGTTTCTGTTCCGGCGTCAGTTCAAAATAGGGGCGATGTATCGGAAAGTGGTATGCCGCCGCCTCTCTGATGAAATCATTCCGCCACGTGCCCATCGTAGGACCCCGCCACGGCGCTACGGCGCCTTCATAAATCGACATCCTCTTATCGGGAATCACCAAATCCTCGTCAATGCCGATGACCGAGCCGAAACCGTCGCACCGTTTACAGGCGCCGTAAGGATTGTTAAACGAAAAAAGATGCTCCGTAGGCTCTTCAAACACGATGCCGTCCGCCTCGAAACGGTTGGAAAAGGTGTGGCGTTTATATCCATCCGGTACGGTTTCAGTATCCATAAGACCGTCTTCTTTCTGGGGATTGCGGGTCAAGCCCGCAATGACGGGGGAGGTTTCAACATCCACAATGCAACTTCCTTTTCCCTCGTAGAAAGCGCTTTGGACGGAGTCGGAACAGCGCGACATGAGGTCGTTGTCTTTCTTGAGCGACAGACGGTCAATGACGATATAAATTTGATTTTTTTCGGTGATATGGGAAAAATCCTGCGGAACGTCAATTCTTACCTGCTGACCGTCAACCATTAAGCGGGAAAAACCCTGTTGCAGCAAGAGTTGGAAATGTTCATTGACGGAACGCTCTTTCAACGTAATGGGCGCGAGAATGAGCAACCGTGTGTTGTCGGGAAATGAAAAGATGAAATCCGTAACGTTGCTCACGGAGTCGTATTTCACCAATGCTCCCGAAACGGGCGAGTAGGTCTTTCCGATGCGGGCAAAGAGCAGTTTCAGGTATTCGTAAACCTCTGTCGAGGTGCCGACGGTGCTACGCGGATTGCGGGTGTTGACGTGCTGCTGGATGGCAACGGTCGGCGAAATGCCGGTGATGGATTCCACTTCGGGCTTGTTGATGCGTCCCAGAAACTGACGCGCATAAGCACTCAGGCTCTCTACATAACGACGCTGTCCTTCGGCATAGAGGGTGTCGAAAGCCAAGGTGGACTTTCCCGAACCGCTCAATCCAGTGATTACCACCAACTTATTGCGTTCAATCTCGACGTCAATATGTTTGAGGTTGTTCTGATGGGCGCCTTTGATGATGATGTTATTTTGCATGATAATTTTTTCAATAATTTATTTATTTTCTAGTTGCAAAGGTACAGCTAATTTTCAACATTGCAACACATTGGGGGAAAAGGTACGAATATTTATAATACCAAACAAATTTTCGTCTCACATCCGAATTAGAAATCCAAATGCTTGCCCAAGCGAATGAATAAAATTAAATTGTTTCCAAAACCCCATCATCCATTTCCCCTACCTCTTCACCCACTTCCCATGCATCGCCTCGCCATTGTCGGCAATGACGCGATAGAGATAGCAGCCCGACGGCAGTTTTTCCGTATTGACTTCTTTGCCGTTTTGCTGTGTCAGCAGCAGTTTCCCCTGTAAATCATACAATTGCAGGGTGAAGTTGACGAGTTCGGTTTGGATGAGAAACTGATTGTTGCCCGGATTGGGAAAGATGGTTACAAGAGGTTTGGACTTTTCCGGCTCGGAGATGGAGGTGAAATCCGGCTTGGAAAGTTTCGCTATAAAAGTATTCCTTTTTTTTTCCCCTTTGCGCCAGTCGTAGCGTGACGCCGCAAGAACACAACCGCCGTCAGGCGTCGGACTTACATAAAACAACTCATAATATGCATCATTGCCGATATTGGTTGCCCACAATGAATCCAAATCATAGTCGAAAGCATAAGCCATAATGAAATTGTCGTAGTTTGAATAGGCATCCGAAGAACTGAAAGCAAAGCCTCCCACAAAAAAATAATCGGGATGCATCGCCAAAGCTTTAAAGGCGCCGGAATAACAACCACGCCCTTCCTCAAAACCTTCATAACCAAACTTCCTCACTTTGGCTTCGTTTCTTGAAGCTGTATCCATTTTTTTGACTGCCAACAAATCGCGGTAATCAGATTTGTTTTTCTCAATGCGTCCCGACCGGATAAACTCCGTATTATTGAAAAACTCCAAATCAAGCGGGAAACGCATATCCGGATTTTGATTGGGGTAGATGGTCGGGTAAATAGAGTACAGATAGTTTAAATCATCATCCATAACTGCAGTTTGCCGATCAAAAGTAGAACGATTCATCAAAAAATGGGATGTTTCTGGAATTTGACGTATATAAAAAACAGGATTCCACGGTGCAGGATTAGGCTCTTCCGGAAGAGGGATGGATACCCTTTTCATTAATTCGCCATAGTCAGTAACTTTATATGAAAAAGTCTGGCTCGTTTCGTATATATAAGTTCCTATAAAATAGTGATTGCTCCAATGCTGAAACTGCATAAAAGTCGGCTCATAATTAATGGTATCAATAATCTGTTCCCATTGAACATTGAAATTATCGTCAAATTCAAATATCCAAAGGTATTTAGATGTTTCAATACCGGTCCATTGCACTCCTAATCCAAGATAAGTGTTTTCGTGTATGGATTGACCAATCTGTATAATTCTATTAAACCGGTTCGGCACTGAAGAAAAGAGCAATGAATCGGTAATATTGCCGTTTGCATCAATTCGAATCAATTCGGCTATACCGTCTTCCAAACCCAATCTATCTAAAACTGCAATAACTTCATTATTTTCCGTGGCTATAGCACAAGGTGATACGCTTTCGCCTGCTCTTTCAATGGTCAGTGTATAACTACTCTGAGACCAAAGGCTTTGCCAACTTATGATGGGCAGAAACAGTAATAAAAAAAGATGTTTTTTCATAAAAAGTTAAATATAAAATGTAAGGTTGTCCAAAAAATTTATCACTTTGAAAACACAAAGTTACTATACGAAAAACGTTACTATTCAAATATTAGTGTACTTTATGAAAAATTCATGGTAACGCATTATCTTCGAACAACCTTACGAAGTTAAAATCATTACTTAATCGGAGGATTAGGCTTTACATGTCTAATGGCATAATTAACATAGCCGTAATGAAATTCTTCACGAATTGGTATCGAAACATAATAAGCGTAATAAAAGAGATAAGAAACCAAATCTTTTCCGGCAGGACAATTGTTATTGCCACGATTTTTTAAATTAGTCAAATAAAAATTTAGAACATCAGGCGATAAAATACGTGATCCATAGCTATTATACTCGGGATACTCACAATAAAACATAGTACTCATCAAAGGATCATCCGTATTCGGATTATAGTTAGGGTTAGGCTCGTGTTCACATTCTTGAATCATGTGATCAGAATAATCAGTATAATAGATAGTGCCACCAACTACTCCAATCTTTTGAATAGAGTAATTGGCTTTATCTTGGATTTTGGATGCAGCTATCTCACAGTTCCAATATTCGCTTGCTGTGTCCATAAAACGATAACCATGAGGCTGTGCGCCAAGTTTGGTTACCACGTTATGCGATATTATTGATACGAAGCATTTGTTACTCTTATACCCGGCGTATAGCATTTCGCCGTATAAGCCTCTTCGCCCGGAGTACAAAGTTGCATGATGAAATTACCCATCCCGACCATCTCCATACCTTTTTTTAATGCTTCTTCGTTGTCTTCAGAAGCATATATCACTTTCTTATCCGAAATTATAAGGTGCTTTCCGTTATAACGTCTCAGCAACTCATCCTGATTTGCCAAATAATAATAGAAATTTTGTATCAACATAATTCATTTATTTTATAGTTGCAAAGGTACAACTAATTTTCAACATTACGCATGTTCTCTGATTGATTGTGTAAGTATTTGATAGATTCCCAGCAGTTTCGGTTCGCTTTGGAGCAACTCCAAATGCTTCCGAATGGTTTCGAGGTCGTTGCGGACGGCAGGACCGGTTTGTAACGACATCGGATTGTCGCTGTTTTCTATCCGTGTCGCCGTCTCCCGAATCAACGGAAGAAGTAGTTGAAAGTCCAATCCGTTCTCCTGCATGAGTTCCGCCGCCAAGCCGTACATGAAGTTGGTGAAATTACAGGCAAAGACGGCGGCTATATGTAATATCTTGCGTTGCTCGCCCTTCAACGGAATCACGGTGTCGGAAAAGAGGTGAGCAAAAGTTGTTAAAGCATCGGTGTCCGATGGAGTGGCTGCCTCCACGAAAACCGGAAACCCTCCCATCAGGAGGGGAGAGTTGTTTTTATTGAACGTCTGCAACGGATAGATCACGCCTTGCCGCCGGTGTTTTTTGTCAATAGCGTCTATCGCCGCGGCGCCCGAAACGTGAACTGTTACTCCGTCATTTTCGGGCAACAGTGCGCTGACGGGGGCGATGGCATCATCGGAAGTACAGATCAGATAGACGTCGGCGTCTTTCGGCGCCCGTTCCAAGTCGTCAACGACCGGACAGCGCAACCGCTCCGCCAGTGCCTCCGCATGTCGAACGGTGCGACTGTAAACGCCTACAAAACGACAGCCTTTCGCCGACAACGCCGCCGACAGATGCCACGCTACGTTGCCGGATCCGAGGAGGAGGATGGTGGGGGAGGGGATCATTGTTATTTATGACAGTTCTTGTTTACTTTCGCGAACAAAAAAACTTACTATTGCAATGACGCCAACGGTAATAGCTACTATAAAAATACTCAATCCCATAACTACTTTTCCTTTCTTTTTGGTTTTAATTTGTATAAATAAAAGCCTAAGAATATCAGCATGGCAGCACAAACAGAACCGCTGATATACAATACCAAGGTATTTATATTCTCAGATATTATACTTGCTAAAATAACTCCACCGATAATCAGTTTAGCAATATCTATCAGCAAATCACCTGCTTTTTCTTGGACATTCATCACTTCTATATCTTTATGTTAACAAGAGCACAAAGGTACGAAATTAATTGAGAATTGAGTTGAAAATTGAAAAAATAAAACATTTTCACACTTTCGTTTTCAGCACAATCGTCGTCCCTTTCTCCATTTCGGAAATTACTGTTAATTCGCCTCCTATCTGCGTAGCGCGGCGTTTCATGTTCGATACGCCGTTGCGCGAGGTGGGGGCGGCGACGTCGAAACCGTTGCCGTCGTCGTGGATGGAGATTTCCAGTTCGGGGGTTTTCAAGAAAGCGACTGACAGGTTTTTGCAGTCTGAATGTTTGATGGCGTTGTTCACCGCCTCTTTCACGATGAGGAAGATGTTGCGGCGCTCTTCCATGCCCAACTTCAGAGCGAAGATGCTCTCGTCGGCGCTCAAGTCGAAAGTGATATCTTTCGTTTCGCACATCGGGATGGCATACTCGCGCAGGCGCACCACCAAACTCGACAGGGAGTCGTTCTGCGGATTGACCGACCAGATGATGTCGTCCATCGAGTTGAGAATGTCGCGCGAGTCCACGCCGATTTTACTCAGCGCCTTTACTAACTCCGCCTCTTTATCCTGCCGGCTTGCCATTTCGCTGAGCATCGAGATGCTGCTGAGCGTCGAGCCGATGTCGTCGTGCAAGTCGGAGGCGATGCGCGTCCGTATCCGTTCCATCTTGATAACCTGTCGCAGCCGGTATGTGTAAAAAGCGTAGAGCAGCGCAAAGATAAAAACGACAATGAGCGTATAGAACCAAACCGTTTGGTAATAGGCGGGTCGGATGCGGAAGGAGAGCGACGTCTCTTCGCCGGCGGCGGCATCGCTCTCCGCCATTGCCGCCCGGACTTTAAAGGTATAGTTGCCCGGACGCAACGCGGCATACTCCACAAATCCACGTTCCGACAACACGCTCCAATCATTGTCGGCGCCCTCCAATTTATACTGGTATCTGACGTTGTCGGCGTTTCTGAAGGTGATGGCGGAATATTCAATCGTGATGTTATTTTGCCCGTGCGCGAGGCGAATGTCGCGAGTACGGGCGGAAATGTTCGGATCCGCTACGCCGTTTATCAATACATTGGTAATAAGAACGTTGGGCGCACTTTCGGATTTCCCTTTCAGCAGTTGGTTTTGGGTAACAAAAACGCCGTCGTCGGTCAGGAGATACAACCGGTCGGCGATTTGCAGCGGCGTGGAGGTGATGCCTTCCATTCTTGGGTTCACGTCGAACTTGTGGATGGTTTCCGTGCCGTTGCTATCGTGTCGGAGGATGCTAATGCCTCTTGGCGTTAAAAACCAGACGCTGCCCTCGTCGTCAAAGGTGATGCCATACACGTTGTTACTGACAAGACCGTCTGCCGTCGAGTATAACTTATACGAAAGAACGCTGTCAGCGTCAATGGTGAGTTTGTAAACGCCGGTGTATAACGATGAATACCAAAGGTTTCCCTCTTTATCGAAAGTCATCTCCCGTATCAACGCCGATACGAAAGTGGAGTCGGCGTTACGCGATTTGTAAGTTGTTACGGGGTCGAATAGAATCTTGTTATTATCGGGTCGGGAGATGGTTCCACGGAAAATCCCAAACGAGTAATCTCCACACCAGTAGTAGCCATACTTGTCGCAAATCATCCGTCGGGGGCTTAGCGAGACTGAGTCGGCATGGTTAAAGGTAACCGGCAGAAATTGTTGGCTGTAGTAGTTGCACAGTTTTGTCGCGGAGCAGATCCAGACGCCTTCGCTGTCCGTGGCTATCGCATGTAGCAGCCCCGGCACTTTATACTTGGAATAATCGGCGACTTTTTCGATTTTCCGCATATCGGGCAACGATTTTGAGATGGGCAGCCGGAAGAGTCCCACGTCGTTGGAGATTAGCACTTCGGAATAGTTAATCTCTAACGACCTTATTCCGGCTATCTCTATGGGAGTTCCGCGCAGGCTGAGCGGTATCAGTTCGTCGTTCTGATAGAGAAATAAATCGCTTCGCGAGTGCATCCAAATTCGCTGAAACGCATCCGCCGCCAAACTCGATACCCCCGAAAACAGAACGCCGTTGTTAGCGATGGCGAAATCGTCGAAATCTTTCACCATGCTCACGCCATTGTTGGTGCCAAACCAGAAATTGCCCTCATGGTCTTGTATCGTACAGATTACCGATGATGAGGTTAGCCCGTTTTCCTGTGTGAGGTGCAGGGTGATGGCGTCTCCTTTTGTTCTGAAAACGCCGTAAGAGTCGGTGGGAATCCAAAGATGCCGCTCGTTGTCTAAATAGAGATGATTGATGTAAATATCCTTCAACTGCGGAAACGGTTGCTCAATCGTATAGTCGCTGTCCCAATGGGAGGGCTGGCGCCATGTAATCCGGTAATAACCCTGCACGGTGGCAATATGCAACGTCCCTTCATCGTCAAAAAGGAGGTCGCAGATGAATTTATCTTTTAATTCGGAAAAAAACAGCGGTTCGTATCCCGCCGTGTCGGACAGTTGCATCATGCCCAAGCCCAAACGACCGCCAAACCAGATACGGTTCTCTTTATCAACGTCCAAAGCGCTGAAAAGGGTCATCGCCTTATCATACGTATATAAATGATTGATCGAATCCTCGTCAATAAGATAGAGCGACCGCCCCGTACATGCCAAAATGCTGTTATCCTGAAAAGATTTTACCACCTTGAACATATTTTTCCCCACTTCGACCCGCTCTCCCTCTAAAAACTGCTTAAACCGCCCGTCGTCCTGCTGCACAAACACCCCTTGCATGTAACTCGCCGGAATGATGGCTCCATCCGGCGTTGTTCCGATGTAAGCGACTAATGCGGCGTTGTCGTAAATCTCCGGTACGGCTTTGTGATAGAATGTTTTACCGTCGAAACGGCTCAACCCTACGGAGGACGCTATCCAGATATATCCGTCTCCGTCTTGCGCCATGGCGTATGTGTCATTAGCAGGTAATCCGTTCTGTGTGGTGTAGTGCTTAAAGAGATAACACTTGCCGGACGAGGTCTCCGACGTTTGCGCCAAACCGACGTAACTCCCTGCAACTAACAGCAGAATACATGCGAGTTTAAATGATGGTTTCATATTGTAATTTTTTTTGCAAAAACAGATTATATCTTCTTCTTCACCGTGATATACCCCGTCGAGACATTTCGTCCGCCTACCGACACCGTCGGTTTGATGCGGATGGAGATGGTGGACGAACCTTCACCCGCCCGTAACAGATTGTTAGCCAAGCCAATGATGTTGTCGTTGGTCTCGCCCTTTTTGACGAATTTCATGACGTCTATTTGAAAGTTAAACGGGATGACGGTCTGTCCGCCATTAGCGGGGACGCTGATTTTCTGGTTGACGTTTCCGGTGAGGATGTTGCTGTTGTTCAAGTCAATAGCCCATTCCAACTTTTCGACTTGCGCCGTGCTTGTGTTGGGATTGGTGGCTTTCACGTTGACGGTGGCGTTCAAAGGGAGTTTGCCCGACAGGATGGCGGTGGTTACTTTCAGCAACGACGTGGTGCTAAGGCTTTTAACGTCTTGTAAGCCAGCCATGCTGACGCCGGCAACGGCGGTGTTGCTTAGATTTACAAGTTCGTAGTTGCAATTTACAAACGAGGTTAGTTGTGACAGTGTGTTGCAGGAAAAAAAGGAGAGAAACAACACGGAAAGGAGGATTAATACTTTGGTTTTCATTACGATATATTTTAAATGTTAATATTACGATTTCAACGCTTTTATCTGCTCTTCGATGACGAGGATACGGGCTTCGGCGTCGGTCTTTTTCTTGCGCTCGCTTTCTAAGACTTTTTCGGGGGCGTTGTTGACAAAACGTTCATTATTAAGTTTTTGCATAACGCTTGTTAAGAAACCTTTGGTGTATTCCAACTCTTTGGTCAACTTTTCTATCTCTTCCGCTTTGTTGACGCTTTTGCTGATGGGGATAAAAAATTCGGTCGAACGGACGATGAACGGAATACAGTTTTCGGGTTTGGTATCCAAGTATTCTATCTTGCTGATATTGCACAGTTTAGCGATGACGCTGTCGAAAGGCGATGGTTGCGTTTCGTTGCTCTTTTTGATAAACAGTTCTATCGCTTCTTTGTTGAGAATGTTGCGTTGGGCGCGTTGGGTGCGGATGGCAACGATGACCTCTGTGACATAATCGAACTTTCTAAGTATCTCATTGTCAAAAGACTCCACAGCGGGCATGTCCGATACCATGATACTTTCGCCCTCTTTGCGTTGGCGGAGCCATTGCCAGATCTCTTCCGTGAGAAACGGCATAAACGGGTGCAGGAGGCGCATCAGACGGTCGAAAAAGTCTGTCGTCGCTTCCAACGTCTGCACGTCTATCGGCTGTTGATACGCCGGTTTTATGATTTCCAAATACCACGAGCAGAAATCGTCCCAAATCAGTTTGTAAATGGTCATGAGCGCATCCGAGATACGGAATTTCTCAAAATGGTCGTTGACCTCGGCGATGGCGGAGTGCAACCTGTTGCCAAACCACAGTATCGCCGTTTTGGAACTCTCCGGCTGCGCTGTCCGGGCGTCGCTCTCCCATCCTTTTACCAAACGGAAGGCGTTCCATATTTTGTTACAGAAGTTGCGCCCCTGTTCCACTTGCGATTCGTCGAAGAGGATGTCGTTGCCGGCAGCCGAGCAGAGCAACATGCCCATACGGACGCCGTCGGCGCTGTATTGGTTCATCAACACAATCGGGTCAGGGGAGTTGCCCAGCGACTTGGACATCTTCCGTCCCAACTTATCACGGACGATGCCGGTGAAATAGACATTGCGGAAGCAGCGTTGATTGCGGTATTCGTAACCCGCCATGATCATACGCGCCACCCAGAAAAAGATGATTTCGGGCGCCGTGACCAAGTCGTTGGTCGGGTAATAATATTTAATCTCGTCGTTGTCGGGATTGTTGATGCCGTCAAAAACGGAGAGGGGCCACAGCCAACTCGAAAACCATGTATCCAAGCAGTCGTCATCCTGACGGAGGTCTTGCAACCGAAGGGCAGGATTACCGCTTTTTTCTCTTGCCGCTGCCAATGCTTTCTCCGGCGTCTCGGCTACCACATAGCCGCCTTCGGGAAGATAATACGCCGGAATACGATGCCCCCACCACAACTGACGCGAAATACACCAGTCTTTGATGTTTTCCATCCAGTGGCGGTAGGTGTTTTTGAACTTTGCGGGATGAAACATGACGTCGTCTTCCATAACGGCGTCAAAAGCCGGTTTCGCCATCTCTCCCATCTTCAAAAACCACTGCATAGACAACTTCGGCTCGATAGGAACATCCGTCCGCTCGGAAAAACCCACGTTGTTGACGTATGGCTCGACTTTCTCCATCAGACCGGCGGCAATCAAGTCCTGCTCGATTTGCTTGCGTACTTCAAACCTGTCCATCCCTTCGTACTGCAAACCGTGCTTGTTGAGCGTGCCATCATCATTGAAGATGTCAATGGATTCGAGATTGTATTTCTCGCCCAACATGTAGTCGTTCACATCGTGCGCCGGCGTTACTTTCAGACAGCCCGTACCAAACTCCATGTCCACATACTCATCTTCAATAATCGGAACTTCGCGATTGGCAATCGGGACAATCACCCGTTTGCCTTTCAGATGAGCAGTTTTAGGGTCATTGGGATTGATGCAAACGGCGGTGTCACCCAATATTGTCTCGGGACGGGTGGTGGCAACAATAACAGCCCCCCCAAGCCCCCCCGAAGGGGGGGATGTGCGGAGCCATCCTCGCTCTGCATTATCAGATTTTTCTAAAATTTGTTCATTATTGAGAGCATTTGCTGTCAAATATCCATGTTCATCGTGTGTGTTCCTCACACCCCCCCTTTCGGGGGGGCTTGGGGGGGCTGCTAACCTTTCTTTAATCCGCCCTAACACCTCATCCGGATTTTCCAAAACCTCTTCATTTGTAAACCGTACAACGCTATACCCGTGGCTTTCAAGATATTCTGTTCTGATTTTGTCTGCTTTTTGAATTTCAGGGTCATTGTGATAGCCGCCGTCCACTTCAATAACCAACTTGTGACGAAGTGAAACAAAATCAACTATAACATCGCCAATAATATGTTGCCGTCTAAATTTTTCATCCAGATTTTTTCCACGCAACATTTCCCAAAGCGCACTTTCTGCCACCGTCGAAAACTTACGCATATTTTGCGCATGTTCTTTCAGCAATCCATAATTGATAGCATTTGCTGTTAAATATCCATATCCATCGTGTGTGTTTCTCACACCCCCCCCTTCGGGGGGGCTTGGGGGGGCTATGTTATACCGCAAGTAATACAACTTCCCCTGTTGTTCCTTATAGTTCACCTCTTCGTCGGAGAGGGCGGTTTTTGCTGCGGGGTCCCAGTTGACCATGCGCACGCCGCGATAGACCAACCCTTTCTTGTAAAGGTCAACAAAGGCTTTGATAACGCTTTCGGAACGGGCGTCGTCCATGGTAAAGCAGGTGCGTTCCCAGTCGCACGACGCTCCCAACTTTTTCAACTGTTCGAGGATGATGCCGCCGTGTTTGTGTGTCCAGTCCCAGGCGTGTTCCAAAAACTGTTCGCGGGTGAGGTCGGACTTTTTTACTCCTTCCTGTGCCAATTTGGCGACCACTCTGGCTTCGGTGGCAATGGAGGCGTGGTCGGTGCCGGGGACCCAGCAGGCGTTTTTGCCTGTCATGCGGGCGCGTCGCACCAATACATCCTGAATGGTGTTGTTTAGCATGTGTCCCATGTGCAGGACGCCGGTTACGTTGGGCGGCGGAATGACGATAGTGTAAGGCTCGCGACCATCGGGAACAGAACGGAAAAAACCGTGCTTCATCCAATAGTCATACCATTTATTCTCAACCTGTTCGGGTGCGTATTTTGAAGGAATGTCCATCTTTAATGAGATTTAATTTTAGGGGTGCAAAGGTACGTTTTTTTTATCAGTTCCATCAGCCTTTCCACCGCCTCCTCCTGCGGGATATTTTTCACGACGGCTTGGTCTCCTTTAAACAACGTTACCGTTCCTTTTCCCGATCCGACGTATCCGTAGTCGGCGCCTGCCATCTCGCCGGGACCGTTGACGATACATCCCATCACGGCGATGGTGATGCCTTTGAGGTGTCGGGTCTTTTCGCGTATTTCCGCTACGGCGCCGATAATGTCGAACTGCGTCCGTCCGCATGAGGGACAGGATATCAGTTCCGCGTGGCTGAAGCGTGCGCGGGCGGCTTGCAGGATGGAAAAACCCGGGGCAATTTCGTTCTCCGGCGTTTCCGTCAGCGAGACGCGGATGGTGTCGCCGATGCCGTCCATCAGGAGCGTTCCTATGCCGACAGCCGATTTTATCCGTCCGTCCTCGCCGGCGCCGGCTTCGGTAACGCCGAGGTGCAGGGGGTAATCGAATCCTTCTTCCGCCATCCGCTGTACCAACAATCTCGTTGCAAAGACCATCGTGCGGGTGTTGCTCGACTTCATGGAAAGCACCAAGTTGTGGAAATCCAGATCCGCGCAGATGCGCACAAACTCCATCGCCGCCTCGACCATGCCTTCGGGGGTGTCGCCGTAACGACTCACGATGCGCTCCGACAGCGAACCTTGATTGCTGCCGATGCGAAGCGCCGTCCCATGTTGTTGGCACACGTGGATGAGCGGCGTGATGTTTTCACGTATTCGTTCTATTGCCCGACTGTATTCGGCTGGTGAAAAACGGACTTTTCCGATGTTTTTGTCGGTATAGTTGCCCGGATTGATGCGTATCTTGTCCGCGATGCGGGCGGCGGCTATAGCGACGTCGGCGTTGAAATGCACGTCGGCGATGAGGGGCGTTTTGAATCCGTCTTGACGCAGTTTTTCCTTAATCAGCGCCAGACATTCAACCGATTTCATGTTTGGCGTGGTGATGCGGACGTATTCGCATCCCGCCTCTATCATCCGGATGGATTGTCGAACCGTAGCCGCTACGTCCATCGTATCCGTGTTGGTCATGGATTGGATGCGGATGGGATTGTCTCCACCCAAAGGAACGTCGCCGATGTAAACCTCGCGGGAAGGGCGTCTTGAATATTGAAAAGGAGTATTCATCTTTTTTAATAATTTGGCAATGCAAAGGTAAATCATTTTTTGTAATTACTCGGAAATTTCAACTTTTTTGAGTACTTGACATTGTTGTTTTAAAAATAACGTGTATCTTTGCGCACGAAAAACCATATTTATTTATGGCAGAAATATCACGATTTTATGGTATAATCATTGCGATGTTTGGCAATGAACATAATCCACCACATTTTCATATAAAATATGGTCATTACAAAGCCATATATACGATAAAGAATGGTGTAATAAAAGGAGAAGTTCCAATAAGTGTTATAAAAAAAGTAATTGAATGGGTGGAAATTCACCAAGATGAATTATATCAAAATTGGGAACTGTTAAAAAATGGAAAAGATACAAATAAAATAAAACCTTTAAAATAATTTTTATGAACGATATAGATTTATTAAGAGTAGTTGATGTAGAATATATTAAAGATTTTACAATGCGGTTAGAGTTTAGTGATGGGGAAATAAAAACAATAGACTTTTTGCCGTTATTAAAAGGTAAGATGTATGAACCATTAAAAAGCAGGGAAAATTTTATTCAATTTGGATTAACAGATTGGACTTTAGAATGGTACAATGGTGTAGATTTTGCACCTGAATACCTTTATGAAGTTGGAATTTAAAAGACAAGAAGGCGTCTGCTTTACAACAGCGACAGCCTGTTAGCATCCTGTTTGATAAAGATAAACAGCAGGATGGTGAAACCCAGCAACGACGACCCGCCGTAACTGAAAAACGGCAACGGGATGCCGATGACCGGAAGCAGTCCGAGCACCATTCCGATGTTGACGGTGATATGAAAAGCCAGAATGGACGCCACGCAATAGCCATATATCCGGGCAAAGGCGGAGCGCTGTCGCTCGGCGTTGCGGATGATGCGTAGAATCAGGAAAGCGAAGCATCCGACGACTAAGAAACTTCCGACAAATCCATACTCTTCGCCTACGGTGCAGAAGATAAAGTCGGTATTTTGTTCGGGGACGAAGTTGTATTTTGTCTGTGTGCCTTGCAGGAAGCCCTTTCCGCTGACGCCGCCCGAACCGATGGCAATCAACGATTGATTCACGTTATAGCCGGCTTTTTTCAGGTCGGTTTCGATACCCAGCAGCACGTTGATACGGGTTTGCTGGTAGTCGCTCAGAAAGGTTGTGAACGCCTTATGCGCAACAAAGACAAATCCCGCACAGAACGCCGCCGTCAGGATGGTATTTCTGATGCTTTTCCATCGGTGCGACGAGAAAAAGAACCACCAAAGCAGTGCGACGGAAGATATGACGATGATGGTTATCTTCTCGCCCAACAGCAACGTAAGGACAAAAAGCACGACGGCGATAATCGGAAACAGTATCAGCCGTCCATCCATCCCTTCGCGGTACATGGCGATAAAAAGCGCAAAGTAAACCAATGCCGTTCCTGTGTCATTTTGCAGGATGATGAGTCCGACGGGCAGCAGGAGGATAAGGATGGAAACTATCAGCGTATCCATCTTTTTCGGTGCAAAAGAGTGGGTGGAGAGGTATTTAGCCAAAGCCAGCGCCGTCGCCCATTTGAACAGTTCTCCCGGCTGCATCGAAAATTGACCGATTTTTATCCATGCGTTAGCGCCCTTTATATCACTTCCGAACGGAAAGACGCTTAACAAAGCGAGTATCGCCAGAATATAAAACACCCACGCAAAAGAGGTGAACAGTTTGGCGTCTAATAACAGAATGACAAAAGCGGTAACAACGGCAATGAGAATGAAGATCGCCTGTTTCCCGTAGTCGCAGTCGAGGCTTAAGATAGAGCGATGCGTCTCGTCGTAAACGGCGGCATAGATGGAGATCCATCCGGCAAACACCATCAGCAGATAGAGGATGATCAACATCCAGTCCACGTTGGCAAAAAAACTCTTTTGTTCTCTTTCTCTCATAAAGCATATTGCAGAAATGACTGTTTCATTTCGTTTATTTGACGTGTCTGTTCGGCTTTACGGTCTTTACACGCTGCTATAAAAGCCAACATTGCCAAATGGTCTTCTTTCGTAATCTCATGAGGTTCTATTACAAAATCTACGCCTTCCGGTTCTCTAATCATTCCCATAATTATTCGATTTTATCGTTAAAATATCTTTTTATCAACTCTAATGACTGTTTTTCTCCGATTGCCATGCGTTGCCCGCCTATCGGTACCGCGCCCAATGTTTTTGCATAATGCCCCATCAAAACGGTTTTGGCAGTAAATGCTACAAATCCGGCAAAACCAAGTTCAAAAGAACGTTTACAAGCAAATGCCACCAAATTGCCGGCTACGCCATAGTGTATTTTATTTTTGCCATAGTTAAACGGAGCGCTTTCTATCAAATGCATTTCTATATAACCCTGCTCTTGAGCAATGCTTATCAAGCCTTGTATTACAGTAGGATTCCACAAGATTGTCAACTTAAAAACATTTCTGTTGGATTGCAAATACTCCTTTTTCCAATCAAATTTCCATCCGTTCTTTTGGGTTAGATGTACCAAATCCGGTTTGGAAAGCGGTAATATTTCCGTAGGGAAACTATCGCCGGTTACCACATTTTCTATCGAACGTGTCAGTTTGTCTATTTCAATGTCAATATACATTTTCTTTCGCTTATAATCAGAGTGCAAATGTACAAAATTTTACGGGTATTCGTTCAACATCTTATCTTTGTACCATGGAAAGTGTGTTTCTCCTTCCAGCAGATAGTGTTCCACGAGCAGTGTCCCGATGGGCGCCGCCCAAGTTGCGCCGAAGCCTCCGTTTTCGACGATGACGCTGATGGCGATTTTCGGGTCGTCTTTCGGGGCGAAGGCGATGAAGATGGAGTGGTCTTTGCCGTGCGGATTTTGCGCGGTGCCGGTCTTGCCGCACATGTTCAGTTCGGCGATGCGGTAGCGGCGTGCCGTCCCGTAAGAGCCGTTGAAGACCATCCACATTCCTTCGACGGCGACGGCGTAATAGGCAGTATCTATTCCTGTATAATGTTTCGGGAATTGCAGAAGCGAGTCCGGCTCTATCTTTTTCACCAAATGCGGCTCGTAGTAAAAGCCTCTGTTTGCTAACGTTGCCGCATAGTTTGCCATTTGCAGGGGGGTCAGTTCTACCTCGCCTTGTCCGATGCTGAGCGAGCGGATGGTCATGGCGTTCCAGCGTCCTTTGCCGAAGTATTTGTTGAAATAGTTGTCGGTGGGGATGTTGCCGGAACTTTGGTACATGATGTCGGAGGCGTCGAACTTTCTTCCGAAGTTCATATTCAGCATGAGTTCTCTCCATCGCAGATAGCGGTCGGCGATGGTGGGATAGGGCGCTTTTTCCAAAAACGTCCGGAAGACGCCCCAGAAATAGGGGTTGCAGGAGGTTTCGAGGGCTTCGTAAAGGTTGAGCGGCGATTTGTGGCTGTGGGTGCATTTGATGGGCTGCGACCCCGGACCGCTGCACGAATAGCAGGAAAAGGGCGTGATGACATTTTCCTCCATCGCCGCCAGTCCGTTTGCCATCTTAAAGGTAGATCCGGGCGGATATTTCGCCGTTACTGCCCTGTTAAAGAGCGGTTTAGAAGGGTCAACAAGCAGCGCGTAATAGTTTTTGGAACGGTCGTAGCCGATAAGCAGGTTGGGGTCGTAAGCCGGCATGGAGACCATCACCAGCACCTCGCCCGTCGCGGGTTCGATGGCGGTGATGCTGCCGCGTTTGCCGTTCATCAGCAGTTCGGCGAACTTCTGCAAGTCGGCGTCGAGCGTCATATAGATATTGTCGCCTAGCACCGGATCCACATCGTATTCGCCGTTTTTATAGATACCTTTTTCCCGATTATGAACGTCCACCAACCGCACCGACTTCCCTTTGACGCCCCGCAACGCATGTTCGTAATATGCCTCCACGCCGCTTTTTCCGATATAGTCGCCCGGCTTGTAGTAATCATCTTTTTCAATATCCTGACCGTCCACCTCTCCGATGTATCCGATGGCATGAGCCGCAATCCGCTCATCGTACAGACGGGTGATGCGCGGCTCCAAAAAGAAACCGGGGAACTGATAGAGCCGCTCTTGCACATAACCGGCTTTCTCTTTCGACAACTGCGAGGCAATGACCGACGACTTATAACGGGAATATTGTCGCGCGGCTGTCAGTTTAGTTTGAAAATCGGCGACGTCCATGTTCAGCAGTTGGCACAGTTGCGCCGTGTCCATCGGCTTGACCATGCGCGGAATGACCAGCACGTCGTAGGCTATTTCGTTGGAGACAAGCAGTTTTTTGTTCCTGTCGAAAATCATCCCGCGCGGCGGATGCAGCGTAACATTGCGGATGGTGTTGTTGTCCGACTGCAACAGGTACTTCTCATCAATAACCTGTATGTAAAACAGTTTACCGGCAAATATCAAAGCAATCAGCACAACCGCCCAACTGATAACCATCCTGCGTAATACGAAATTTACCTTTCTTTGCATGTCGTAAAATTTTCAAGTGCAAAGGTACGTTTTTTTTGAGATGTGAAAAATTTTTGTACTTTTGCACCGTAAATAAAATCTTACATGAAAAAGTCTATTTTAAGTCTAATGCTCTTTGCATTATTAGGATTCAATGCGCTTCGGGCGCAGGTCAATATCGGCGGCGAGCCGGTGAGTTATGGATATGAAAAACGGGACATCCTCGTTGAAAACGACATCCTCGTTGGAAACGAGGAGGAACTGGCGCCTGTTGTGTTTGTTCGGACGCCGCCATTGGATATGGCGGTGGTTGAGACGGAAGACGAGCAGTGGGAAGCCGAACGGGCTGCCGGAATGACGAAGATAGGACGCCGTTTCGGGATTGAGTTCGAGGTGGAATACGACGTGCATAACTCCGGCACGTGGAGTTGTCTGCCCGATGGCGGGAAGTTGTGGCGCTTGGGCGTCGAATGTCCCGAAGCGCTCTCCATCAACTTGATTTTCGACCGGTATTTCCTGCCGGCGGGAGCAACCTTGTACATTTACGGCGAAGACAGACACGACAAAATTGGCGGTTTCACCAATTATAACAATCAAGCCGACAACTTCTTCGCCACCGACGTGGTGCTGAGCGACAAGATCGTCATCGAATACTACCAGCCCGTTGAGGCTGATTTCGACGGCGAGTTGCGCCTTGCTACCATCGTGCATGGCTATCGCGGTCCGGGAGAGTTTACCAGAGGCTACGGACAGTCCGGATCGTGCCAGAGGAACACGATATGTCCCGAAGGCAATGGCTGGCAAGACCAGGTGCGGTCGGTGTTTGCACTCTACAGCGGCGGGACGGAGTTGTGTTCCGGCTCTATTGTCAACAACACCGCCAACGACAAGACACCCTACGCGCTGACGGCAAACCACTGTTGGAATGCCGCACAGAATCCGGGCATTTGGGTTTTTCGTTTTAGATGGGAAAGCCCGACATGCACGCCCACCGCTAATTCGACCTACAAAACCATGACCGGCGCTACTTTAAGAATGAAAACGCCCACAAATACTTCCAGCACCGACTGCTGTTTGGTGGAACTCTATCAAACAATTCCCGACGATTACGATATTTATTACGCCGGCTGGTCGCGTTCCACAACGCCGTCATCTTCGGCTATGTGCATCCATCATCCCTCTTTGGATATTAAAAAAATATCGCCGACGAACCCATTATACACATCAAATACTTATGTCCAAGCATGGCGTGCTAATTGGTCAACCAACGCTTGTACGGAAGGCGGTTCCTCCGGCTCTCCTCTATTTGACAGCAACCATAGAGTTATCGGACAATTATACGGCGGTTTGTCGAGTTGCGCTACATACGGAGGCTCCAATCATTGGGATGAATACGGCAGGTTCGACCTGTCATGGAACTACGGCTCGTCGTCCGCCACCCGCCTGCGCGACTGGTTAGACCCGCTCAACCTCAACCCCACCACTTGGGACGGATACGACCCCAACGCCGGTCCCGCCATCTGCAACCCGCCCACCAACCTGACCGTGGACTACACCCCCGAATGTAACGCCGAACTCAACTGGCAACCACCCGCCGGAAAATCTGACGACAAAGGAAACTTCCTCGAAGACGTAGAGGCACACCCCAACTTCGCCATCAACTCCACCCTCAACGGATGGTCGTACATTGACGGCGACGGCAAAGGCACCTACGGCATGACCGGCTACGAATTTCCAAACTCCGGCTCGCCCATGGCGTTCATCGTCTTCAACCCCAGCGCCACCACCCCACCAAACACCACTCCCGCCGCCACGCCACACTCCGGACAGAAATTCTTCGCCAGCATCTGCCCGTTAGAAGGTGTCAACAACGACTGGATCATCAGCCCGCTACTCACCAACCCCACCACCTTCTCTTTCTGGGCAAAAACATACACCTCAGCATATAACGGATTGGAAAGAATGAAAGTGGGATACTCCACCACCGGCACCGCACAAGGCAATTTCACCTTCCTCACGCCAAGTCCCTACGTGGAAGTCCCCACCGCATGGACAAAGTACGAATACAGCCTCCCCGCCGGAACCAAATACGTCGCCATCAACTGCGTCTCCGACGACGCTTTCATCCTCATGATTGACGACCTCCAACTGACCGGCGTCTCCAACCCCGGCGGCAAAATCTACAACGTCTATCGCGACAACGTCCTCATCAAAGCCAACCTCGCCGAAACCTCATACACCGACAGCGGTTTCCCCACAGGCACCGGACATACATGGAGCGTGAAACAAGTCTGCACCGACGGCGAATCCGACCCCGTCAGCGTAACCAAAACCGCCTGCACGCAAGTCCAAACATGGACCATCACCCCCAGCGCCGGCGCCAACGGAACCATCGCCCCCAGCACTCCGGTAACAGTAAATCACGGCGGCAGTCAAACTTTCACCTTCACTCCGGCTCCAAACTACGAGGTAGATCAGGTGAAAGTGGATAATGTCAATGTTAGTTTTTCCAACAATCAATACACATTCACCAATGTTACGACAGATCATACTATTAATGTAACGTTTAAACTGAAAACATACACCCTCACCCCCACCGCCGGCGCTAACGGAGCCATCAATCCCAACACGCCGGTAACAGTAAATCACGGCGCAAGCCAAACCTTCACTTTCTCCCCCGCCTCCGGCTACGAAGTTGACGAAGTCAAAGTGGATGGCGCAACCGTCAGTTTCTCCAATAACAACTACACTTTCACCAACGTTACCGCCGACCACACCATCAACGTAACTTTCAAAACCACTCCCATAGAACAGCACACCATCACCGCCACCGCCGGAGCCAACGGCGGCATCAACCCCTCCGGTACTGTCATCGTCAATCATGGCGCCAACCAACCGTTCTTCTTCCTGCCCGACAACGGTTATGAAGTAAACGAAGTTACAGTAGATGGCACGGTGGTCAATGTTGCGGATGACCAATACACTTTCACCAATGTTACCGCCGACCATACCATCCATGTAACTTTCAAAACCCTCCCGCCCGTCCAATACACCATCACCGCCACCGCCGGCGCCAACGGCATCATCAACCCCTCCGGCGTCGTAACCGTCAATCACGGCGACAACCAAACGTTCTTCTTTATCCCCGATAGTGGCTATCAACCGGACGAAGTTACAGTGGACGGCGCACCGGTCAGTTTTACGGAAAACCAGTACACGTTTACGAACATTACATCCGACCACACCATCAACGTAACTTTCAAACAACTCCCGCCCGACCAATACACCATCACCGTCATCCCCAATGACCTTGCTTGGGGCAGCGTCTCCGGTGGCGGCGTCTATCCTGCCGGAGCAACGGCAGACGTCATCGCTACACCGGCAACCAACTACAACTTCGTGAAATGGACGGAAGACGGAGCAGAAGTCAGCATCACCTCGCTCTACTCCTTCATCGTGGAAAAAGACCGCTATCTAACGGCATGGTTTGAACCCATCACCGCCATCGGCGAACCGGATGCCAAAGCGCCGCAACTCTACTATTTCAACGACGTCATCTATTTCAAAAACATCCCGCCGGAAACAACCGTGCAAATCTTCGACGTTTGCGGAAGAGCGATACAACAAACAACCCTCACGGGCGAAAGCATACCGTTCTACTATAAAGGGTTCTATGTGGTGAAACTCATCCATTCCGATAAAACGGTCATTACCGAAAAAATAGTAGCGTATTAAAATATATGATAATGAAACACTTAATAGCGCCTTCGATGCTGTCGTGCAACTTTCTGAATATGCAGCACGATATTGAAATGGTGAACAACAGTGAAGCCGACTGGTTTCATTTGGATATTATGGATGGAGTTTTTGTGCCGAATATCACTTTCGGACAGCCTGTCATCAAGCACATCAAGAAGTTAGCGAAAAAGCCGTTGGACGTTCATCTGATGATTGTCCAGCCTGAACGTTATTTCCAAGACTTCAAAGAGGCGGGCGCCGACATCCTGTCGTTTCATCACGAGGCTTCCACACATCTGCACCGCTCTATTTATGCCGTGAAAAACTTAGGAATGAAAGCGGGCGTAACCTTAAATCCGCACACGCCGGTAGAGTTGTTGGAAGATGTCGTTGCCGATGTTGACATGGTGTTGATTATGTCGGTCAACCCCGGATTCGGCGGTCAGAAATTCATCGAAAACAGTTACCGCAAAATCAGTACGCTGAAAGAGATGATTTTACGACGCAACAGTCCGGCGCTGATAGAACTCGACGGTGGCGTTACCTTAGACAATGCGGCGAAGTTGGTAGCGTGCGGCGTGGACGTGTTAGTCGCCGGAAACACCGTCTTCTCCCATCCCAACCCGCCGGAAGCCATTAGACAATTAAAAATGTTGGGGACATGAAAATATTAATTCAGCACAGAGTACACAAAGAACACAGAGTTGCACAGAGAAAAAAGAACTCTGTGACCCTCCGTGTCCTCTGTGTCTCTGTGCTGAAAAAATCACTATTTCTCCTCTGTCTCTCTTGTACCCTCCCCTGCCACGCCCAGAACTTCTCCTCCCAGTGCGAAAATACCCAACGCATCATGTTCTACAACGTCGAAAACCTCTACGACACCCAGCACGACCTCGGCAAAAACGACTACGAATTTCTACCCGACGGCGTCCGCTACTGGACTAATTCCCGTTTCTATTCCAAGTTGAAAAACCTCTACAAAGTCTTTTCCGCCAATGGAACGCCCGCCCCGCCGACCATCATCGCCTTGTGCGAAGTAGAAAACGACTTCGTCCTCCGAAAACTGATAGAGACCACGCCGTTGAAAAACTTCGGTTACGACTTCGTCCACCACGAATCACCCGACATCCGCGGCGTGGACTGCGCCCTGCTCTACCGCAAACAGAACTTCGAACTCTTCGACAGCCATCCTTTCCAAATCACCTTCCCCTTCGACACCGCCTCAAAAACACGCGACATCCTCTATGTCAAAGGATTACTTTTTGAAGAACATCTGATACACATCTTCGTCAACCACTGGCCCTCGCGCTACGGCGGACAGGCGCCCACCATGCCCAAACGAAACTACGTAGCCCAACAACTACGCAAAATCTGCGACAGCATCCTCAACGACAACCCCAACGCCAACATCCTGATACTCGGCGACCTCAACGACGACCCCACCGACGAAAGCGTCGCCCAGTTTCTATGCGGACAGCGCTCTCCTTCCGACACCTTGTTGCTGACCAACCTCTCGCTCCCGTTATTCCAAAAAGGACAAGGAACCATAAAACACGGAACGCAATGGTGCCTCTTCGACCAAACCATCGTCTCGCCCGCCTTGACCGACGGTCGAAACGGATTGCAAATCTGCAACGACGCCATCATCTTCAACCACGATTTCCTCTTCGTGGACGACGAAACCAACATGGGTAAAAAACTTTTCCGAACCTACAACGGCATGACCTACGCCGGAGGATACGCCGACCACCTCCCCGTGGGCGTGGACGTGAAAAAGGTGAAACAAGAATGAGAAAATTTTGTTACATAAAATATATTACAACATGACATCACACAACATTGCAGAGACCATCGCCTCCCATTTATTGGAGATCAAGGCAGTCAAATTGAGTCCTCACACACCGTTCACGTGGGCATCGGGCTGGAAGTCGCCGATCTATTGCGACAACCGAAAAACGCTGTCCTATCCGAAAATACGCGATTTTATCCGGGACGCCTTTGTGCGCTCCATCAAGGAAAATGTCGGAAAAGCGGACGTCATCGCCGGCGTTGCCACGGCGGGCATTCCGCAGGGCGTGCTGATTGCTCAGGCGTTGAACGTGCCGTTTGTTTACGTCCGCTCTTCCAATAAGGCGCACGGGTTAGAAAACAAAATCGAAGGCGTTGTCGAAAAAGGACAGTCCGCCATCGTCATCGAAGACCTCATCTCTACCGGCGGTAGCAGTTTGGCGGTAGTAGATGCGCTACGCGACGCCGGATGCCACGTGAGAGCCATGCTTGCCATCTTCACCTACGGATTTCCGGTCGCCGACGAACATTTTGAACAAAAACAATGTCCGCTGTTTACGCTCTCCAACTATAATGTACTCATTGAAAAAGCCTTAAAAGAGGGATACATCAAAGAATCACACGTGGCGTCTCTACAGGAATGGCGGAAAGCGCCCGAAAAATGGGGTATTTAACACTTAAAATTCATTGAAAAACCATGAAAGATATCGAAAGCCAAAGCCGGATTATCAACCGTCCGTCGAAAGACCTATACGACTTTATCGCTGAGTTTCATCATTTTGCGAAGTTTCTCCCCGAACAGGTAACCGGCTGGGACGCCACCGACACCACCTGCTCGTTCAACATCCCCAACTTAGGAAAAATCACCTTGCAGGTGGAAAAAGACGACGCCGCACAATGGGTGAAGTACGTCAGCCTTTCGGGACCCGCCCCCTTCGAACTGCTGTGCGAACTGAAACCCGAAACCGAAACAACTTGCCAAATCACCCTGACCGTCTTTGCCGACATCCCGGCGTTTATGCTGATGATGATCGCCAAACCGATTAAAAGTTTCGTAACGGCGGTGCTGGATAAGATGGCTGAGATGTGGTAACAGTTTTTATATGGCAATGAATGATTTTTTAACAGCGCACAGCCATATCACAAACGAATTGATAAACGAAGCAGGCAAATTTCGCACTGTTAGCGTGTTTGTAGTAAACGGCAAGGGAGATATTCTCCATTCGGGGGCAGATTTTAACGAAGTGCCAGCCTTAATATCCGACCTTTTTGAATGGGGTAAAGCCGGCGATGCGCACCCACTCATAAAATCTTCCGCAATGCACTTTATGATAGAGCATATTGCCCAGAAAAACATCATAGCCTACCGGCAAACCCTCGCGAGTTACCATTAAGGCTAACAAAACTTGCCCCTGATTAAATTTATGGTCTTTGCTGTATCCGAAACTGCACAACTCATCTTCTGTAAAACTCTCAAAGTAAAGAGTGGTACAGTCGTAAAACATTACTTTGATATCTTCGGTAAACAATTCGCGGGTATGGCTCCAGCATCTGTCTTGTAATAGATTGATCCTTCCGTCGGTTAATTTGTCCATCATCCAGTAAATCTTTTCCAATGAAATAGTAATGCCAAAATCTCGCGTCAGCAACTCGCACGATGAACGCTTGCTACATGGCTTGGATAGACGCGCCATCACAATGTCTTTCATCACATTTTTGCTCACCGGACATCTGTTGAAAACACGACCAGAACCGATTTCATCGTATAATTCCCCGTAAATATCGTGAATACCCGTCACTATGCGATACTCTTCCCGCATCTTACGTAAGTTTACAGGTAATGGACTATCATCCACAAGACTATGCTTGCGACTGGATAGTACCATCTCCGCTAGTGTGCGGGATGGAAATAATTTGGATTCTCGCCCATCCTCCATCTCCGCCCTGATATACTCGGCAACTTTTTTAAACCTTTCAACCTCTGACGGAAGAACCGTCGCCACATGACGAAGCTGCTTCTGGCGAACTTTCCCCGATTCACGGATGCTCTCCACTATCAAGATACTCACCTTGCCGTTAGCCTGATGTACCGTCCTTACAAACATGCGGCAAAGGTACACATTTTTTTTGGTAACTGTAAGAAAATCAACACTTTCTAACCCGTATTCACTACAAAACAACTCCACCAAAATATGAACATAAAGCATTAATAATCAATCATAGGGAAAAGAGGGAAAGAAAACTACCGTCGAAGTCGGGAAAAGTACGATTTTTTTGGAGATGTGAGATTATGAGATATGCGATGTGAGATGTATTCTTTTTAACCGCAAGGAGCGCAAAGGGTTTTCGCAAAGAACGCAAAGTCCTTACGGTCATCCTTCCTCAAACTGTTTCAGAAACCGCACATCGTTTTCGAAGAAGAGCCGTAGGTCGTTGATTTGGTATTTGAGCATGGTAACGCGCTCGATGCCCATTCCGAAAGCGAAGCCGGTATATTGGGCGCTGTCTATTCCGCAGTTTTCCAACACGTTAGGGTCCACCATTCCGCATCCGAGGATTTCCACCCAGCCGCTTCCTTTGCAGATGTTGCATCCTTTTCCGCCGCAGATGTTGCACGAGATGTCCATCTCGGCGCTGGGTTCGGTGAACGGGAAGTAGGAGGGGCGCAGGCGTATCTTGGTGTCGCTCGAAAACATCTCTTTGGCGAAGTAGTAGAGCGTTTGTTTGAGGTCGGCAAAACTGACGTCGCGGTCAATATAGAGCCCCTCAACCTGATGGAAGAGGCAGTGTGCGCGTGCCGAGATAGCCTCGTTGCGATAGACACGTCCGGGGAAAATAGAACGGATGGGCGGTTTGTTGCGCTCCATCGTCCGGATTTGCACCGAAGAGGTGTGCGTCCGTAGTGCGATGTCGGGATCTTTTTCGATGAAGAAAGTGTCCTGCATGTCGCGGGCGGGGTGATTCAACGGGAAGTTCAAGGCGGTGAAGTTGTGCCAGTCGTCTTCGATTTCGGGACCTTCGGCGATGGTGTAGCCGATGTTTCCGAAGATGTTGCAGATCTGGTTTCTCACGATGGAGAGCGGATGGCGTGCGCCTAAGTCGGAAAAGTCAACGGGCAACGTCAGGTCGTTGGTGGCGTTGTGGCTTTGTGACGTTGTGCTTTCCAACTGCTCTTTCAAGGCGTCGAGCGCGGTTTGGATGGCGTCTTTCAGTTCGTTGAGCCGTTGTCCGGTCTCGCGTTTTTCTTCGGCTGGCACGTTTTTGAACTCCTGAAACAGTTCCTGCACGATTCCTTTGCGTCCCAGATATTTCACCTTGAGCGCTTCCAATTCGGCTGCTGTGTCGGCTTTCATCGCTTGCGTCTGGGCAAGTAATAGGTCTATTTTTTCTTTCATTGCGAGATATAATATTTAGAGAGGTATTCTTGTTTTTTGTTTTCGGATTCTTCTTCTGTATAATTTATTGGAATTACTTCTTTACCGGTTTTATCAATATATCCCCATTTTCCATTGAGTCTCACCGATGCCAATCCTTCGGAAAAACTATATGCTCCGTTGTATGTCACAGGAATTACTTCTTCGCCGGTTTTATCAACATACCCCCATTTGTCGTTGAGTTTTACCCTTGCCAAGTCTTCGGAAAAACTTCCTACCAAATCGTACTTCAGAGGAACGATTTCTGTTCCGGTTTTATCAATATATCCGCATTTTCCGTTGAGTTTTACCGACGCCAATCCTTCGGAAAAGCTATATGCATCGTCGTATGTCAACGGAATCACTTCTTCGCCGGTTTTGTCAATATATCCATATTTGTTGTTGAGTTCTACGAGTGCCAACCCTTCGAAAAAACGCCACATCCCATCGTACTTCAGAGGAATTACTTCTTTGCCGGTTTTATCAATATGTCCGTATTTGTTGTTGAGTTCTACCACCGCCAATCCTTCGGAAAAATCCCATGCATAATCGTATTTCATAGGAATCACTTCGTTGCCGGTTTTATCAATATATCCGCATTTTTCGTTGAGTTTTACTCCTGCCAACCCTTCGGAAAAGTTCCTTAGACCGTCGTATGTCAGAGGAATTACTTCTTTTCCGGTTTTATCAATATATCCGTGTTTTTCGTTGAGTGTTACTCCTGCCAACCCTTCGGAGAAAAAACATATCCCATCGTACTTCAGAGGAATTACTTCTTTTCCGGTTTTATCAACATATCCCCATTTTTCGTTGAGTTTTACGGGCGCCAACCCTTCGGAGAAAAACCATATCCCATCGTACTTCAGAGGAATTACTTCTTTACCGGTTTTATCAATATATCCGTATTTTTCGTTGAGTTTTACGAGCGCCAGCCCTTCGGAGAAATCCCATACATTGTCGTATTTAAAAGGAATTACTGTTACCCCTGCTTTATTCACATATCCCCATTTTTCGTTTGCGCCTTTTTTAAGTGTTAACTCCTGCCCGTCAGCGTAGAAATTTGCGGCGGCGAGGAAGATGGCTGCTGTTAAAAATAGTAGTTTTTTCATTGATTTATTTTTAAATTTTACACCTCTTCAATAAAATAATCTTTCTTCCCGACAAATACGACAGCTAAGTAGCGCACATCGTTTTTATCTTTGAAGAAGTTGGAGCTTTTGTAATCCTGCAATCTTGTTATTGCCTCCGATTTTTTTTCTGCGATGAGTTTTTTGTTTTTGGAATCTTTTTGTTTGATGTATTTCAGTTCCCAAACCCATTCGGAGACAGAACCAGGATGCAGATGGCCGCGCTTGAGGTAGATGTCGGTATAGCCTTCGGAGTTTTCGAGTTCCGAAATCGGGAAGTAGTAGTAACTGGTGAAGAATATCGGTAAGAGCAGAAATTTCATATCTTTTTCTACGGTATTCTGTAAATCGCGGTTAGACAGATAACTCACGATATATTTGCTGAAATATTCAAAGAACGGCTCGTAGGTGTTTTCGTAGGCTAAGCGGTAGATGGCGTCAAAATATTTGCTGTTGTCTAATGACAAGCCTTCGAGTTCTTCGGTCAGCATACGTTCTATAAACTCCCAATACATCGTTTTCATGGAATAGTTGGGGATTTTCAAGGCTATTTTAAGGGGATTAGAGTTGTCGATAGTTACTAAGCCCATGTAAAAGAGAAGTGAAAAGAAGTTCTTGTCTTCATGGATCAATTCTATTGAAAACTGGTCAACCACATCTCCTGTTATTGAGTCATTTTCGAGTAGTTCTCTCAGTTTTTGTTTGTTGCCGTGTTGATTTATCAAGTTTCTGATTCTGCCGTAGTCGGTCTTTAGATTGTTATCTATTAGTTTTTCATTTTTATCTCCCTTGATTAACAGCTCTTTAAAATAGTAGAAAATCATTGTGGAGTTAAACAGTTTATTTGTAGCGTGTTTGTTAAACAAATAGCCATTATACATTTTTTCTATATCAACGGTAATCAACGATTTATCTAAATTGATTTGTTCCATTACCCAGTCAACCTCTTCTCTTGTCAGTCCAAGTATTTCGTTGTAACGTGTTTCAAGCGACAGATTATTGGAGATGTTGAAACCGCTTGTCAGGTCGTCGAGCATGATGGGGGTTATTCCGGTTACGAAGATTTTGTCAACGACGGTTTCTGTGCCTATTTTCAGCGTTTCGTAGAAATCTTTTGTGATGCTGTTTGCCCAAACGCTTTCCTGATATTGGTTTTTCGATAATGTCGTTCCTTTGGCGATGATGTCGTTGGCGAAATGGTCGTACTCGTCTATGATGACGTAGGCTTTTTTGCCGTAATCGTTGATTATTTTTAAGGCAAATTCTATATATGCGCCAACCGTTGTTCTTTCAGCTAATTGTTTTACTAAATCGTCTGCGTTGTTTAAAATGTGTCGGTGAAGGCTAAAAAACATCTCAATATTATTTCTTATGCTTTCAGTGAAAGAGATTTTAAAACTTTCGACATCGGAAGTGTCCAAGCCCGAAAAGTTAAATCTTATAACAAAATAGCTGTTTGCCTTGTTGGTAGGATGTTGTCCGATATAGAGGTCGCCAAAGAGTTCCTGGAATCTCTCCTTAAAACGAACATCGTAGTAATGTTCCAAAACAGATAAAAAGAGCGTTTTACCGAATTTGCGCGGACGAATTAGAAAATTGTACTTGGCATTTTCGTTTTCGAGCATCTCTATAAAACGCGTCTTATCCACGTAGAGATAGTTCTCAGTGCGTATGCTCTCGAAATTTGTCAGGGCGTAGGGTATTTTCTTACGGGTTTTCATGGTGTCTATTTTTTAAACTTCTTCAATAAAATAATCCTTCTTCCCGACAAATACGACAGCCAAATAGCGCACATCGTTTTTATCTTTGAAGAAGTTGGAGTTTTTGTAATCCTGCAATCTTGTTATTGCCTCCGACTTCTTTTCTGCGATGAGTTTTTTGTTTTTGGCATCTTTTTGTTTGATGTATTTCAGTTCCCAAACCCATTCGGAAACGGAACCCGGATGCAGATGACCGCGTTTGAGGTAGATGTCGGTATAGCCTTCGGAGTTTTCGAGTTCCGAAATCGGGAAGTAGTAGTAACTGGTGAAGAATATCGGCAAGAGCAGGAATTTCATATCTTTTTCTACGGTATTCTGTAAATCGCGGTTAGACAGATAACTCACGATATATTTGCTGAAATATTCAAAGAACGGCTCGTAGGTGTTTTCGTAGGCTAAGCGGTAGATGGCGTCGAAATATTTGCTGTTGTCTAACGACAAGCCTTCGAGTTCTTCGGTCAGCATGTTTTCGATAAAATCCCAATACATGGTCTTTACCGAGTAATTTGGAACTTTCAACGCTGTTTTTACCGGATTGGCATTATCAATGGTTACTAAGCCCATGTAGTATAGCAGCGAGAAAAAGTTTTTATCTTCATGGATTTTTTCTATCGAAAATTGTTTGATAATGCCTCCGTCTGTAGTGTTATTTTCGATGAGTTCACGTAACTTTTCTTTGTTATCGTGTTGATTTATCAGGTTTCTGAGTCTGCCGTAGTCGGTTTTCAGGTTGTCATCGATTAGGTATTTGAGATTTTTTCCTTCGCTTAACAGTTCGTGAAAATAGTAGAAAATCATGGTAGAGTTAAAAAGTGTATTTTCTGCTTTTTCATGAAACGAATAGCCATTATACATATCTTCTATATCAACCGCAATCAGCGATTTGTCCAAACAGATTTGTTCCATTACCCACTCCACCTCTTTTCTTGTCAGTCCGAGTATTTCGTTGTAATGTGTTTTCAGCGAGAGGTTGTTGGAGATGTTGAAACCGCTTGTCAGGTCGTCGAGCATGATGGGGGTTATTCCGGTTACGAAGATTTTGTCAACGACGGTTTCCGTGCCTATTTTCAACGTTTCGTAGAAATCTTTTGTGATGCTGTTTGCCCAAATGCTCTCCTGATATTGGTTTTTCGATAGTGTTGCCCCTTTGGCGATGATGTCGTTGGCGAAATGGTCGTACTCATCTATGATGACGTAGGCTTTTTTGCCGTAATTCTTTATAATGCCGAATGCGAATTCTATATATGTTTTTACAGTACTTCTTTCTGCTACTTGTTTTAGTAAATCGTTCGAATTTCTTAAAATATCTTTATGGTCAATGAGAAACATCTCAATATTACTTCTTATGCTTTCAGTGAAAGAGATTTTAAAACTTTCGACATCGGAAGTGTCCAAGCCCGAAAAATTGAACCGTATAACAAAATAACTGTTTGCCTTGTTGGTAGGATGTTGTCCGATATAGAGATCGCCAAAGAGTTCTTGGAATCTGTCTTTGAAACGAACATCATAGTAATGTTCCAAAACAGATAAAAAGAGCGTTTTACCAAATTTGCGCGGACGAATTAGAAAATTGTACTTGGCATTTTCGTTTTCGATCATCTCTATAAAACGCGTCTTATCCACGTAGAGATAGTTCTCGGTGCGTATGCTCTCAAAATTTGTCAGGGCATAGGGTATTTTCTTACGAGGTTTTTGTGTATCCATTTTATTTTTTACATTACAACTGCAAAGATAATAAAAAAAATCATAGTTCAGACAATTACTATTTCAACCTCATCCCCTCCCATGTATCCGCCATCGCACTTGCCGGCGTTACCGTCGGTGTCTGGCTTTTGCGGTTTACCACTACGGACTGCTGACCGACATGGGTAGTGATATAATTACCCAATTCGCCCAGCGTTACGTCGCCTTTGGTTTCCTGTAGTTTTTTTAGGAGGAAATAGGTAAACATGCCGTGTCCCTTTTCCCGATACGGGAAGGCGGTTTCGTCACCTTGTGCGGCTGAGAAGACTATCATGTTGCCTGTCGGCGCTCCGGGAGCCGTTTTGATAGCGACGCCGCGTGCCGAAGCCATCATGTCGCCGCTGCGCTGTGCGCCGCTGAAACAGGCGTCCATGAACACTGTTACGCTTTTGGCAGGCATTTTTCCCATCGTTTCGTACAGTTCGTCCAATTTATAACCGCTTCTCAGGTCTGTGCCGAAGCCGTCAACGGGCAATAGATAGGCGGTTCTGGCGCTTTCGTCGGGGATGCCGTGTCCGGCGTAGTAGAAAATGATGGACGCCTCGCCCTTGTAAGCATCGGCAACGCTGCTGAGCCAGTTTATCTCGCCGCGGATGTCGTTCAGGGTTGCGTCAGCCGTGTAGTGTACGTTGGTTTCGGGCAACCCCAGCGTTTGGATGCAGTACTTACGGAACGTTTCGCCGTCGTTTTGGGCAAATTCGACTTTCGACTCGCGCCGGTAGTTTTCGTTGGCGATGATGATGGCGAAGGTCTTATTGTTTTTGACGTCTGTTTTGGGAATGTCCATGTCCACGTCCGATTTACCTACTTGCACGTTTACCGTGCCGATGGTCTGGTTGCCTTTGGGAGTGGTTTGCGTTGGAGGCGCTACGTTGATTTCTATGGGGTCGAACTTGTAGTCAATCTGCGCGACGGTGTAGTTGAGAGATGATTGGTTGCTGTATTTGTAGGTTTTGCCGTCGGGCATGGTAAAGGCGATTTCGGCAAGCGCGAATTTGTCATCATCAATGGTATATTGCGGCGTTTTGGTTATTTTCTCCCATGCCGATTCAAACGCCGGCGCCTCTTTGCGTGGGACGTGTACCAATAAATCGCCGAATTGCCCCGATTTGATAAGGTACGTCTCGTTGTCGGCGTCGTAATCATTGGGATTAAAAGACAGTTTTAAAGTCGTTCCTGTTGACCTTGAGGCAAGAAACTCTGTGCGGGCTTCCTTGGTAAGTTTGTCTATTTCCGCTTTTCTGGTGGTTTCGTTTACACGCTGCTGCCATTCGGTGGTGGTCTCGAACTTGTCTTTCTTTTGCCATTCGTTGATTTTTTCTTCGACGTATTCTTTGGCAAAGGGGCTAAAAAGGTAAAAGAGGTATTCATCGGCTTCGTTTTCTGTATATTTTATTGGAATCACTTCTTTGCCGGTTTTATCAATATATCCCCATTTGCCGTTAAGCTGCACTAAGGCCAACCCATCGAAAAAGTAACCTGCATAACCGTATTTCAAAGGAATTACTTCTTTGCCGGTTTTATCAATATATCCGTATTCTCTGTAGAGTTGTACTGGTGCCAAACCTTCGGAAAACGCAGTACGTCGTGGATAGTATTCAAAATGAAATACCTCTTTACCGGTTTTATCAATAAATCCGCAGAAGTCAGAGTTTTGTACCCATGCCAACCCTTCACTAAAACCACCACATACATTATATTTAAGGGGAATTACCTCTTTACCGGTTTTATCAATAAATCCCCATTGGTTGCTGAGATATACCGCTGCCAATTCTTCGGAAAAATCCCGTACATCGTCGTATTTAAAAGTTGTTACTTCTTTGCCTGTTTTATCAATAAATCCGTATTTACCATTGTGCCATATCTTTGCCAATCCTTCGGAAAAACCATATATAGCGTCGTACTTATACGGGATCACTAAGACGCCGGTTTTATCAATAACCCCCCAATTGCCCACTCTATATGTTTTGTAATCGAAGTCTTCTAATGTTACTGCTGCCAATCCTTCGGAAAAACCTGATGCACAACCGTATTTAAAAGGAATTACTTCTTTGCCGGTTTTGTCAATAAATCCGTATTTTCCGTTGAGTTTTACCGGTGCCAATCCTTCGGAAAAATCGTCTGCCTCATCGTATTTAAAAGAAATTATCTCTTTACCGGTTTTATCAATAAATCCCCATTTGTCGTTGAGTTGTACACGACACACCCCTTCGGAAAACTCACGCACTCTGTCATATTTAAGAGGAATGACTTCTTTACCGGTTTTATCAATAAATCCCCACTTTCCGTTGAGTTCTACTTCCGCCCATCTACCATAAAACGCAAGTGCTCCGTCGTATTTAAAAGGAATTATCTCTTTTCCGGTTTCATCAATAAATCCGCATTTACCATTGAGTTTTACTTTCGCCAATCCAGAGCAAAATTCCCATGCATTGTCGTACATAAAAGGAATGGCTATTCCGTTGAAATTACAATACCCCCATTTTCCGTTTTCGCCTTGGTAAGGGGATAACGTCTGTCCGTCCGCGTAGAAATTTGCGGTGGCGAGGAGGATTGCTGCTGTTAAAAATAGTAGTTTTTTCATTGATTTATTTTTTTAGTTATTAATTATTTTACATTTTTTCTTCTTTTCGTCTGAACTGTGATTTCAGGGTGATTTGATTGATCTTTGTGAGGGTTTCATGCCTACGGCATGCCGGTGGGTGGCTGTGTAACGCTTTTTCTACCAAGCTGTAATCCCTAACGGGATTAATGACGCAATTTGGCATATACCCGTCGTTTCCAATCATGTTCATCATTTTAATCATTTTAAAATCATAGTTCAGACAATAGCCCCATTTTTCATTTGCGCCTTTTTGAGGCATCAACTCCTGTCCGTCCGCGTAGAAATTTGCGGTGGCGAGGAGGATTGCTGTTAAAAATAGTAGTTTTTTCATTGATTTATTTTTTTAGTTTGATTATGTTTAATCGCTTTTGCGTTCGTGCTGCTAACGATTTTCTTTCCCGTCTTTGCTTCGATTTCTTTGCGCGTATTACCTGCTACTTCGCCGCCTTGACGGGCAATTTCCCGACTTTGACCAAAAGTTTCCGGCTGTTTTTCTTTGGATATTTCGGTGGTGGTGGCTTCGGCGAGCATGTTGAGTACGAGTTCCAAATTTGTCATGTTGTCGCGCAGGCTTTCTGTTTTCAAGCCTTTGTGTTGTTTATATTGTTTGGTGGTCATACCTGACCAACCCTGCGTGATTACATCGGTCAATACGGCAAATTCCTGACCTTTTGTTATTCCGCGCCGTTCCCATTCGTCGGTGAGTTCCTTACGTACTTCGATGCTCTTTAGCCGCTGATTTATCCAGTTTTCCGAATAACCTTTGCGGTGATAGTATTCCATGAGCCGCTCAATGCCTTGTTCGGGGTCGTCAATCTCTTCCAATCGTTCGCGGGCAAGTTGCGATAGCCACAACTTAAAAGGCTCTGCCTTAGGCGAAGGAATGGATTGGATTAAACGGAAAAGTTGCTCTACATCGGCTACATCGGTTTTGTAGAACTTGCCGTCGGCAGATTGCATTTTCAGTTGTCCGATTTTTTCGGACAACTCACTACCTTCCGCTTGCAACTTGCGTTTCAAATCATCCCAATATTTTCGGGGACGATGGCTTTCCGTCAGCACTTCGATTACATCCACAATGGATATATACCATTTTTCGGCTTCGGCATCCCAGACGGAGCGGACTTTTTTGTTTTCAAACAATTTAATATTTGCTTCTGCCATCTTCTGCTAAATTTTCATCCCTATTTAATTTTCACTTTCATCCTAACCGCCTCCACCGGTTTGTCCATGGCTCCGGTTTTGACGGTGGCGATTTTGTCCACTACGTCGAAGCCTGTGGTGATTTCGCCGAAGACGGTGTATTGGTTGTCCAGGTGAGGCGTGCCATTGGGATTCTGTACGATGTAAAACTGACATCCCGACGATCTTCTCTCCGGATTGACCTGGTCGCCCATGCGTGCTGCCGCCAACGCGCCTTTTTTGTGGAGATGGGTGGGAAGGATTTCCGCCGGAAGCGTATAGCCCGGGTCAACCACGCCGTCTTTGTTGTGTCCGCCCTGTATCATAAAATTGTTTATGACGCGGTGAAATTCCGAACCCTCGTACCAGCCCTCACCGACTAACTTCACAAAGTTGTCGCGGTGGAGAGGTGTGTCGTCGTAAAGGAATCCTTCGATGTCGCCGTAGGATGTTTCGATAACAAATTCTACGGGTTTCTGTGCAAATGTGTTGATACTCATCATCACTAATAAAATTAAAATACTACTAAACTTGTTCATGTTCTTATTCTTTAATTAATTCAACTTTCATTACTATATTATCTAACGGTCTGTCTTGCGGATTTTTCGGCACGGAGGCGATGGAGTCAATGACGTCGAAACCGTCAATGATTTCTCCGAAGACGGTATAATCTCTGTCTAAAAAGGGTGTGCCGCCTAATTTTTTATAGATTGCCATTTGTGTTTCGGTGTAGGGTTTTCCTTGTGCTGCGGAGTTGTCCAGCGTTTCTTGTGTAACGGGACTGCCCTGTACGATATAAAACTGCGAGCCTGACGATTCGCGTTCGGGATTGACATAATCGGGCGTGCGTGCTGCCGCCAGAGCGCCTTTCTTGTGGATGAAGTCGGGATTTATCTCAGCCTTCAGCGTATAACCCGGACCGCCGTCGCCTAATTCTGCGTCGGCAGCGGCGCCTTTCGATGCGGGGTCGCCGCCCTGTATCATAAAGCCGGAGATGACGCGGTGAAACAACAGTCCGTCGTAAAACTCCTCGCCGACGAGTTTGATGAAGTTGTCGCGATGGATGGGCGTCTCGTTATACAGCACGCCGGTCATCGTCCCGAACTTGGTGGTGATTTTAAACTGATACATCCCGTCGTACTTGGCTGTTGCCGTCGTTATTTGTTCCGACGCGGAGTCAGTGACACTTTTTTGCGATGTTTGTCCACATCCTGCAACCAATAGCGTTGCAATCATTAACAGAGGTAAAAAAAACTTTTTCATTTTGCTACATTATATTTTGTTCTACATTAATTATTTCCTGATAACAAATACGGCACAACGGCTCGTAACTCTCGGTTTCGCCCAGCACCACCAACTTGTCGCTCTCGATGATGCGATGTGAGTAGTGCGCCAAATTTCCGCATTTCATGCACACGGCGTGTACTTTGGTAACATATTCGGCGCTCGCCAGCAACGCCGGCATCGGTCCGAAAGGCTTACCGAGATAATCCATGTCCAACCCCGCCACAATGACGCGTACACCCATCGCCGCCAACTTATTGCACACCGGCACCAACTCATCGTCGAAAAACTGCGCCTCGTCAATGCCCACAATCTCCGCATTGCCGGCGTAAAACAGAATCTCCGAAGCCGACGCCACCGGCGTAGAGACGATGGCGTTTTCGTCGTGAGAGACCACCCGCGCCTCGTGATAGCGCACGTCCATAGCAGGTTTGAAAATCTCTACCTTCTGCTTCGCTATGCGAGCGCGTTTCAAACGGCGTATCAGTTCCTCCGTCTTCCCGGAAAACATCGAACCGCAAATGACCTCGATTGACCCCCTGGGGTCTCTGTTCTGCTCTAAAAACATGATGGGTGCAAAGGTACGGTTTTTTTTGCGATGTGAGATTTGAGATTGTGAGATTATTAACCCCTAACCCCGCTCAGTTTAGGTAGTCTATCACGATAGCAATAACCTCTTTCTCAATCCGGCAACACACTGAATGCGCTCCAAGAGACATAGCCGTTACCATTGGTTAATCAAACGAATATTTGTCCAAGTTAGATTCTCTACGCACTGCGTAGAGAATTGGTTAAAATCGGGAAAAACTAAATAAAATTGTCTGACATTCCACAAATTTGCCTCCGAAAAACCTTTACCAATCGTATCTGATAAATATCGTGATAGGTTTGTGATTAGGTAATCGCCGTAGTTGGCACGGTTTTGTCCGTGTTGTTCCTGTTCAATAATACGTTTGCCGATTTGCCAATAAGTTTGCACCATTATTGTATTAACTGTTTTGTAAACAGATTTTCGCGCTTGTTTCAGTAATTCATTGATTTCGCTGTAAAACATATTTTCATTTTTCGATAATTCAGACATAACGATTATTTTTTGCAAAAATACACTTTTTATTTGAAATCTTGATTTGGTTTATTTTTCTTCGCCAAAAGTTCTTTCCTTTATTTTTCATTCTCAACTATCAACTCATAATTTGTACTCCGTCCTCCCGCTTCATCTTGTTTCAAAATGCCTTTTTCTATTAAATCTTTTATGTCTCTTAAAGCGGTGTCCGAAGAAATTTTCGTCATTTTTGCCCACTTCGAGGAAGTAAGTTTGCCATAGAAATTATCGAATAGTTTGTTGACAATAAGTTTTTGACGTTCATTGAGTTGAGTGTTTTTGTGTTTTTCCCAAAAATTTGCCTTGCGAAACACACTTTTAAGAGTAATTTCTGTGTTAAGCAACGAGTTTTTCAAACAATTAAGAAACCAATTTAGCCAAAACGTTATATCTGAATCACTATGTTGAGTATTTCCCAATGCTGAATAATATTTCTTTCTCTCTTTCAAAATTTGGTTTGACATGCTGTAAAATCGTTGCGGACTACCATCGCTACGAGCCAATAGCATATCAGAAATGGCTCTTGCAATACGCCCGTTTCCGTCGTCAAATGGGTGAATTGTTACAAACCATAAATGAGCAATGGCAGATTTTATGACTGAATCAATTTGGGATTTTTCATTTACCCAACTGATAAATTTATCCATTTCTGTCTTCACATTTTTTGCTTCAACTGCTTCGTAATGAACCTTTTCCTGTCCCATTGCTCCTGAAACCACCTGCATTTCTCCTGTGCGATATTGTCCAACTTCAATTTTATACATTCCGCTTCTACCTGAAGGGAAAAGCGCCGAATGCCAACCGAAAAGTCGGCCTTCGCTTAAATCATCGGTGTAATTTTGAGTTGCGTCAAGTAACATTTCCACAACCCCTTCTACATTTCTGTCAATAAATTCTAACCCTCCTGTTTCCAAGCCCAAACGCTTTGCAATAGAAGAACGAACTTGTTTACGATTAAGTTTTTCACCCTCTATCTCAGACGATTTCATAATATCAAGGGTTAAAGTTTCAAGCACTGCTTCTGATTTCAATGAAAATCCCAAAGCATTCATTGTGCCCAATAATTTGCCCTGTAAATTACGAACTTTGCCAAGTACGACGGCTATTTTACTGTAATCCCAAGTAAAATCTGTCCAATTTTCACGCTGATAAATGTACTTTGCCATATCAAATAAATTTTGCGGCGAATATACATAATATTTTCCGCATTTTATGCGGCGAAAAAATGTTTTTTTCGCCGCATAAGATTTTCTGCTTTTTTGCTGCCATTTCGCCTCGTTTTCGCCAATTATAGCCATCTTCTACCTATACCGCAAATAAATAAGTTCATGCCAATAAAACGACGCGAACGTTATCTATCCATCCTTGCGATAAAACAGTTGTTGAAAGTTTAGTTACACAAGAACAAAAGCAAAGTAGATGTTGTAACTTATTGATTATTAAAGTAAAAAGCCCACTTTTACTTCTCGTGGGTAACAAATGAGTAACAAAACAGCCTTTTTTTGGCTTTTTAGTGGGCTTTTCACGGCAAAGATACAAAAAATTATTTATTCGGCATAGGGACTGTTCAAAACGTAAACTTTTTTAGTCGCTGCCGGTAAAATTGACGGCAGTAGTATTTCGTCATTTTATTTCTATTAGTTTTTTCATGTGTAACTGAAAAGGAAAAGCACTGCCGCCACCCCGCCGCCTCTGCTTCTTATAAAGTACCTTTTGTTCAATTACCCCGTGAGTGTACATACGTCATGGTGTTTGTGTTTATGCCATGCTGATAATCAATGAAATCAATGATTATGTTATTTCAGATTACTTTTGAGGTTAAAACATTGATTGTCAGTTAAAAATTACTGCATTGGTGGTTTTTTGACAAAAAAAGACAGTGTGTTTTTGAGCCTTTTTTGAGCCATTTTTGAGCCTTTTTTGAGCCTTTTTTGACAATTAATATTACTGTGTTATCTACCGTCATTTACCGCCATTTACCGCCATTCCCAACGTTTGCAGTCGTGCCGCCTGTTTAATCTTCAATGCCGTGATTTTTCCGTATCTGTGCAAATGGGTCTATCGGGGGCAAAAAGTCATATCCTATCCGTATAACTTGTTCTTTGTCGCCATCTGTACCATCAAAGGTATAATGTTTGTTGCTTGTCTCCAAACGCTTACTGACAATGTACGGCAAAAGTCCGTTTATCATTTGCCACCGTTCCTTTGGTTCTAACTTCGCTAAATCGGCTTCCAACGTTTTCATGTTATTTTGCAAAATATCAAATATCCATTCTCTTACATTCTTTGTAACCTTGTTTGGCGTTCCCTTTGGTCGCCCGTGTGGATTGCCCGTTTGTCCTTTTTTTTGTGCCATAATTCAAAATTTTAAAATATGTAGATGATTGTTGTTTTCATATTTTCATGGTAACGGTTTTTTTACTGTTTATAATATACTGATGTTTCCATTTTTGGCAACATTTACAAGTTATTATATTTAAGTGTAAATGGCACTTTTAGCGTGCATATTTTGCAACGTCAAAAATGGCGGTTTCCAACTCCGTAACCAAGTCGTTTTTGTTTCCATTTTTGGCAACAATCATTTTGTTTAACTCTGCCTTTAACTTTGCATAATCGGAACGGCTGCTAAATTTCCGTTCTGCTTTCAGTTCATTCAAAAACTCGCTGATAATATCCTGTCCTTGTTGCTGCAACAAATAAGAAAATAACGCCTCTTTTGCCTCTTTTTTACTGCTTACATTGTCTATCATAAAATCTCTGCTTTTTAATTTTTGTATTGTTTTAAATTCATTGTACCATTGTTGCACGATTGCATAATAAAAAACCTCGTCATACAACGTTGCACCGGTTACATCGGTTTTAAATTGTTTTGCTACTCTTTTGGTTATTCTCATTTCATACCTCAAAAGGTTGTCGTTTTTAAAAATATCCGGCACTTTCGTATTGCTGTTTTTTGCCTCTTTTACTTTGTCGTAAAGTATTAATTGCCGCTGATGATTGTTGTAGTATAGCGTATCGGCGTTGCTTTGCAGTCGGTTGAAATATGGTTTTTGTCCCAAAAAAGTGTAATAGTCGGGGGGTGGTCTTTTTGTAGGAATAACGGTTGAAACGTCCAAACGTAATGCCTTTGCTATCCCTATATCAAAGTGGAGGTTGTCGCTCAACTTTTCAATGGCTTGCTGTGTACTGCTTCTTTGTAGTGTGTGGATATGGTGCGTCATTGCGAGGAGGAACGACGAAGCAATCCAGAGTAATTCTCTGTGAAACTCCGTGCTCTCTCCCCCTTTGGGGGAGCCGGAGGGGGCTGTCTCTGTGCTGAAAAAACAAAATGCTAAAATATTTCTCTTGTGCCCTCGTTATTTTTTAATATCATTCACACCGAATTATGGATAAAATATCAATTTTATGGGTTGACGACGAGATAGAGATTCTCAAGCCCCACATTATGTTTTTAGAACAAAAAGGCTACGTATGCGACACGATAAACAACGGGCGTGATGCGCTCGACATGATAGAGAAGGGAAATTACGACATCGTCTTTCTGGACGAACACATGCCCGGACTTTCGGGATTGGAGACGTTGACGGTGATAAAAAACATCGCCCCGGCGCTGCCCGTGGTGATGATCACCAAGAGCGAGGAAGAGCATGTGATGGAAGGCGCCATCGGCAGCAGCATCGCCGACTATTTGATAAAGCCGGTCAATCCGCACCAAATATTGCTGGCGTTGAAGAAAATCATGGACAGCCGCGCCATCGTAAGTTCAAAGACATCCTCCGACTACCAACAGCAATTCCGTCAAATCAGCATGGAGATAAGCGGAGGCTTGGACCACGAACAGTGGATGGACATCTATAAACGCTTGGTCAACTGGGAGTTGAAGTTAGAAAAGTCCGACGACGAGAGCATGCACGAGATTTTGCAGATGCAGAAAGAAGAAGCCAATACGGTATTTTGCAAGTATTACCAAAACTCGTATGAGGAGTGGCTCAAGGGCAATCAGCCGGATCGTCCGGTGTTTTCTCATACTGTGTTGAAAGAGAAACTGTTCCCGTTGCTCAACAGCAATCCCAAGAAGCCGGTTTTTCTAATAGTCGTTGATAATTTGCGTTTCGACCAGTGGAAAGCCATCGCGCCGCTGTTGGAACGTTTCTACCGCGTGAAAAAGGAAGAGATGTACTACAGCATCCTCCCGACCACGACCCAATATGCCCGCAACAGTTTCTTCGCCGGCTTGATGCCCAGCGAGATAGAACGCAAATACCCGCAATACTGGCTCAACGAAACCGACGAAGGCGGCAAAAACAACTGCGAATCGGAACTCTTGGAGATGCTGCTGAAACGCTACGGCATCAACATCCGGCACTCCTACAACAAAATATTAAACTTGGATGCCGGCAGAAAACTCTCGGAAAACATCGCCAACTACTTTAACAACAAGTTGAACGTCATCGTCTATAACTTCGTGGACATGCTCTCCCACGCACGCACGGAGATGGAAATCATCAGAGAACTTGCCAACGACGAGAAAGCCTACCGCTCGCTCACGCTCTCGTGGCTTGAACATTCGCCGCTTTACGACATCCTGCGCACGTTAGCGTCTCATAATGTGGACGTTGTCATCACCACCGACCACGGCTCGGTACGCGTGGTAAAACCGGTAAAAGTCATCGGTGACAGAGAAACCAGCACCAACCTGCGCTACAAAACCGGTCGCAACCTCAACTACAACGCCAAAGAGGTCTTCGAGGTGCGCGACCCGCAAAAGATATTCCTGCCCAAAAACAACATTACCTCCTCATTCATCTTTGCCCGTAGCGGCGACTTCTTAGTCTATCCGAACAACTACAACCACCACGTGAAGTACTACGACAGCACCTTCCAACATGGCGGCATCTCAATGGAAGAGGTGATGATCCCGTTTATAACGCTGCAACCGAAAGCGTAGAGTATGGGAGTGTTTCGCAACATGTTTTCGGCATTGTACCACCGGGACTTCAGAAATTTCTGGTTCGGGCAGGTCGTCTCTACTACCGGCAGTATGATTCAGGTAACGGTGTTGAGTTGGTATATCTATCAGATCAGTGGCTCGCCGTTTTTGTTGGGGTTGATGGGGGTTTTCGAGTTCGGACCGGTACTGGTTTTGATACTGTTCGTCGGAGTGCTTATCGAGCGTTTTCCGAAGCGTAACATTCTGATTTTCACGCAGGCGCTGTTGTTAGTGCAGTCGTTGTTGCTGGCTCTTTTGGTGTGGACGGGTTCCACCAACTATTGGCTTTTCGCCATGTTGGCGCTGATTGGCGGCATCTCTATGAGCATTGACCAGCCGACGCGGCAGTCTTATTTCGTAGAGTTGGTCGGCGAGAAAGACCTCCCTAACGCCATCTCGTTAAACTCCACTACGTTCAACCTGGCACGCATTATCGGTCCCATCATTGCCGGCATTGTGATGAAATACGTCGGCGCAGCGCAGTGCTTCTTGCTGAACGGATTGAGTTTCATCCCCGTTTTATATACGATATCGCTGATTAAAATCAATAAAAAGCCCAATCCAGACATTTTTGAGCGGCAGATTTTCCATGGCATCAAAAAAGGATTTCAATACGCCGTCAAAAATCGGAACATATTCCCTACTTTCCTGATAATGTTGATGGTATGCACTTTTGCCATGAATTACGGCGTCATCCTTCCGGTTTTGGCGAAAGATGTGTTGTCGGGCGATGAGTCCACCTACAGCCTTCTCATGTCCATCTTTGGGATGGGTTCGCTGTGCGGGGCGTTGTTTATGGGAAGCCGAGGGCAGCACATCTCCAACAAAAACTTCTTGGTGATGGTGGCGTTGTGCATGGCGGCGTTGCAAATAACAGCGTTTTTTACTACGACTACGCTCAGTAGCCAATGGTCTCTTGTCGTCGTTTCCATCTTGCTGGCGTGCATCGGCTTCCTGATATTTTGTTTTCTCAACCGCGCCAACACCCGCATCCAACTCAACACCTCCGACGACTACCGCAGCCGCATCATGAGCATCTACATCCTCATCACCACCGGCACCGCCCCGCTCGGACACACCTTCTCCGGCTTTATCATGAAACAGTTCGGCGGAGCGCACGCATTTTTATTCAACGGTTCAATAACGCTTGTGATGGTCGGTGTTCTATACCTTGTCTATCACAATTATCTTGTAAAAGCAAGAGTCGTCCCTGTTTCGGAGAAAGACAGGCAAGATATTGCTAATATTCTAAATCGAGAATAGGGAAGTTTCCCAAAACTCCATACACCGTTCCGTTTTCTCTATTGTGAATCAAAGGGATTCTCAGCGCTCATATCATACTGAATAGCAGCGAGCGTCATTTGGAAGACATCAATTCAAAGAGAAATAGAAAAATATACTATCTTTGCACTTTAAAAACTTTATGCATCAAGGAAGAAGAATATCATAAAATGACCTCAAAAAAAACAGATTGTTCGATTGTCGCCTCCGTTTTCAACGAAGAAGAAAGCGTGATGATGTTTTACAAATTCATCAACAGCATCTCTTCTTTCTCCAAAGTCCCCTTGCAGTTGGGCATTTTCACGGGATTGATTTTTAGCGCTATCAGCCTGATTTTGATTGTATTTTCTTTGGTGATGTGGATACTCGAAAAAACCATTCCGGGCTACACCACCTTAATCATATTTATGAGCGCCTTTGCGGGCATTCAACTTTTTGTAACCGGACTGATAGGACAATATATTAGTTACGTTTTTGACGAGGTGAAAGGACGACCGCCTTATATTGTGGATGAGGTTTATGGAGGTGAAAATGAAAAAAATAATTGAATTCATAAAAAAATATATCATTGCGATATCTGTTTTTTGGATATTAGGCGCTTTACTAAAAACATCTGAAACCATTTATTTTATTCAACTGGAAGAAAGTTTTACTTTTAATGATTTCTTAAAAAGCATTCTCTCTTTAATAATTGTCTATAGTTTTTATTCCATACTGTTACTTCCGATTTACGCTATTTTTAATGTTTTAAATAGAGCGCTTGCGAGAAGCATTATCTCCATTGTTTTTTCATCGCTTATCCTTTTAGAAACAGGGCTAACCGTTTATTTGTTTCATACAGGCTCTTTAATAGGCGCCGAATTAATTATTCGCCCCATTTCCGAAGTTATAGCGACGATAGCAACCGTTGTAAATCTTTGGGTTCCCATAGCGGGAATTATTTTTGTCCCCATAATGTTTTATCTCCTTCTATCTTTTTTAAACAAGAAAAAATGGAGTAACAAAGCATTACTAACTATCTCCATACTTGCTTTAATCCCGGCATCATCTATAGCATTGCTCCCCAAATTATATGATGGTGCGAAAAATTCAACAATAAGGAATTATATACAAAACAAAAGTTTTTACTGCTTTAATTCAATCGTATCACATTGTTTATCGGGAAGAACGTATGGTGATATTGTTTTTGAAAAACAAAGAATAAAAGAGTTTATGCAAGAGAATCCCGAAAGAAAAATTATTAATAAATATTATCCATTAGAAAGAGAATACGAGCGCCACAATATATTAGCGCCCTATTTTAAACCCGATACCGTAAAACCAAATATTGTAATCGTTGTTTTAGAATCATTGGGAAGAGAATGGAACGAACCCAACCATAACGAAGTCTCCTTTACCCCATTTCTCGATTCGTTGGCAAAAACAGGACTTTACTGGAAAAATTGCATATCAACAACTAAAAGAAGTTTTGGAGCAGTTCCGTCCATCACGGGTTCATTGCCATTCGGAGTAAAAGGGTTCCAGTTCGGCAACATGCCGGAACATCACTCGCTCATAAAAATTCTGAAAATCAACAATTATAAAACCAATGCTTTTTATGCCGGCACTTTTTATTTTGACGCAATCAATGATTATTTATTAGCGCAAGAGATTGACTATATGTCTGAAAACTATTACATTGACTATGGAAAAAATAAAACAGAAGACAACGGGATATCCTATTGGGGCTATCACGACAGTATTATATATGCCAAAGCACTACAAGACCAAAACTTTTTAAATGACACGACCCCGCTGTTCAATCTTTTTGTTACGACTTCCGGTCATCAGGAGGCAGAGAAAAATAATCCGTACTTTCAAAGAGCATACAAATTAGCCCATGAGATAATTCTATCTGCCCCAAAAGAAAAACAGGAAAGTTATTTAAAACAAATCGACAGGAGCGCAGCCATCTTATATCAGGATTTGTGCCTGAAAGATTTTTTTGAGCGTTATAAAAAAAGAAAGTCTTTTGAAAACACAATTTTTGTTTTTACCGGAGACCATTCGAGTGGACTGATGAAAAAAAATGATTTATCTCTTTTTCACGTTCCGTTAATCATTTGGTCGCCGCTGTTGTTACATCATAAGACTTTCCCCGCTTTGGTGTCGCATAATGATTTTGTCCCTACCATGGAGGCTTTGTTAAAAGAAAATTATAACCTTCAATCTTCTCAATATGTTCATTGGCTTGGAAATGCGCTAGATACATCATCACAGTTCGTTTCTAACGTGAAAACCGTGATGTTTGACTATTCCGGCGGATACAAAGATTTGATTTACAACAACTATTATTATAACCATCAACTATACGAAATCCAAAATGAAAATTTAGATCTGAAAGAAATTCAAAACAACTCTTTAAAAGAATTGATGCACAACAAATTGGATTTATATAAGTACATTCACAAATACGTCTATCTCAACGACAAATTAACAAATCACCCTCTCTTTGCAAAAACAAACTATCAAACAATAATAGATATGTTTATTAAAGATACAACCATACTTTTTGAATCTGTACCGCAATGGAAAGATGTCATTGTATATCCGAAAACCAATATCGAAGGCACATGGGAAAAAATAAAAATATCGTTGACCGCAGATATTATGTTTCTTGCACTGCCTGAAAACCAACAATTTTATAACTTTGTCATCGAGTGTAAAGGACAAAATATGCAAAATGCTGATACTTACCACGATCGCATCAATAAATACATTATGGTAGAAGACCTTGAACCGGAAAGATGGTATCCTTTAAATATAGGGAAACAATTTATGGTGGATGATGTTTCCGATATAAAAGTAAAAGTGTATTTTTGCATGGACAGTAACAAACCTGAAAATCATTCGGAATTGAAAAATATTAGAATTTTAATAGAAGGAATAAAAATAAACGATGACAATGACACATCTCTTTCAACAAACCTTTAACCCCAGAACCGTAGGGTTGTTCATAGCAACAATCTTTGTATTAACAGCCTCTTCCTGCAAAAAGGAATATTGCAATTGTGGCGGCGGTGATGATAACGAAAGTTATTGGGAATATTTCATCGCGCACGCCGGCGGAGCCATTAACGGCATAAACTATACCAACTGCCTCGAAGCATTGGATCTGTCATACAGCAAAGGCTGCAAATTATTTGAACTCGATTTAATAACAACTACCGACAACAGATTTGTTGCCGCACATCACTGGGAATACTACAAGACCATCACTGATTATCCCGGAACAATAGACAATACACCATTGAGTGAGGAGGAATTTCTATCATTCAAAATTCACGGGAAATACACTCCGATGAACATGGATGCCATAAATCTCTGGTTTCAGAATCATCCGGACGCCATCTTGGTAACCGATAAAACAAATGACCCGGAAAAAATTTATAATGATTTTCTATTTCGGGACAGAGTTATCATGGAACTGTTCTCTTGGGAAGCCATTGATAAAGCGATAATGTTGGGAGTAAAGCCATTAATTACCGAAAGTTTGTTTTTTGATACTCCGAATATTGAACAGATTTTTGAAGAGAAAAATATAGAATACTTCGGAATGGGGCGCTATCGTATGCTGGGGAACGAAAATCTCCTCAGACGACTGAAAGAAAAAGGAATGAAAAATTACGTTTGGGGTTTGGAGTCAAAAATAAATGGACACCCCCCCGAACAATACGTCTGGAACTATGAAATGAACTTCTGCTACGGCATGTATGCCAATGATTTGGATTTATTAACTTCGTTACTCAATGAACAATAATAGTATGAAAGGAAAGATCACTCCAGGTACCAGTTAAAAAATCGGCAATCAAAAAAAATGTATCTTTGCGGGTGTATGACAAATTGGACTAAGCCGCCATTTTGATTTGATACGTCAAGTCATTCCATCGTTTGCTTTTCCAGTAAGCTCTCAGATTTACAATTCTTTGTGCCCCCTTGATAGACCACCTTTGCCCCGACAATTTTAATCTTTGCTGTATCACGTTTCGATGGGCGGATTCTATTGCGCCAGAACCTATCAGGAATCCTTTTTTAATGAACGTTCCGTATTTCATTCTTTCAATATTGTTTTCATAATAGTGTATTATGTCTTTTAAGGATTTTCCGATTTGCGTAGTAGGAAGTGTTTTGGCGGCAATTTTTTTTAGATCGTCTAATACTTTTTCTATTTCATCGGCTTTTAGGCGTTGTTTTTGAAAGTCAAGCCATTGCCGTCGTTTTTCTACGTCTTTGTAGGCAATCAATGCATATGCACCAAGTTTTTCAACGGCATGATAGAAATCCAAAATCTGAACCGAATCGCTATAAAAATCATCCACCCAATTCCATATCCATTTTGCGCCATCGGCGATGAAAATCTTGCATTGGTAAGGTTCTACGTATGGTTCGAGTTTTTTCAGAAAATCTTTGTTGTTGCCCAAAGTACACACGTATAAAGAATCCATTATCTCTGTCCGATTCTTTTGTATCTCAACCCTTGATGTTCCCGAATAAATACGTCCCATTTTCATCTCTTTCCACGCATCCTCACGCGTATAAACCATTGAGCCGTCCATCGTTATATAAACAGGTGATGCGCTTGTGGCGGCTGCTATTAATGGAACATCTGTAGACATATCTTGATAACTCGCTTCAGACTCCTCAAGCTTTTGACCATAATGCTCACTGATACGCTGAACCTGTTTAGCCGAAAGTTCTATGCCCAATAAATTATGCAAAATCTCTTCCGCTTCGGTAAACACATATCCACTTGCCAATAAACTGGCAACTTCCTGCAATTTAGCAGTAACCCCAAATTTCTCCGTATGATGGCACAATACGTGAGATTTGTTTACTTCAACTTTCCCGAAGCAGGTCTGAAGTTTCCTTTTTTTTTCCGATTAGGACTGATTTCTCCTAAACTCTTTGTCAACATAATATTACTGACTTGGTGGGCGGTCTTCATGAATTCTGTTTCGTATTCATATCCGTCTTCAATCGTTTCGGCTTTGCCAAGCCATAAATCTAATTTCTCCGATATGGAGGCAAGAATAGATGCCTTAATCTCTGATTTGTCCATTTTGTCTAATTTTGAAAATAACCGCAAAAATAACAACAACCGAACAATCTTTGCACAACACAAAAAAAAGTTATTGACTATAAATTGTTTATATCCGATAATGGGACAGATCGGGAAAAACAGGCGGGGGGGGACAATTTGTCATACACCCTTTCTATGCGTACAGTTCCATGAAAATATCCCACAGTTCTTTGCTTTCGCGAAGGAGTTGCAGGGTGATTTCGGCGTGTCCTCTGGTATAGCCGTTGCCGACGATCATCGTTACGTCGCTTCCTACGCCTTCGGCGCCGAGCGCGGCTTTGGTGAAACTGGTCGCCATGGAGAAGAAATAGACCAAGCCCGTGTCTTTGGTGCAGAGGATGGAGGTCATCTCGGTATCGGTGATGTTGACGTTGTTGATGGTAACGTCAGCCATCTGTCCGTCGGTCAGTTTTTCGATAATCTCTATCATGGAGACCGGGTCGGTGGCATTGCCGGCAAATACATGGTCGCAAAAGCCTAACTTCTGCAAGCGCTCCGTTGACTTTTGGCTGTGGCACATCCCGATGACTTTTCCGGTAACGCCCACGCGCTTTTTGGCTTCATAGCAGCACAACATCCCCGACTTTCCGCCGGCGCCGATGATTAAGACGGTGTCGCCCGGTTTGCACAGTTTCGCTGTTTGCGCCGGCGCTCCGGCAACGTCCAACGCCGATAACGCCAACTTTTCGGGCATGTCGGCTGGGATTTTGGCGTAAATACCGCTTTCAAACAGGATAGCTTTCCCGTCAATATCCACCTGGTCAACTTCGGAACGGATTTCTTTGATTTTGTCAATCCGCAACGGCGTGAGAGAGAGAGAGACCAACGTGGCGATTTTGTCGCCCACTTTCAGGTCTGTCTTTCCGATTAAGGCGTCGCCGATTTTTTCGACCGTTCCCAGCAACATGCCGCCCGAACCCGTCCACGGATTGCGGTGCTTGCCCTGTTTTTCTACGATGCTGAACATGATCTCTTTGATCTTCTCGTGGTCGCCGCCTGCGCGGGCTTTGATGTCGGTAAAGGATGCCGAGTCCACGTTCAAAGTCTGTACGTCAATCAGGATCTCGTTGTCCCAAATCTCGTCCATGTTGTTGTCTATCTTATCTGCCGGTTGCGGCAAAACCCCTTTGGGTTCAATTACACGGTGCGTGCCGTATTTGTTTCCTTTTTTTTGCATAGTATAATGACTTAATTAAGTTAATAAATTACAGGCGGCAAAGGTACGATTTTTTTTATAAACTCAATATCCGTCTCGCCTCAGTGGGCGTAGCGATTTCGCGTCCCAATTCTTTGGCGATGCGCACTACTTTTGCCACTAACTCGCCGTTTGATTTCGCCAAAACGCCCTTTTCGAGATACACATTATCTTCAAAGCCCACGCGCACATTTCCGCCCATGGCGATGGCAGCCGCCGCCAGCGGAAACTCGGCTCGTCCTACGCCTGTCGCCGTCCATGTGGCATCGCTCGGGATGGATTGTACCATCCAGCACAGGTTAGGAATCGTCGCAGCAGTACAGCCCGGCACGCCCAACACAAAGTTTATCTGCATGGGATGCCCCGGCAACTGACCTTTCTTCACCATTGCCAGCGCCGTATCCAGATGTCCCATCTCGAAACATTCAAATTCGGGTTTGATTTTGTTTTCCATCATCCGCTTGCCGAAGTCACGCATCATGGGCATGGTGTTTTCAAAAACGTCGTCGCCGAAGTTGCAGGTACCGCAATCCAGCGTTGCCATTTCGGGGAACAGTTCGGTGGGTTGTAAGCGTTCTTCCGCCGTCATTCCCACAGCGCCGCCCGTGGAGGGGATTAAAATTACGTCGGGAATCACCTTTTTGATGGCGTCTATACACTCTTTAAAGCGAGCCTTATCCTGCGTGGGCGTACCGTTGTCTCTACGAACGTGTAAATGTACGATAGCCGCTCCCGCGTCGTAAGCCGACTTCGCCTCCCGCACGATCTCTTCGACAGTGTAAGGCACGGCGGGATTATGCTCTTTCATCACTTCTGCGCCGCAGATGGCGGCGGTAATAATTAATTTTTCCATTCGGTAATATTTTTAAGTATTTAAGATTTTAAATAATACATTTTAAACCATAATTCAAAAGCAGGGTCAAGAAATATGGCTGTTGTTTTTGTTTTTTCAATAATATCAAGATATTGCAGTTTTTTCATGTTTTTCGACACATTATGAGATGTGCCTAAACGATAATCCATCATGGTTTTTACAGAGGTAAATTGCGTTTCCTCGTTGGCGATGGCTTCTAACAGGTTTATTTGTGTTGTCGTCAAATCCTCTATTTCGCGTTGATATAAAATTTGATTGACTTGCAACATTCGCGCTAAGCAAATCGGTAATAATGCTTCGGTAGCAGTTGTGGTTGTATATTCCCAAACATAATGCGCATACTGCTGAACATAATACGGATGTCCTTTCATGGTTGTAGCAATTTGATTCGCCAGAGTTTCTGAAATGGTTTTCCCTGTTTTCTTAAAACGTTCAACAATAAACGGTTCCCAATGTTCTACCGCAATTTTATCTAAAAGCATCATGTCTCCAAACAGATAAAAAGCCCTGTTTCTTTTGTTGAAAATATCCGACATCAAATGCCGCTTACTCCCGTATAAACAATAACTTACATTCTCGTGATATTGCCATACAGAACGCAACAATTTTTCAAAGTCCTCCGCTTCTTTGAAATTGTGAATATTTTGAAACTCATCAATACAAACAATGAGCCTGACATTTTGTTTTTTTGCAACTGTTTCGGGAAGGTTTAATATTTCGTCTTTATGCTTTTTAAGTTCTTCGAGTTCAAAACTCAAACTGAAATCGCTGGTCGGGTCTACGCCGAATGTGATTTTAGGGACTAAATGTCTGAAAAAAACTTTCGTTGCCTCTATCCATTCGTCCCATTTTGTAGCAGTGATTTTAATGACCTCGCGGCTTAGTTTTTCGTAAAATTCTTCTTCATTCCGTATCGCAAACATATCAATGAAACACCATTTTACCTGCTTGTTGGACGACGTTAACTGCGCTACCTGTTTTACCAAAGAGGATTTTCCCCAGCGGCGCGGCGAAATCAAAGCAGTATTGATACCGCTTTTCACGTTAAGCCACAAATGGTTAATATCGTCCTTGCGGTTGACAAATTCTTCTCTTGCCACTGTGGCGCCAAACAAAAAAGGCGATTCTATTTCTTCCATATAAAATAAAATTTTGCGTTTATTTTCTACTAACGAAACTCCCCCGATTTTATTGTACCATCTGGTCTTATACCATTTAGTCTTATACCACTTGGTACAACGTGTAAATTGCTGTAAAGCAATGTGATACAACGATTTTTTCGTGGAAATTTCCTCATTTTCTTTGACAATTTTTCGGTACCACGCAAGTCCCGCTGGCGCGACAAACCACCACCGGATCGTCCAGTACGTCGGCAGCCGAAGCGCTGATGTCGGTACGCGGCACGATGACCTTACGCGCCTCGAAAACCATCTTACGGGAAGAGTTGCCGACGGCGGTAATCTCGCCAACGGCTTCGATGTAGTCGCCGGCATAAACGGGCGCTAAAAATTCGACATTGTCGTAAGCACAGAACAGTCCTTCATCGCCATCGCGGATGATTAACAATTCCGTCGCCACATCGCCAAAAAGTTGAAGCATCTTCGCTCCATCAACCAAGTTGCCACCGTAGTGGGCATCGTGAGCGCTCATACGCACTCGAATCATTGAGGTTATTTTCTTATCCATTTTTGTATCGTTACATTTATTTTTTGCTGCAAAGGTAATACTTTTCGACGAAATATCAAGTTGCAAAAAATAATTTTCACAAATCATTATTTTTTCATTTCGGTATTATAAATATTTGTACCTTTGCCCCCGGTTTAATAACATAAAATTTATTTGCATCATGTTGTAAAGGGAAATAAAGTGCGGATAGGCACATAATAGGACATATTGAAAAGGCATAGAACTTTGTTCTTTGCAGTCTGAAAATCTGGCGATTAGAAGACAGCATATAGAGGAAACGTTAAATGTTCGCGCGTAGGGCGTGGACTTGACTAATTTCTTATATGCAAGGTTACGCCAGATACCACAGACAGCGGGAAACAGTTAGGTTTCACGCTGTTTTCTTTTTGCCCCAACCCGAAAATAATGAATGGCTATCATCATATAAGACAGAACCGCAACTGTTCCCAAAAAACGCAGGGGAGGAACGAAATCTCTTGAAAAAACGGGCGGGTTATTTCCTACGAAAAGCCACACGAGTAGAAGGAACAAAAGAGTTTTAATTTAAAACCTCACAATGTATAGGTTAATTGTATTTTGAGATGAAAAAAGTAATTTTATTGTTAGGTTGTTTAGGTCTTTTGACTGTTGGTATTTTGGGCGTGTCCTGCAAAAAGGATGACGATAAAAAGGATAATTTTAAAGGATGCTCTTGTACACTCCGTTATGCTGATGGGGATAAAAGTACTGAGATTATCACGCCTGCTGACGCTCAGGAATTTGGCATAACCTCTTGTAAGAAGTTTCAAGAGCTTTGGGAGGCAACACACGGTTTCGAAGACGAAGGTATTATTTCTTACACTTGTACCGATTTGTAAAATGATTAACAAAACGACGCGAATACTATCCTCGCTTGCGGGGATAGTATTTTTAATATCGGGTATTGGAAAATCGTTGGCGGCATACGATTTTTCGCAAATACTCATACAATACGGTTTTGAGGGTTTGCAGTTTCTTGCGCCGCTTATCATTGTGTTTGAGATTTTGGCAGGCTTGCTGTTGTTTTTTCATATTCGGTTGAGACTGACAAGTTTATTGTCGTTTTGCTTTGTCGTGGCGCTGTCGGCGGCGTATCTCTACGGGTACTTCTTTGCCAATATTACTAATTGCGGCTGTTTTGGCTATTTCTCGCTTTTGAACATGTCGCCGTTTTTCACCGGTGTGCGCAATATTGTTTTGATGGGCATGTTGTTGTATGTTTTCCTGAAAAGCAACAATGGGTGTAAATTGGCAGACAGAGACGAAATGCTGATTATGGCTTGTATCTTATGCGCCGTATCCTTTGTTACCGGATATACCTATATGGAGCGCCAAAACGATACTACACAATACGTTACAGAGGGAAAACTTGTGAACATGAGGGTCGAAAATTCGGTGTTGGGCGAGTTTCTGACGCCTTCCAAAGATTCCACTTATTTGGTATTTGCATTTTCGTATTCCTGTCCGCACTGCTACAACTCCATCGAAAATCTGAAACAATATGAACGCTTGGGCGTTGTGGACAAAGTTCTTGCCCTGTCATTTGCAACAGACAGCACAACCATGGCGAAGTTCAACGAGATATTTCATCCTGATTTTCAGATTATTAACTATTCGCCCAAACAGATTTTCCGTCTGACCAATCAATTTCCCGTTTCATATTACATCAAAGACAATATGATAAAAATGGAAATACGGGGCGTGTTGCCCTGCGGCTACCTGCTACGACAACGGTTGGGGAAAAATAGATGATTGAAAATAATTTAGTACACTATTCACAATTCACAAATTGCAAATTCACCCCTTCACCCAGAAATCCACAAAAATCCCCGGCACATGCACCGTCTCCGGCGCTAATTCTCCGACTTCCACTACTTCCTCTATCTCGGCGATGACCACGTCGGCGGCGGTTGCCATGATCGGGTTAAAGTTTTGGGAGGTTCCTTTGAAAATCAGGTTTCCGCTCTTGTCGCCGATGTTGGCTCCCAGCAGGGCTACGTCGGCGCGTAGTGGTTTTTCTAACAGATAGGTTTTTCCGTCAATTTCCAATGTTTGTTTTCCATCGGCGACGACGGTTCCTAATCCGGTGGTTGTCAATACGCCGCCTAATCCGGCGCCGCCGGCGCGAACACGTTCTGCCAGCGTGCCTTGGGGCGAAAATTCTACTTCCAACTCTTTGGCGTTCATCTGGTCAACGGTAACGGGGTTTGTCCCGATGTGGGAGACGATGACCTTTTTAATTTGCCGGTTGACGATAAGTTTCCCGATGCCTCTGTCGGGGAAAGCGGTATCGTTACAGATTACCGTTAAATCTTTCACTTTTGCGGCGACCAATGCATCCATGATATGCTCCGGCGTTCCGTTTCCCATGAAGCCGCCAATCATCACAGACATTCCATCTTTTATTTTAGCGACACATTCGCTAATGCTAATTTGTTTATTCATAACTACTTTGCATCAAAAAAACATGATTAAAAATCAGGACGGCAAAGTTACAATCTTTTCTTATCTTTGCCAACAATTTTATGAAGAATAAATAATAGGCTACTCTCATGCGAAAAAAGAAAAAAATTCAGGACTACGAGTTCTCCTACGCTGTGATGAAAATACACGTTGACTCTTCCTTTCGGCAGTATTTCCGCAAGATTTATGTTGAGGGGTTGGAAAATATTCCGCAGGACAAGCGGGTGATTATCGCCCCCAATCATCAGAATGCGCTCATGGATGCGCTGGCTGTTTTGATGACGCAGAAAGGTCAACCGGTCTTTCTGGCGCGCTCCGACGTTTTCAAAAATAAAAAAGTTGCACGGATATTGCACTGGTTGAACATTTTACCGGTTTACCGCATGCGCGACGGACGCGACGAACTCGGAAAAAACAGCGAGATTTTCGACCTCTCAATAGACGTTCTGCGCGACAAAGTTACGCTGTGCCTGATGCCCGAAGGACAGCAGAGTTTTAAGAGAACGCTGTTGCCTTTGGTGAAAGGGATGTTTCGGATAGCGTTCTCGGCACAGGAAGAGGTTGAACCGGACGAGGTGGTCATCGTTCCGCTTGGCATCGAATACGACGAGTACGTCCATCCGGGCGGCGACCTAAGTATGCGTTTCGGGAAACCGATACCTGTTATGGATTATATGCCGTTGTATCGTGAAAATCAGGCAGTTGCGCTGAATCGTATCAAACAGGATGTGAGCGATGGTCTTGACGTTTTGATTCAGAATATCCGGTCTCAAACACATTACGACGAGTTTTACAGCCTCTCCCTCATGGCGCAGGACACTGTCTGCACGAAAAAAGAGGGACAAAAACGTGCTTTCGCACGCCTCGATGCCCGTCAAAAAATTTCGATGGCGTTGGACGCCGAAGAACAGACGCATCCCGTAGCCATTCAGCAACTTTGCTCGAAACATGCTGATTATCAAAAGAAACTGTCGTCGTTCCGGTTAAAAGATTTTGTTTTCGGACATCCTCAAAGGGCTGCATGGACGTTGACAAAGGGATTGTTGCTGCTGCTGACCTTGCCCTTTTTCGTTGCCGGATGGGCGGCAAACTTCATCCCGTCGTTTTTTTCGAACTTGATGGCAAAAAGGTTTAAAAACGATTTTTATAAAAGTACGGTGAACATCGTGATGCGCATTGCGCTGTATCCGATTTATTATCTATTGATAATCATTGCGTTGAGTTTCATTTTTAAATCTGTTTTAATCGTCGTTATTGCTTGCGTGGCGTCGCTGTTGCTCAGCCGGTTTGTCTTTTTCTACCGTCTTTGGGTGAAAGATGCCTGGGGCAGGATACGGTTTTTGTGGAGGAGAATGAGAAATGGCAAAGAGATGGCGCGGCTCGCACAACTGCGGAAGGGAATTGTTACGGAGGTGGTAGGGATGGTAAAATAGTTACGTTTCTCCCGACCCAATAGATGAGGATAAAAATCAAAGTAATCATAATAAACGTTTTCCCTGAAAGCGTTTTGTACAGTTTGGGGAAGCGGTTTTTCCCATTAAAATGCTCCAAGTAGATGAGCAGAAGAACCAACGGAATGGCAAGGATTAAAATCTGATTATAAAGCAATCCTTGTTTTATTTTTAGATGCAACAGACTGTGAAGTGCCCGTTGTGTGCCGCATCCCGGACATTGGTAACCCGTTAATTTATAAAAGATGCAGGGGAAAATTCTGCTCATTCTTGTCTTTGTGAGAATTTTATACAAAAAAAACATCAGAATACAAAAGTTTAACATCTTCGTTGAAACGGGTTGCTTAAATTTAAAAGGAGAGGCTGTGGTTCACCCGCAAAAGTTTTACGCAAAGGACGCTGTAGGATATAAACGTCTTGTATCTAAAAGTCTCACATCTCTCGTTTATACCAAAAGAACCGTCTCTGTTGTTCCGCCCGTTCCTCTTTTGTTTTAGCGCAATAGACCGGTTTTTCCGAATAGGGGTCGTAGCCGGAGTAGTATATCGTTGAGGCTAAGGTCATGGGGGTGGGCGTAAAGCCCTGTACCTGTTCCAAGCGGTAGCCCAACTTCTTCGTCTTTTGCATCAGCAGATCCATATCTTGCAGGCGACAGGCGGGGAGGGAGGCGATGAAGTAGGGAATCAGTTGAAAGCGTTTCCCGTGTTTTCTGTTCAAGGCATCGAACTGCTGTTTCAGCGCCTCAAAGAGCGCAAATGGCGGCTTTCGGACTAACCTCAGCACTTCGCCGGAGACATGTTCGGGCGCTACTTTGAGTCGTCCGCCGGTGTGATGCAGGAACAGTTCCTCGAAATAGTCGTTGTGGCGGTATTCTTTCGCTTTCTCTTTCGGCATATTCATAAAGAGGTCGTAACGGATGCCGCTGCCGATAAAGACGTGCGGTACCATCTCGCGGACGGTGCGATAGAGGTCGATCAGGGCGCTGTGGTTGCAGTCCAAGTTAGGACAAACCTTCGGATATAAACAACTCGGCTTGTTACATTTAGCGCAGACGGACAAGTTTTTCCCCTTCATCCCATACATATTCGCCGACGGACCGCCCAAGTCGGTAATCGTCCCTTTGAAGTCGGGCATCGCCCGCACCTGTTCCACCTCTTGTAAGATAGACGCTTTCGAGCGGCTTACAATCGCTTTCCCCTGATGCATGGAGATGGTGCAGAAACTGCATCCGCCGAAGCACCCGCGATGGATATTTATCGAATGGCGAATCATGTTATACGCCGGAATGTCGCCGCGACTGCGATATTTCGGATGCGGCATCCGTGTAAACGGCAACGCATGGACGGCATCCAACTCCGCCGTCGTCATCGCGCCGTACGGCGGATTGACCACCACTGCTCCATCCCCAACCCTCTGCACAATAACACGAGAATGAACCACATTCGACAACTCCTCCACCACCCGAAAAGCCCGCGCAAAGTAATTCCTCCCCTTTGGAGGCTTGTGCGAAAACGCTGTGTTTTCGTCATTGCGAGCGTAGCGAAACAATCCAGAGCATTGTTTTTCACTGGATTGCTTCGGGCTATCGCCCTCGCAATGACGTCGCTGCTCACTTTTCACACAATATTGAGGAGGTAGGGGCAGGCAGCACAACTCGTGCGATGGCAACACAACAGCGTCATCATACTCCACATCTTTGGATAGGAATGCCGTTTGCGGGATTGTCCGTTTTATCTCATCGAAAGTTCCGCCATTTTTCAACTTTGCCACTAACTCGCGTACCCCCTTTTCGCCCATGCCATATATCAGCAAATCCGCCTGGCTGTCAACCAAGATGGAAGGCATCACCGTATCGCTCCAGTAGTCGTAGTGCGAAAAGCGTCGCATGGAGGCTTCGATGCCGCCGATGACCACCGGAACGTCGGGGAAGAGCCGTTTCAGTATCTTGGAATAGACCGTTGTGGCGTAGTCAGGACGGAAGCCGGCTTTGTTGCCGGGCGTGTAGGCGTCGTCGGAGCGCAGGCGTTTGTTGGCGGTGTAGTGGTCTACCATGGAATCCATGCAGCCCGCTGTTACGCCGAAGAAGAGGCGTGGTCGTCCTAATTTGGAGAAGTCGCGCAGGTCATCTTGCCAGTTCGGCTGCGGGACGATGGCAACCCTCAGCCCCTCCGCCTCAAGGACGCGCCCGATGACGGCATGTCCGAAAGAGGGATGGTCAACGTAAGCATCCCCCGAAAAGAGGATGACATCTAAGTCATCCCAGCCGCGGGATTCGACTTCTTTCTTTGTTGTTGGAAGCCAGTGGTTGATGTTTAAATGTTGTGTTGACAATTATGAATGATGATTAATTGAATAATTGAATGATTGATTTTTTCAGCACAGAGGCTCAGAGAACACAGGGTTTCACAGAGTTTTTTCTCTTTGCGTCCTTTTGCGAAAACCTTTGCGTTCCTTGCGGTTAAAAATAATAAGGTAATAAGGTCGGCATTTATTCGTAATTTTTCTACTAAGGTTGTTCAGTTTTTCAAATAAGGTAAAAATAAGGTTTTCTTACAATCTTACAGTCTCACATCGCACATCGCACATCAATACTCCGTCATCAGTATCCTAACTTTCGCCTTCATATCCTTCTCGTCGTCGGGATTATTTCCATACAGTACCACCCTGTTTGCGACGAAAGAGGCGCCGGAGATGGAGATATAGAGGTTATCGTTGTCCATGCTGGGGTCTAAGATGCGTTTTTGGAGGTATCGGGTGATGCGCATCTCATATCTGTTTTTGCCAGAGTTGAAAGCGCCGCCCATGTAGGTTGCGCCCAACTCGCTGTCCGGCGTCATGATGATTTTTCCGGTAGCGTCCACGGTGTAGGTGGTCAGTTGCGGTGATGGCGGAAGATTTTTATCGTAGGGTTCGGCGTTGTTGAGGAACAATTTCGCTTCGTTGATGACAAACTTGTTGCCATTTTGCCATTTCTCCCGCAATGTCTCGATGCCCTCGAAATTGACTTTGATACGGACGCCGTTCAGCGGTTGCAGATAGAGCCGTTGGTCGCCCAAAGTCGAAGTAGGGAAGGAGTTGTTTAGTTGATTTTGGAGGTCGGCGTCGGCTGTCGAGTGGTCTATCTCGTAGTTATTGAAACGGATACATCCGTCATTAATGACAAAGGAATAATTTGCGCTGGAGTCGGAGTTGGTGTAGTACAGCACCAATTTTGTCTCCGGCGACGCCGTGCCGAAGTAGAGCATTTTTCCAAATGAGCCTGCCACAGGGTCAACGTCCACGCGCAAGCCATAGTATTTGCTTAAAAAGTCGCTATTGGAGACAAATAATGATGAATCGGACAAAAGTTCTTTTCCGAACTCATCATCCAAACGAATCGAAAGGAACGGTGCGTGCATGGCGGCGGTATATTTCAGCCAAAAGCGTTTCATCTCGACCGAATCAAACGGCTGGTCTAGGAATGTCTTGGAACCTAATGGTACACGGTCATATTCAACAATGTCGGTGGCGAAATAGTTATCTCGTGTTACGCCGAGCGTCGTGTCCGAATTGAGGCTTAGGCTATCGGTGAGGCGATAGACATGTGCCGTCATCCATGTGGAGGAGTCGCCCCACCGTCCGGAATAAGCCAACTGCAAGCATATAGAGTCGAACGTTACATTTTTTCCGAAGTAAGGATTTGTTTTCGACAGCCGGAACTGCGTGTTGAAAGCGGCTTGCGTTGAGCCGAACACCGGGTCGTTCATGCTGCCCAAGACCAGCGTGCTCATGCTGGAGGTGGAGACCGAATCGTGTTCTACGGTGTATGAGGCAAACAGGATGATGGTGTCGTTTCCGTAGAGTTCGATGTCATCGGATGGCGGTTGAATGTCGAACCCCACCTTGGTAGGATCTTTGCGGCACGCCGACAAGATGATGATGACGGCTGCAATAACAAATAATAGGAAATAATGACGGGTATATTTCATATATTATAAACGTTTTGATTAAACATCATCTTCCGACGGCATCAGCGAGTCATAGAAGTCGTTGTATGCGTCAATGTAGCCATCTGTTTCTGTGGAATGGAAAGGCAGGAACGGTTTTCCGGTGGCTTTGATGACGGCGTTGACTTCGGGGTCAATGGTGGGGCTGCCTTGGATGAAAGCGTCGGCGTAGGCGATGGCGCCGAACATCAGATCTTTCCACGTCCCTTTGCGATAGACACGAATCGCTTTTTTCTCCACGCCGGGGAACGACATATAGCGTTCCATCTCTCGGAGTTTCCCTTTGAAGCGGTCGTTATAGACAGAAAGAACGACTTTGGCGTCCGAAAAGAGCGGATTGCTGTGGTAAGCTGTTTTCACATAGAGCGGCAGTAGCGACGAAAACCAGCCGTGACAGTGGATGATTCCGGGCGCCCAGCCCAACTTTTTGACAATCTCCAATGTGCCTCGATTGAAAAACACAAGGCGTTCGTTATTATCTTCAAACAGTTTCCCTTCTTCGTCAAAAAGGAGCGCTTTTCTGTGAAAATAGTCGTCATTATCAATAAAATAGACCTGCATCCGCGCTTGCTGGATGGAGGCAACTTTGATGATCAACGGATGGTCGGTGCCGTCAATGATTAGATTTAAACCCGAAAGACGGACAACTTCGTGTAACTGACTGCGGCGCTCGTTGATATAGCCGTAGCGCGGCATAAAAGTCCTGATCTCTTTTTTCCGTTCTTGCGTACCCTGCGGTAAATATCGTCCGATTTTTCCAATTTCCGTTTCTTCCAAGAAAGGCGTAATCTCCTGACAAACAAACAGAACTCTCTTTTTTCGTGCCATTAACAATGTACTTTTTATTTGGCTGCAAAGATAATAAAAAAAAAATTGATATTTGCACGCTTGTTTATAATAAAAATATGTGTACTTTTACACTTCCAAAAAACAAGGGGATGGTTAAACGTTGGTTAGAAGAAGAAAGTGCTGATAAAGAATTAGTTAAAAGGTTGTCGGATGAGTTGCATATCAACAAACATTTGACGAATTTGTTGGCACAGCGTGGTATCTCTACGTATGATGAGGCAAAAACGTTCTTTCGCCCGTCGCTTCGCAGTCTGCACGACCCGTTTTTACTAAAAGACATGGACAAGGCTGTTGACCGCATCATCGAAGCGATGCAAAACAGAGAGCGTATCCTCGTTTACGGCGATTACGACGTGGACGGGACAACCGCCGTAGCGTTGATATATCTTTTCCTGAGAAGAATGAGCGCCGATGTGGACTATTACATCCCCGACCGCTACAGCGAAGGCTACGGCATCTCGCTACAAGGCATCGAATACGCACACGAACACGGTTTCTCGCTCATCATCGCCTTGGACTGCGGCATCAAAGCCGTTGAAAAAGTCAAAGAGGCTCAAAAAAGAGACATTGACTTTATCATTTGCGACCACCACCGCCCCGGAGAAGAACTGCCTCCGGCAGTCGCCGTCTTAGACCCGAAACGAACCGACTGCGAATATCCCTACAAAGAATTGTCGGGCTGCGGCGTCGGATTTAAGTTGATACAAGCTTTCTCCTTGCGCAACAACATCCCGTTCAGAGACTTGGTACAGTATCTCGACTTAGTTGTCGTAAGCATCGCCTCGGACATCGTTCCCATCACGGGCGAAAACCGTGTCTTGGCGTACTTCGGTCTCCAGCAACTCAACCAAAACCCAAGTCCGGGCATCGGAGCCATTTTGGACATCGTCGCAGCAAGCCTGCCCAAGCAAGTCCTCTCGCCCGACGACGAGCCTGTTCCACCTAAAGTATTGACCATCAGCGACTTGGTTTTCACCGTCGGACCGCGTATCAATGCCGCCGGACGCATGGAAAGCGGCAGAAACTCCGTCGCGCTACTCGTCTGTAAAAACCACGAACAGGCATCCCAACGCGCCGCCGTCATTGACGACTACAACGAAGAACGCCGCAACTTAGACACGCAAATCACCCAGGAAGCCATTGAGATGATTCGCTCCGCCGGTCCCAAAGAACTTGACAAGAAATGTACCTTACTATATAATCCCGAATGGCACAAGGGCGTCATCGGCATCGTGGCGTCGCGCCTGACCGAAGAGTTCTACCGCCCTACCATCATCTTCTGCGAGGCAAACGGACTCATCACCGGCTCGGCACGCTCGGTAAAAGATTTCGACGTCTATGACGCCGTGGACGCATGTAGCGACCTGTTAGAACACTTCGGCGGGCATAAATATGCCGCAGGTCTCTCGCTGAAACCCGAAAATCTTGAAGCTTTCTTCCAACGCTTCGAACAAATAGTAGCACAAACCATTGAAGACGACATGCTGATACCCGAAGTCGTCATCAACGAAACACTGCACCTCACCGACATCACCCCCAAGTTTTACAAGATATTAAGACAGTTCGCACCCTTCGGACCGGGAAATCCGGCGCCCGTCTTCAAAACCGAATGTATTGTGGACACCGGATACAGCAAAATTGTCGGGAAAAACCATCTCAAACTCTCCATCGTCCACCCCTATATATCGAGTTTCCCCTTTTCGGGCATAGCGTTCAATCAGGGCGATAAGTTCGAATTGATACAAAGCGGACAGCCATTCGACCTCTGCTACTACATCGAAGAAAACGTGTGGAATGGAAAAACATCACTGCAACTCCACGTAAAAGACATCCGACCGCATCAACCAACAACTACAGAGACGCTTTGAGATTCTCTATGAAAGCTCGATTGCGCTCGACTTAGCGTCGATTGCGAGCGTAGCGAACTTATGCTGAGCGCAGCCGAAGTAGCAATTCAGAGAGTTGAAAATTGAAAAAACTCTATCCGTTATTTGATGAGAGACATGACACTAGAAAATAAGTTTTAAATTAATCAAAGAATCCGCATCGCAATCGCCGCGCAAGCCTCTGCGTCAGCCAGGGCGTGGTGATGGTGTTGCAGGTCGTATCCGCAATGCGCTGCCACGGTGTGCAGTTGATGGTTGGGCAGAGATTTGCCGAATGTTCTCCGTGATGCGCGACAGGTGCAGTGAAATTTGTAATCGGGATAATCCATCTGGTAAACACGGAAAACTTCTTTCAAACAACCCTCGTCGAACGGGCTATTGTGCGCCACCAAAGGCATTCCTTCGATTTCAGGAACAATCTCTTCCCACACCTGCGGAAAGAGTTTTGCGTTCTGTGTGTCGGCGGCAGTCAATCCGTGAATCTGCGTGAAACGCCACAAATACCACTCCGGCTCGGGACGGATGAGGTGATAGATATTGTCCGCAATCACCCCATCGCGGACAATGACCACCCCCACGCTGCATACGCTCGAACGGTGGTAGTTGGCAATCTCAAAATCTATGGCGGCGAAAGTTGGTGTCATTTTTTTGTGTTTTAAATTTTTTTGCAAAGATACGGCATAATAACGTCATGGGGGGGCGCTGTTCAGGCAAACGCATTAAAATTTTCGGATTAAAATCATCCCGGTTAGGGATGTGATAGATCTAATTCTCTGATTATGAGTAAAATTTACGAAAAACACCCATGCAGAACAAATACAAATTGCTTATAATCAATTTATTATATTAACATTTGATTATTAATACCTTTCTGAAAAAAAGAAGAAAAACAGGTGAATTTTAATGCGTTTGCCTTGGTCCACTCTGCGGTAAAAATAAAAAAATGCTTACCTTTGCCCCATCATGACTACAGAGATAAAAGCAGAGTTGTTAAGGCTTGAGCAACAGTACGAAATCAAGATTTTGTATGCAGTGGAGAGCGGCAGTCGTGCATGGGGGTTCGCCTCCGCCGACAGCGACTGGGATGTGCGGTATATCTACATCCATAAACTCGACTGGTATCTGAACATTGACGATAAAAAAGATTCTCAGGAAGCAATGTTACCGAACGATCTTGACTTTGCAGGCTGGGAGTTGAAAAAGGCGTTGCGGCTTTTCCGGAAATCCAATCCGGCGCTGCTCGAATGGCTGAGAAGTCCTATTGCTTATTTGCAGCAGTTTTCGACGGTGGACAGGCTTCGCGAGTTGGCAGATGAATATTTTAACCCGAAAGCCTGTATTCATCACTACCTCCACATGGCGGAGGGCAACTTCAAGGAGTTTTTGCAAAAAGAGGTTATGAAAGTGAAAAAATACTTTTACGTCCTGCGCCCTGTACTTGTCTGCGAGTGGATTAAACAGACCAACACCATGGCTCCTGTGGAGTTTCAGAAACTCCTTGACAGTCAGGTAATAGACCCCATCGTTAGGAAAGAGATTCAAGGCTTGCTGACAAAAAAAATGGCAGGCGAAGAGTTGGGCGAAGAGCAAAAAAATCCAATCCTTAACGACTTCCTTGAAGAGAAAATCAACTTTTTCAACGACTACGTTACAACTTTCGAACAGTACAACCCGCCGGATACGGGGAAACTTAATGAGGTGTTTCGATGCGCTATGCGTGAAGCGTGGGATGAATAGCAAAATTTGATATCTATTTTGCCGACGCACAATCGCCTCCATTGTCTGAACATGATTTTCGGGATTAAAGGATTGGCATGATTACAAAAAAAGGTCGTCCGCACGGACGACCTTTTTTTTTCATCACATCCCTTCCCCTCCTTCGGAGGGGGCAGGGGGTGGTTAATACTTCGCCACCACAATCGGTTTGGTGATGACGGCTTTATCGGCGGTGTACAGTTTGAAGATGTACGCGCCGGATTCGTAGTTGGTAACGTCAACGAGGGAGATGTACTCGCCTTCGGCGGACTTGATGGTTTGTACCAACTGTCCGATGGCGTTGTAGATGTCTAACCGGATGACGTTGGCGCCTTTGATGGTTACGGCTGTGCTTGCCGGGTTGGGGTAGATGGAGATGCCGTCGAGTTCGTTGATGGTTACGCCGTCAACGACGATGGTGTTGCACGCCATTCCGCCGCCCGGACAATCTGCCACGGGGACGACGCAGTATTTATAGACGACGTCGTAGGCGATGGTTTCGTCGGTGTAGGTCTTGGCGGTGATGCCGGTGGCGAGTTCTTTGTTGTTGCGCAGGATGGTGTAGGTGGCGTTGGCGCCGTCGTAGTTCCAGGTGAGGGTTACGGCTTTGGCGTCGTAGTTGCCTTCGAGTTCGAGGTCGGTGACGTTGAACGGTACGCATGGCGGGATGTAGGCGTCAACGCATACCGGCGCTACCTGACAGGTCTCGTAGGCGGGCGCTACGCAGTATTGGTAGAGTACGCCTTCGGCGAAAGTGCCTTCGTCGGTGTAGGTCAGTTCGTCGGTGTTGGCTATCAGGACGAAGTCGCGATAGACGTCGAAAGTCGTTCCGGGGTAGGTCGCGATGTCATATTCCCAGGTGAGGGTGATATGGTCGGTGGCGGCTTCGGTAACGGCGACATTTTCCACTGCTGCGCAGAGTTCGATGACGATTTCGTTCGATTCGGTCTCTTCGGACGCGGTACAGGGGTCGGTCGGCTTGTTGTAGTTCACCACGACGCTATAGGTGTGCGGTCCTACCGGGACTTCGTAGTCTATGTAGAACGTTTCGGTGGTGGTTGGCGGGGTCAGGGCGTTGCCGTCGCGGAAGACGGAGTAGTCAACGACGCCTAAGGCGTTAACGGCTATCCAACTTACATAGACTTGGTCGGGGGCGATGATGGTGGCGGTAACGTTGTTGACGGGGTCGCACTGTTCGTAAACGTAAACGACGCAGCAGACGGTTTCGCCTTCCGTACATTCGGGTTTGTCGTAGAGTGCGGTGATGCAATAGACGTGGTTGCCGACGGAGACGTAGTCGGTGTAGGAGGTGTCAGGCACCATGGAGGCGATGATGATACCGTCGCGGGTGATTTTGACGCCGAGGAATCCGGGGATGTCGGGCGCTTCCCAGGTGAGGAGCACTTCGCCTTCTTTCGGTTGTTGCGGTTCGAAAGCGCACGGGTCTATCGGGTCGCAGACGCAGCAGGAGCGTTTCCAGACGCAGATTTCGGCTGATTCGCCTTCCGGCTTACAGGCTACGCGCACGCACCACGTGTGGTCGCTTTCGCAGTCGAAGTCGTCGCTCAGGTCTAAGTATTCGGTGTCGGGCCAGTTCTCGGCTATCAGGACGCCGTCGCGGTAGATGTTGTAACCGCCGGTGCTACCAGCCTCAGTGGGGATGGCAAAGGCTACTATTTCAGAACCTGCATCTTTGAACGTTCCTATATAAGTCAACGTATAGTTATCTATATCAACTTTCCATAATTCGGCATTCCACGGATTCATATTAAACGGAGCCCAATATATTGTATTATCTTCACGATCTATGGCGATATCCTGTACATAGTACGAATCAACGCCAAAGTCATAAGCATCTATGAGTGTTGTAACGGCGCCGTTAGAGAGATCTACTTCTACGATGCAATTATACCAGATGTCCACTGCGATAAAACGGCCGTCATTGGTAACAATAAATGCGATGTAGTTTCCACCGCCATTGATAGTGGTAACATAGTTGGTAGCGCCGTTGGTAATATCTAATGTGTATATTTCACCGTAATAATTGGATATATAGACGTTGTCGTCTGTCGGGCTATAGCACAATCCAACTGCTCCTGTAAGACCATGATTAGTAGCCACGGTATAAGCGCCGGTGGCAGGATCTATTTTATAGAGGTTGCCGTTATCTTGTGTTACGCCGTACCAGCCTCCATCAATCCAGTCGCCGCCGACCAACAATGGTGGTACACTGTTTGCAATGACGGTCATGTCTGAAGGATTATTCAGTGGTATGGTTACAGCGGGCTGGGATCCCAAATGTTGTTCCCAGCAGTCCAACGCATAAGCTATAGTATTCGGACCTCTTCCCAAAGCAGGAATGGAAGTCATTGAGGAGCGTTCCGTTATGTCCGCAGGCGGTGTAACGCTTGATGCGCTTACTACTGACCGTGTGGACATATCTCTGTAACCTCCTGCGCTTCTGTCGCCTGTTTCATTTCCGAATCTTGCGGTAAATTTATATTCTTCGAACATTATCGGTCCCATCTTCGGCATTTTGCCTTTGCCGTCGCACGGCTCCGGTGCATCCCAGGTCAGCAGGGCGTTACAGTCCACGCCGGTATAGTTGACTTGCAGGTTGGAGAGCGGTTGGCAGTCGCCGGTGCAGCCTTGCGCGAGGTAGGAGCCCGGTTGGGACTCGCCGTATTCGCACAGCATGGTTACTTCCCACAGGTGCCAGCCCCAACTCCAGTCGCACGGCAGGTCGTCGTCGCAGAAAGTGATGCTGGTCTCCGAAACCTCTTCGGCGATGAGGACGCCGTCGTAGTAAACGTTGTAGAGGGCAGGTCCGGCGCAGCCGAATTCGCTGGTATGGACGAGACCGGATAAGCCGTACATGCCGACGCCGGGTGTATTGCACGGGTAGGAGCCGTTTGCCGGCGAGGCGTAGATCAGTTCGTCGTCTTGATCAAAGACCTGGATGGCTACTTCGCAATCAAACGAGCCGGGGTTCCACGACAGGGTCAGTGTGCCGGCGGGGATGAGCAGCGTTTCGGTGCCATAAGAGCCGGTGGTAAATCCAACGGTTGCGACGGCGTTGCCGTCTATGGCGACCGTAAGGGTACCGCCGTTCCAGCCGTCGCCGTAGTCGTCGTATTTCTCGAATCTGATGTTACACATCATGCCGAAGATGTCGCAGTCGCTGCCGCTCATGCCGTTGCCTTCGCTAGTAACGGCATACGCCGAGTAGCAATGGTTGCCTGCGGACGGAACGGTAGCGTCGGTGTAGGTCATGGATTGTCCCGGTGAAACGGTGGGGAACTCGGTCAGCGGTTGTCCGTCGCGTAAGAGGACGATTTTGTCAATGCTGGTGAGCGGGTCACCGGCGAGGGTTTCGGTCGGGTTCGTCCAGGCGAGGCTGGCTTTTAATTGTGTGCCGACAGCACTTACGTTAAACGGACTCGGCGCTTTGGCGACGTCTTGATTGGCTACAAACGGGATGTACGCGCCGCAGACTTCGCCTATTGCATTACTGTTCACCGGAGTAGCCGTACCGGTACTCACGTTCACAATACATAAGTTGGAGGCGCCGCTGCCGCGATAGTTACACCAGTAGTAGGTGCCCGTTTCGTGGTCGAAGGTCGAGCCTTGTGCAAAATTCGACGTCAAGCCGGTGCCGCCTATGGAAGTACAAGTGCTTGCGGATAAATTGATGGAATAGAGCGTGGCGCCGCTACCGTCAAGTGTAATGCCGTACATATCGCCTGATACGTTACATGCTACGGTGATGAAACCGCTGCCGCTCATGCCGCTAAGAGTAGAAACCAAAGTTGCCGCTCCCGTATTCAAATCAACAGAATAAATAGTACTGGTAACCGTAGTAGTATTAGTCCTCAATCCATACATGATATTATTGGAATAGTCATACGTCATATCATTAAAGTAAGCACCATGATTGATAAGTACCGTATAGGCGCCGGTGTTATGGTCAACTTTATAGAAGTTGCCGTCTTCTGACGAGCAATAGTAGTAGCCGTCATAATATTCTCCGCCTAAGGTACCCATGTAGAACGGCGATTGGGTGGTTCCCTGACCCGGATTAGCGAGCGATATCTTGACATGCTCTTGTGGCATTCCATAATACGCTTGTACGCCGTAGATATAGTCGCCTCGCGATAAGTCGCTCATCACATACGGTGCGCCGGTATAAACGCCGGTATTGTCTAATAGGGTAGATACTTCTACCTGCGGTTTTCCTGTGCCGAAGCCCATGGTGGAGAGGTCGTGGTTCAGCGGTTGGAGGTTGCTCTTTGTTCCTTTGCCGCACGGTTCCGGTGCATCCCATGTGAGGAGTGCGTTACAATCCACGCCGGTATATTCGCCTTGCAGGTTGGTCGGGGCTTGGCAGTCGCCGGTGCAGCCCTCTTTGAGGAGGCTTGCCGGTTCTGATTCTACGCCGTCGTCGCAGATAGCCGTTACTTCCCACAGGTGCCAGCCCCAACTCCAGTCGCACGGGAGGAGGATGCCGCAGTCAACTAAGAAGTTGTCGCTGATTTCGCCGGCGATGAGGACGCCGTCGAAGTAAACGTTGTAGAAGACAGGGGAACTGCACGGTACTTCGCCGACGCTTGTAATGCCATTAGAAGTAATATTAATCACGCCTGAGTAATAGACTTCGTCGCCATTGACTTTAACGCGTACTTCTGCGGTATTATCGCCATAATAGACGCCATGGCTCCACAGTTCGAAGGTGGCATTTCCGGTGAGCATCGCCGGGAATGTGCCGACGGAGACGTAACTGCCATTGCCTTGCGAGCCGCCGGCTACGATGATGTCGTTGGTGTCGTCGTCTGTCAGTTTCCAACTCCATTCGTCGCCATAGCCCGATTGTAGAACGATGACTTCTGCCATGCAGACGTTGCCGAAGATGCCGCAGTCGCCGGCGCTGACGCCATTGCCTTCGGAGGTGGTGGCATAGACGGTATAGCAATGTTCGCCAACAGACGGAACGGCAGCGTCTTGCCATGTCATCGGTGCGCCCGGTGTTACGCCGGTGGTGATTTCATGGATTTGCGTGCCGTCGCGTTTGATAACGATGCTGTTGATGGTCGTCAACGGGTCGCCGGCGAGGGTCTCCGACGGATTCGTCCACGCAAGGTTAGCTTTTAAGGATGTGCCGACCGGAACTACAGTGAACGGATTCGGCGCTTTGGCAACGTCTTGATTGGCTACAAACGGGATGTACGCGCCGCAGACTTCGCCTATTGCATTACTGTTCACCGGAGTAGCCGTACCGGTACTCACGTTCACGATACATAAGTTGGAGGCGCCGCTGCCGCGATAGTTACACCAGTAGTAGGTGCCCGTTTCGTGGTCGAAGGTCGAGCCTTGGGCAAAATTCGACGTCAAGCCGGTGCCGCCTATGGAAGTACAAGTGCTGGCGGATAAATTGATGGAATAGAGCGTGGCGCCGCTACCGTCAAGCGTGATGCCATACATATCGCCTGATATGTTACATGCTATGGTGATGAAACCGCTGCCGCTCATGCCGCTAAGAGTAGAAACCAAAGTTGCCGCTCCCGAATTCAAATCAACAGAATAAATAGTACTGGTAACCGTAGTAGTATTAGTCCTTAATCCATACATGATATTATTGGCAT
>WRLA01000004.1 GCA_009777825.1 Bacteroidales bacterium
CACGAGATAATACTGCTCTATCTTTTTCTCTTATGATTACTTGCAACATAGTCTTTTGGTTGCAAAGATAGGGGTTTTAATTGAAATAACCAAATTAATATCTCAAATTATAACCGAGCATAGTATACATATGGCGGACTATCCAAAAATTTTAATGCGTTTGCCCTGCCTCTACTAATACGGCTCCACATCCACACAAAGCCTCACCGGTTTCCACTCAACATTTTCCAACATGGAGAGGTGTGTTTGGATGATGTGGTTTTTCACGTATTCGACGGAGGTTGCCGGTTCGATTTTTATCAGTATGTCTTTGAGGTAGAGGTTTTTGATGCGTCCGATTAAGGGAAATTCGGGACCGAGGATGCGGTTTTTGAAAGTTGCGCGCAGTTTGTCGGCGAAGAACTTGGCGGCGGCGTTGAGGGTGGTGATGTCGCGGTGTTTCAGCGTGAGACGGATGAGGCGGACGTATGGCGGGTAGAGAAAGTTTTTACGTTCTTGTAACTGGTTGGCATACAGGGATTCAAAGTTTTGTTGGATGGCTAATTGGATGATGGGATGGTGAGGCGAATATGTTTGTATGACGATGAGACCGCGTTTTTTCGCCCGTCCTGCCCGTCCGCTGACTTGGACGATGGTTTGAAAACCGCGTTCAAAAGAGCGGAAGTCGGGATAGGAGAGCAGTTGGTCGGCGTTGAGGATACCGACAAGTGTTACATTGCTGAAATCCAATCCTTTGGTAACCATCTGCGTTCCTATCAGGATGTCAATTTTTCGTTCTTCGAAGCGGGTGATGATGTGGTGATGGGCGTTTTTTTCGCGCGTGGTGTCCAAGTCCATCCGTTCGATAACGGCTTGAGGCAGAATCAGTTTCAGTTCGTCTTCTACTTTTTCGGTGCCGAAACTTTCCATTTTGATGGCAGTACTTCCACATGCCGGACATGCCGCCGGAACGGGCGCGTTGTATCCGCAATAGTGGCAGCGCAGCGCGTTCTTTTGCTTGTGATAGACCAACGAGACGTCGCAGTTTTTACATTCGGGCGACCATCCGCAGGTCTCGCAAACCAGACGCGGCGCAAAACCCCGACGATTGTGAAACAGGATGACCTGTTCTTTGTTTTCTAACGAGGTTTTTATCTTCTCTATCAGCACGGATGAGAAGTGCGAGACCATATTTCGTTGGCGCGTTTCCTGTCGCAAGTCCACGATGGTTGTTTCGGGGAGTTCCTGTCCGCTGTAGCGTTTCAATATCTGCGCGAAGCCGAATTTGCCGGAATGTGCGTTGAACCAACTCTCTACGGAGGGCGTTCCCGAACCCAATAAGGTCTTGGCGGCGTGCATTTTTGCCAGCATGATGGCGGTGTCGCGTGCTAAATAACGCGGCGCGGGATCGAACTGTTTGTAAGAGGCGTCGTGTTCCTCGTCCACGATGACCAATCCGAGATTTTCGTAAGGCAAAAACAGCGCGGAGCGTGCGCCCAAGATGATGTTGTAGCGTTGCGCATTGACGTCGGCAGTGCGATTCCATATCTCAACACGTTCATTTTCATTGAACTTGGAGTGATAGATGCCGACCTGTTTTCCAAAATATCTTCGCAAACGGTGGATGATTTGTCCGGTCAGTGCAATTTCGGGAAGCAGGTACAAAACCTGTTTTCCCTGTTTCAACACATTGTCTATCAGTTTGATATAGAGTTCTGTTTTTCCGCTTGCGGTAACGCCGTGCAGCAGAACCACCTCTTTTTGGCGGAACGCCGTCTCTATTTCGGAGAGGCAGCGTTGTTGTTCATCGTTGAGGACGATGTCGGCGGCGTCCGCCTCCTCCGCCACCTCCGGCAAACGGCTGACAATGCGCTCTTCCGCCACAAAAACATCCTTGCCTATCAACGACTTCAGCGCCGCCGCCGGACTGCGGGAAAAATTTAATACTTCTTTCTGCGTCAACCATTTATATTCGTGAACATCATTGTTGTTGAGGGCGATGTACGACATCAGGATTTCCAACTGTTTGTTGGCGCGTTTTTCTAAGGCATCGAAAAGTTGTTGCAACGTTGTTTCATCTTGAAACTTTTCCGAAAGGCGGATAAAAAGTTCTTTCTTTGGGGTAAAACGCTCCTGCAACTCCTCTTCGGGGAGGATGACGCCTTTTTCGATGAGTGTTTTTATCAGCGGCAGTATTTTGAGTTGGTCAACGATTTTGGAAGCGTCCGAAAGCGTCAGAACCGGTTGTATTTGAAGCGCTTCGGCGATGAGATACTCTTTCTCGTTCAACGCTTGGAAGTCGCCGTTGAAAAGCGGATTCAGTACTATCTTGGTTTCGCTCGTCAGTTTCAACGCCGACGGCATGGCGGCATTCATCACCTCGCCCACGCTGCATACGTAATATCTTGCTATCCACTCCCACAGCAAAAACTGTTTTTCGTTCACGATGGGCTGTTCGTCGAGGATGGAGAGCAGATACTTCACCTCGCGCGCCCACACCGGAACTTGTTGATGGACACGCCGAACCAAACCCGAATAGAGCCTGTTTTTACCAAACTGCACCGCCACGCGTTGTCCGGCGCAAACGGCGTCGTTCCACTCGTAGGGAACGCGATAGGTGAAAACACCTTCGAGTTTCAACGGCAGCAGAATGTCGGCAAAAAGCGTGATGCGTTCCAATGCTACTTAGGGTAACCTACGGTTTGAGTGATGACAATCCATTGATTATCGGGCAGTTGCATGGCTTTTGTAAGCGCTTCGCTGTCGAAATTCCCACGCACCACGGTTACCAATCCGGCGGACGCACAGTAGAGATAGGCGTTTTCCGAGAGGTAGCCCGTGTCAATGAAGACGTACCGCCGCTGTACTTCGTCCAAGGTGCCGTCCAACTTGTCGTTGTTGCAGACGAAAATCAGATTCAACGGGGCGGACGCCACAAAATCCTGCTGTCCGGTCGTAGCCCGAATATCGTCTTTGGTGATGAGCGTGAGGACGTTACGTTCCGCATCCCAGAGATACAATCCGTTTTCCATGGCGCAATAGATTTCGAGTTCCTGTTTGTTGCGCGCTGTGGGGGCGGTGCGTTTTTTCTCGTCCAGGCGGCTGTAACCGAATGTTGCCCATAAGAGGTTCGACAGCGTTTGGTCGTCAATCTTTTGTTCCGAAAACTCGCGGGTGGACTTTCTGTTCTTCAGAACTTCCATCAGCGGCATCCCACCGGTGGTTATCGGGTCGGGAAGTTGAATTTCCTTGTTTTGTGCGCATCCCGTCGCAGGGATAATGAGCGCAAGCAGCATAAATGTTAATGGTCTCATAATTAAATATTTTTTATCTGTCAATCTGTACATACCATATCTCCCCACTATCCATAATAAACATCCATAAACCGTTCTTTTGCAATTCTTTAGGTTCTTCGCCATGTATGAAAACGCGCAGTCCGTGTTTGACGCCTTCTCTAGTTTTGAAATGGAGTTTCGTTCCTTCGACTTCGAGCAAACTCGATTCGCGTAAACCCAAAACAACGACATCCTGATTAACGGTAAGAAATTCGTTGATACGGTCTTCGCGTGTCTCTCCGCCGAACTTTTTGGGATGGTTTTTCGTGTCCAAGTAGTGCGGATTGATTTGGAAAGGTATCAGGTTCAGGCATTTGAACGACTTCGGCTCGATGATGGGCATGTCGTTGGTGGTGCGCAACGTGGGACAGGCGATGTTCGAGCCGGCACTCCAGCCGATGTAGGGCATCCCTTTTAATGCGCGTTTGCGGATGACGCTCATCAGGTTGTTCCGATGCAGTTCATACACCAAGTGAAACGTGTTGCCGCCGCCGACAATGACACATTCGGCTTTTTCAACGGCTTCCACAGGGTTTTCGGCTCTATGCACCGAATCCAACTTGACATTGAATTGATTAAAAACGCCCTGCACACGACACCAATAGTTGTCGTAGGACTCTTCTACTGTTTGAGGGTCGGGGTCTTCCGCTTTCGCCTTGACTTTCACGCCGGCATACGGGACAAAAAGCGCCGTCCCGATTTTGTTGTTCCTCAAAAAACTTTCGATGAATGGCAGCGTCCATTCTAAATAATTTTCTCCCGGGTTGGTGGAGTTGCTGAGTAATAATAATTTCATTTTCATACGGGGGTGATTTTTATTTTTGTTACTATTCCTTATTTTTTTGCAAAGGTAGATAAAATTTTGAAATCACACGGCAAATAACCAATTTTCAATGCTCCATTCTCAATTAAATCGTACCTTTGCACCCATGGAAATAGAAGAACCTTTAGTTGTAATTGCCGGAGCAGGAACTTTCGGAACGGCGCTGGGCAACACCTTAGCCGCCAACAGAGCCATCACTGTGCGGCTGTTAACCATTGAAAAAGAGGTGGAAGCGGGTATCAACAACACTCGCATCAATCCTGTTTACTTCCCCAACTCCACCCTGCGGAAAAGGCTCAAAGCGACCGCCGACCTGACGATTTTGGAAAAAGCGCAATTTCTCATTTTGGCGATTCCGTCGGCTGCGTGTGTCTCTTATATGGAAGAAATCCGCCCCTATTTAAAACCCGATACCATCGTCATCAACACGGCGAAAGGTTTCGGTGAAGGCAATGTGATTATATGCGAGCATATAGAAAAACACTTTCCCAATCCGGTGGCAGCGCTGAAAGGACCATCATTTGCTATCGAACTGCTCAACTGGATGCCGACCGCCTTCACCTTCGCATCACGCGACATAGCCACCTACAACGCCTTTTTGGCATTACTGCCGGATACCAAATTGCACGTAGAATTTTCTACGGACGTCCGCGGCGTGGAGTTGCTCAGTATTCTGAAAAACATGTACGCCATCATCCTTGGCGTCATAGACGCGCACTATAACTCCGCCAACGTGCGCTTTTTGGTGTTGACCAAAGTATTTAAAGAGATGCGCAAAGTGCTGATGACCTTCGGTGGCGAATCCGAAACCATCCTCAACTTCTGCGGATACGGCGACTTCGGATTGACATCCATCAACGACCTCAGCCGCAACAGAACCATGGGACTGCTCATCGGAAAAGGCTTTATCAAAGACATGGTCTCGGAAAATATCGTGTTAGAAGGAAAAAGAACCCTGAGCGTCTTTTACAGCAAGATTGCCGAAGAAAAAATGGGCATCAACGCCATACGCAACTTCCCCATCCTGCTGGAACTTTACAAACTGTTCTACAAAGATTATGACCAGCGCAAATTTGTGATGAACGTCATAAATGCCTGATAACGTTTTGATTATAGAATGTACTTTTAAAAAATAAATAGATGAACATAGCAGTTGCAGGCATCGGATACGTCGGTTTGGTAACCGGAACATGTTTTGCCGAGATGGGCAACAACGTCTTCTGTGTGGATGTGGACGAACAGAAAATACGTCAACTCGAAACCGGCATCGTCCCTATCTACGAACCCGGATTGGAAGAGATGGTACTCCGCAACGTCAAAGCGGGGCGACTGCACTTTACCACCGACCTAACCACCATCCTCAACGAGGTAGAAGTCATCTTCTCCGCCGTCGGAACGCCCCCCGACGAAGACGGCAGCGCCGACCTGAACTATGTGCTGCAAGTTGCCCGCACAGTAGGACAAAACATGCAAAAATACCTTCTGATTGTAAACAAAAGCACCGTCCCCGTCGGAACCGCCGCCTTGGTGAAACAGACTATCGCCGAAGAACTCGCCCACAGAAACGTTGATATTGAATATGATGTGGCGTCCAACCCCGAATTTTTAAAAGAAGGCTCCGCCGTCAAAGATTTTATGAGCCCCGACAGAGTAGTCGTCGGCGTGGAGTCGAAACATGCGGAAGAAGTGCTGACACAACTCTATAAACCGTTCATGTTGAACAATCTCCGTATTATCTTCATGGACGTCCTGTCAGCCGAGATGACCAAATACGCCGCCAACGCCATGCTCGCCACCCGCATCAGTTTTATGAACGACATGGCAAACCTCTGCGAACGCTGCGGCGCCGACATCAACATGGTACGCAAAGGCATCGGCAGCGACCCACGCATCGGAAATAAATTCATCTACCCCGGCATCGGATACGGCGGCTCATGTTTCCCAAAAGACATCAAAGCGCTGATGAAAACAGCCGACAAAAAAGGTTACCAAATGCGTGTCCTACAAGCCGTGGACGCCGTGAACGAAGATCAGAAAAAAGTACTCTTCCTCAAATTACACCAATACTACAATGGCAACCTGCAAGGCAAAACCATCGCCCTCTGGGGACTTGCGTTCAAACCCGAAACCGATGACATGCGCTTTGCACCTTCATTGGTGCTGACCCAACTCCTCTTAGACGCCGGATGCAAAGTCAAAGTCTATGACCCCGTCGCCACGACCGAAGCAAAACGGATTTTCAAAGACACCGTCATCTATGCCGACGACATGTACGCCGCCGCCACCAACGCCGACGCCCTGATGCTGCTCACTGAATGGAAACAGTTCCGAATGCCCAACTGGGAGACAATCAAACAGATAATGAAACATAGCGTCATCTTCGACGGACGAAATATCTACGACCAAAAACTGCTGAAACAGCACGGGTTTGTTTATCAAGGCATCGGAACTACCTAACCTGCACCACCTCCGGAAATCTCGGCAAAAAGTTCGGCGACCGCTGCAAGTCGGAGACGGTGGTGCCGAAAAAGTCACCTAAGCGGGCGCCGGGGTAAAAACCAACCGTTAATACTATTGTGTTGAACGCTAATAAGTCGTTGCGCAGTCGTATTCCTACGCCGCTCATCCAGTTGAAATGTTCAAAAATCGTCGGTTTGGAGTTGTCGGAGAGCCACTCACCCTCGAAAAAGACAAAAACGACCATCCGGAATCCGATAATGCGGACGGAAGTGAAAAAATCACTTTCTGTGTTAAACATTAGGCGGTGCATTCCTTTTAAATCATCATTGCCGTTGCCGGGTAATTTGGAGTAAATGTTTCCAAATGCATTATTCTTATTCAGATGGGTAGCATAATCAGCATTCAAAAATTGTCGAAAACGGGAATTGCCGAGCCTCAGCAACGGACTGAACAGATGCGTACTCACATTAAAAACGCCATTATGCAGTTGTCTGTCAACGACATGGGCGCCAAAAGCGGCGCTGATGTGGATGTTGGCAAAAGAAAATTGCTTTCCCGCAGCGCCCGACAGAGAGAAGTAGGGCGCGTTGTAAAAATCGGACAGCATGTCGTATCCGGCTTGTCCCGACAGCAAAAATCCGTGTGCAATGTTTTCCGCCACGCCAAAGTTGTTAATCATGTATTGCCGGTAATAGCGCTGGCGGTAGAAGTTGAATTGCAACAGATAAGTCTGACGCGGAACATATTGATACAGAAGCGGAACTGGTTGCTTCTCCACCACCGAAAACGAAGAACGATAGTTCAGATAACCGCCCGCCACCGAAAAGAAAAGCGACTTTTCCGGATTTCCCAAGCGAAAAGCGTGTCCCAATGCCGAGGAAAAGGCGTTATAACAGGGCGGACTTACCGAATCCCACGGAACGACCTCCAATCTTCGTGTCGCCTGCTCGTAACTTATTTGCCCATAATTGCGCAACGTTGTCCGCAACGGACGATTGATGGAGGTATAAATATCTTTACTCGTGATGCGGTCGAGATATTTCGCATCGGCATTGATAAAGGTTTTGGCAATATTGTTGTACCTACCGTCCACGCCATATCCCCACCGGCGCGTATAGTGATAGTCGTAAATGCCGCGCAGGTACAACTCGCTGCCCGTGCGGGCGAAATTTTTATTATACAACTCAACGTCAGCCGAATGAGTGTCAACCGAATTGACCTCGAAAGCTATCGGATACTTGTCGCGCACGATGACCGTTACTTTGGCTTTATCACGCTCCGTGTGCGTGGTATCCACGACAATACGCACGTCGTGAACATATCCGATACTGCGCAGGAAAGCCTCCGTCTCGGCAAAGACGAGTGGGTCAATCTTGTCATTTTGATGAAAAAAGAGATTTTTGCGAATCAGGTTTTCGCGGGTTTTGAGATAGAGTTTATTTGCCGGCTGCACCCACCAACTCGAATCAACGACGTCGGGCGCATAAACACTTGTGCCGAAAGGAGCCAGCGTGATAATTTCGATATTTTCTATTGTCCGCTCCCGATACGGCTGATAAACCTTTTCAGTGGAATAATCCTCCTTGTTCTCCGCCGACTTCGGCACGCTGACGATGGCGTCGTACAACAACTTTGTCCACCGCCGTTTGGAAAACTTCTGCTGCATCCGGTTAAAAGTAGCCGTATCCCGAACAAAAGCCGACGTGTCCTGAACGCCGACCGGCTCAACAAACCCTTTCCGTCCCTTTTTTATGGTATCTTGCAGCAACGCATCACAAAAACCATAAGAAACAGCCTGCACACAAAATAAAACACTTACTATCAATACCTTTTTCAAATCCAATCGCCATTATAATAAATGCAAAGATAGAAAATAAATCGTACCTTTGCAGTATTAAAACTATTTCGCTCATGAGCGCATTCAAAGCATACGACATCAGAGGCATCTACAACGCAGATTTCAACCGGGACGACGTCTATAAAATCGGTTTTCACCTGGCGCAGATGATGCACACAGACACTATTTTAGTAGGACGGGACGCCAGAGTGTCGTCCGACGAGATTTTCGACGCCCTCACGCAGGGCATCCGCGATGCCGGCGTGAACGCCGATGACGCCGGATTGTGCACCACGCCCTACATCTATTGGACGACAGCGCTGAAAAAATACGGCTGCTCCGTCATGATCACCGCCTCGCACAACCCGAAAGAGTACAACGGGTTAAAGATTTCGCGCGAAAATGCCCTCCCCGTAGGATACGATTCGGGATTGCAGGTCATTGAGGAACGGATGAAAGCGCCCATCACGCCCTTACTCCGAAAAGGCGTCATCCGCAAAGTGGATTACAAAAACGACTACATGGACTTCCTGTTGCGGTATAAAAGCGACCTCGACGGACTGAAAATCAGCATGGACTGTTCCAACGGCATGGCGTCGCTCTTTGTGAAACAACTCTTCGGCGAACAGCCACACTATATCTATGACACCATAGATTGCACTTTCCCCAACCACGAACCCAACCCCTTAGATCCCGAAAGCACCGAAGACATCCGCACTTTGGTGAAAAAGACCAACTCCGACATCGGCGTCATCTTCGACGGCGACGCCGACCGCGTGATGTTCATTGACGAACAGGGCGATTTCATCTCACCCGACCTGATTATCGCGCTGCTGGCGCACTACTGGCTCGAAGAACGACAGATGAAAGGCGTTGTTATTCAAGACATTCGCACCTCAAAATCTGTCGGAGAGTACATCCGGCAATTCGGAGCCACGACCATCACTTGGCGCGTTGGAAGAGCCTACGCCGCCCCAAGACTGCGCGACATGGACGGTCTCTACGGCGGCGAATTAGCCGGTCATTACTACGCACGCGAGTTCTTCTACTCCGACTCGGCGCTCATGACCGCGCTTATTGTCCTGCGTATCGTGCAACGGTTTAAAAAAGAAGGCGTCAGCCTTTCACAACTCATCAAACGCATCAGCCGCTATGAAAACTCTGGCGAGATGAACTTCCAATTAGAACGCAAAGACGACGCCATGAAAGCCATCGTAACACACTTCAGCGCTCAGGAAAAACCGCTACAACAGATGGACTTCGACGGCTACCGCTTAGAATTTAAAGAATGGTGGTTCAACATACGACCCTCAAACACAGAACCTTACCTGCGATTCATTGCCGAAGCAACCTCAAAAACACTGCTCCAACAGAAAATCGCTGAGGTAGAAGATATTATTAATAAACTAAAATGATGTCCATGATGCAAAACTCTGTGAACCTCTGTGTCCCCTGTGTCTTTTATATAACAAACATTCTCAAGTACGTTCATCTAGTTGATTTTCAATTTTTTTCATTTCTTTTCGTATTTTGTTTAATCTTTTTTTGAGCCTTTCATTTTCATTGGTTTTGAGTAACGATTCGTCGTATTCTGTTTTTGTTTTTACTAGTGTGTACAGGATTCTTCCGAGTTTATTAGCAGTGGCAATAACCGATATCAAAAATGTCGTAATGTGTCTTACTCCGCACAAAAGCTAATGGACATTTTGGGATTATTTTCTCATAGCACCTCAAATTTTTTTCTTAACCGAAAAAAATCTATCTTTGCACATGAAAAAAATAATTGGAACTATACTGTTATTCTGCTTATTATTAGCGTTTTGCCACTGTTCCCAGCAGGGGAACATGAAACGGTTTACCTTTTCGGGAGGCACGCAAGGCACTTATTACCAAATCACCTACTATGCGGCGGATAGCATTGTAACGCAGACGCAGATACAGGAGGCGCTCGACAAATTTTTACAGGTAGCGTCGTTGTGGGATCCCGATTCGGAGATTTCGCGCGTCAACCGTAACGAAAACGTAAAGGTCGGAACGGACTTCCAAGCCATTTTTCACGAAGCGCAGGAGATTTCCCGACTCACGGGCGGCGCTTTCGACGTTACGGTCGGCGGATTGGTCAACGCATGGGGCTTCGGACCGCATCAGAAAGCAGACTCCGTGTTGATAAAAATAGACAGTCTGCGCCAATACGTTGGTTATCAAAATGTTGACCTCATTGATTCCGAAGTCGTGAAAAAGTACCCAAACACAAAAATTGACTTCAACGCCATCGCTAAAGGCTATTCGGTGGATTTGATGGCGAAGATTCTATGGCATCACGATATTGACAACTTCCTCGTGAACATCGGCGGTGAGATTTACGCTTCGGGACTGAAACCCGACGGTGGAAAATGGAACGTGGGCATCGAAAAACCGGCAGAGACCAACATTTCTGCCCAAAACGTTCTGGAAAATATCGCCCTCTCCAACAAAGCGACGGCAACGTCGGGAACCTACCGCAACTATTTCGTCAAAGACAGCATCCGCTACTCGCACACCATTGACCCGACCACCGGACGACCCGTCGAGCATACCTTGCTGAGCGTTACCGTCATCGCCGACAGGTGCGTAACAGCCGATGCGCTCGCCACCGCTTTCATGGTGATGGGCGTCGAAAAAGCAATGGAATTTTTAAGCCAAAACCCGCAGTTCGACGGCTATTTCATCTATTGCGACGAAGATAACGAACTGCAAGTTGTTTATACTGAGGGATTTAAAAACCTTTTAATTTGAATTTGAAACATTTTTTTGAAATATTATGGCAGATTACGGATATTGTAACACCAGCATCGTCGCCATGCGCGCAGAACCTTCCGAACGGTCGGAAATGGTTTCACAACTCTTTTTCTATGAGGTCTTTACCATCTTGGAAGACACGGTGAAATGGCTCTTTATCCGTTGCGAAAACGACGGATACACCGGCTGGATAGACCGCAAACAGTACGTCCCGATGACCGACAAGGAATACACCTTGTGGCGCGGACGCGGCATAGCGTTCCCGAAAGATTTGACGCTGACCTTGACCGAAAAACAGACAGGCGAAACCATCCGCGTGTTCCACGGAACGCCGCTACCGGTTAATCTGAAAGGACTTATTGAAATAAACGATCATCTATGGGAACCACAAGGAGAGATATTTTACCGTCCGATGTCGTCGCCGAACCGGAAAAATATCGTGGAGATGGCTAAGAGTTACCGGCACGTTCCCTATCTCTGGGGCGGAAAATCTTGTTTCGGATGCGACTGTTCGGGCTTCGTGCAGACCATCTATAACATGAACGGCGTTTCCATCAAACGCGACGCCTCCCAACAAGCCCGCGAAGGGGAAACGGTAAACCTCATTGACGAAGCCCTGCCCGGCGACCTCATCTTTTTCGATAACCACGAAGGCGACGTCATCCATGTCGGAATCCTCATCGAAGAGCAGCAAATCATCCACGCATCGGGATGTGTCAGGATTGATAAGGTTGACCATTTCGGGATTTTTAACGCTCAACAACAAACTTATACACACAAGTTGCGGGTGATAAAACGGTATTTTTAAAAATAAAATACTGATATTTCCGTTTTTTTCAAAATCAAAAATTGTGAAATGGGATTTACAATTTAAACGTCAAGATATGACATTAGACGAGATACCATATAAAATTAACGGATGTGCAAAGACGATGAACAGATTAGAAGATACCAAAATGATCTATATCAAAAGCGACAGTCTCTTGCAAGACGCACAGCATATCATTGAAACGGCACAAGGTTTTGCCTACAGATCTGTTAATATCGCGATGTTGCGACGCAACTGGCTACTGGGAAAACGTATTGCTGAAGAGGAGTTACAAGGAAAAGACAGGGCAATATATGGAGTAGAAGTAATTAAAAAACTATCAGTTGAACTCACGCACATTTATGGTAATGGATTTGACAGCAGTAATTTATACAAATTTATAGACTTCTATAAAGCCTTTCCAAACATTTTCCACACAGTGAGTGGAAAATCATCTGACAACAATTTAGACGCAACGGGTCTAAAATCTTCAAATCAAATTTTAGACACAGTGAGTCTAAAATCTTCAAGCAAAATTTTCCAAACGTCTGGAAAATCTTTTTCGATGCTTACTTGGAGCCATTTCAGAACACTTTTGCAGGTAAAAGACCCTGAGGCACGCAATTGGTATATGCGCGAAGCAGCCGAACAAACATGGAGTGTACGAACTTTACAACGTAACATTTCTTCTCAATACTATTTCCGTTTGTTGCAATCGCATAACAAAGAGTTGGTTAAGGCAGAAATGGAAGAAAAAACCGCTTCGTTTCAGCAAGACAAATTAGAATTTATTAAAAACCCTGTTGTCGCCGAATTTTTGGGATTTGCTCCCAATAGTGATTTTACAGAAACAGAGTTCGAAAAAAACATTATCGCTAATTTGCAGAAATTTATGATAGAACTTGGCAAGGGCTTCGCTTTTGTGGCTCGACAACAACATATCAGAACCGAAAAACAGGATTATTTCATAGACTTGGTTTTCTACAACTATATATTGAAATGCTTTGTACTCATTGACTTGAAAACGAGCAAAATTACGCATCAGGATGTTGGACAAATGGATATGTATATCCGTATGTACGATGAACTGAAAAGAACAGATGGCGATAATCCGACATTGGGTATCGTGCTGTGCGCTGATACGGATGAGGATATTGCCCGCTATTCAATACTTCATGGCAACGAACAACTTTTTGCTTCAAAATATAAAACGTATATGCCCACCGAAGAAGAATTACGAACAGAAATTGAAACGCAAAAAAGATTGTTTTATCTTCAACAGGGCAATAGTGAAAAATAAAATAATGATATTTTCGTTTTTTTTATTCAAAATCAAAAATTGTAACAGATGCAAAAGAAAAAACTTTTATTAATTGTCGGCGTGCTCTGCATGAGCATTTTCACGGCTAAAGCCGACGAAGGGATGTGGCCCGTGAGCATGATCAATCAACAGAATATCAAAGAGATGCAAGAGTTGGGCTGCCGGCTGACGGCAGAACAAATCGTCAGTTTTAACCTTTCCAGCGTCAAAGACGCCATCGTTCAGTTCGGCGGCGGATGCACCGGCGAGATTGTCTCGCCCGAAGGGTTACTCTTCACCAATCACCATTGCGGCTATTCGCAAGTGCAAGCCCATTCTGCGCCCGAACACGACTACCTGAAAGATGGATTTTGGGCGTATTCCAAAAAAGAGGAACTGCCGAATCCCGGATTGACGGTATGGTTCTTGTTGAATGTCGAAGACGTAACCGACGCCATTCTCGAAGGCGTTACCGCCAACATGACCGAAGAAGAACGCGACAAAATCGTCGCAGAAAACAAAAAAGCACTTACCGAAAAAGCATCGGAAGAGAATGAAAACCGCATTTCGATTGAGGAATTTTACCGTGGTAATCAATATCTTAAATTCGAATATGTCGTTTATAAAGACATTCGCTTAGTTGGCGTTCCGCCCTCTTCGATAGGGAAGTTCGGCGGCGATACCGACAATTGGATGTGGCCCCGTCAAACCGGCGACTTCTGCATTTTCCGCGTTTACACCGCGCCCGATGGCTCTCCGGCGGAATATGCCGAGGAGAACATCCCGCTTAAGCCGAAACATTACCTCCCCGTCTCCATCAAAGGCGTTCAGGAAGACGACTTCGCCATGATATTGGGCTATCCGGGTTCGACCGACCGTTATGCGCCCTCAAAACGCATCGAATCCGTTATCCATGAAACCGCCCCCGTTACGGTGGAGTGTCGCGAAGTGAAATTGGCGCAATACCGCAAACACATGCTGGCTGACAGAGACGTGTTCATCAAATATGCCAACAAACATGCCGGCGTCTCCAACTATTGGAAAAACTCCATCGGACAGATTAAACAGTTGCAAAACAACAAAGTAGTCGAAAAACGACAAGCGTTGGAAAAACAATTTTCAACTTGGGCAGCGCTCAATAACCCAAACATGTTAAAATATGGCAACGTGTTGAGCGATTACGACAAGGCATACGCCGAACTGTCGAAATATAACCGCGCCCTGCGCTATCATATCGAGGCGGGATTGCGCGGCAGCGAGGCAATTTCGTTGGCGCAAGCCTTGATAAACGCTAATACTTTCATCGTCGAAAAGAAAAAAGAGGAGTTTGAAAAAGACCTCCCCCGCTATCAAAAAAGAATCAACGATTTCTTTAAAGACTACGACGCCGCCACCGACAGAGACGTTACCATCGCCCTGCTGAACCTCTTTTACCAAAATATCCCTGCCGACCTGCAACCCGAACTGTTGCAAAAAACAGGAAAAAGCAACGGCGGCGATTTCACCAAATATGTGGACAACGCGTTTAAAAAATCTATTTTCGTCTCCGAAGCGAAAATGAAAGCATGGTTAGAAAAACCGTATTCGCTTAATAACGACCCGTTTATGCAGATGGCTCAAAGTATGTGGAACTCCTATCAGGCGCTTTTGAAAAAAATGGAACCCGCACTGATGGACATCGAACGTTGCGACCGTCTCTTTATCGCCGGATTGCAAGAGATGCAGCCCGAAAAGAATTTCTATCCCGACGCTAATTTTACCATGCGCCTCACTTATGGCTCGGTGAAACCATACGCGCCACGCGATGCTGTTGATTATCACTATGTTACGACACTAAAAGGCGTGATGGAAAAAGAGATTCCCGACCACCACGAATTTGACGTCGCCCCCAAACTGAAACAACTCTACGAAAAACAGGACTTCGGACAGTATGCCGATGAAAACGGGAAAATGATTGTCAACTTCCTGACCACCAACGACATAACAGGCGGTAACTCGGGAAGTCCCGTTTTAGATGCGGACGGCAACCTCATCGGACTCGCCTTCGACGGCAACTGGGAAGCCATGAGCGGAGATATTGCCTTCGAACCGGCGCTGCAACGCACCATTTGCGTGGATGCCCGATACGTACTTTTCATCATTGACAAGTTCGCTAACGCGCAAAATTTAATTCAGGAATTGACGATTGTGAAGTAAATTGTTTTTTAAAAAAAATTTACTACCTTTGCACCCTGTTTTTTGAAAGTAAAAATATAATAAGAAATACCTATATGTCAAGAGTTTGTGAAATTACGGGAAAGAGATTTATGGTGGGAAATAAAGTATCCCACTCCAACAGAAAGACCTTAAAGAGGTTTAACGTCAACCTTCAACTCAAAAAGTTCTACATTCCGGAAGAAGACGCCTGGATTTGGCTCCGGGTCTCAATGGATGGACTGCGCAATATCAACCGGAAAGGCATCTCCGCCTGTCTGCGGGAAGCCGAAAAGAACGGGATCATTAAGATGTATTAACCGGATTTGAAAAATTGCAGGTGAATTTTGAGGGCATCGCGAATATCACGGCGCTTTCTTAAACAGCCTGCCAAACCGTATCTTTCCAAACCACGACTTATCCTTATCCAAAGAGAAAAAGACGAACGACGCCTTTCCGACGACGTGATTTTCGGGAACAAAGCCCCAATAACGCGAGTCGAGAGAGTTGTGGCGGTTGTCGCCCATCATCCAGTAATAGTTCATTCGGAAGGTGTATGTTGTTGCCGGTTCGCCGTTAATCAGGATATTGTCGCCTTCAATTTTCAGGGTATTTTTTTCGTAAACCTCTATGATTCTACGGTATAGTGCTATGTTTTCCTTGGTGAGCGGGACGGTTGCGCCTGCTTCGGGGATGTACAGCGGACCGAAGTTGTCCACGTTCCAGTGAAATAAAGAGGTGTCGAAGGGGAATATGTCGGTGTCGGGCGTTCCTGCCGGCGTCAGCATGGCTTCCACCGATGATACATTGGAAAACGTGGCGATTTTGTCCGCAACCTCTTGCGTAAGCGGCAGCAGTCCGTACTGATAATATTTGGCGGATTCTGTGTAATAGCCCTTGCTTTCGGATGATAGCGGCAGTTGGTCTAACTGTCTTTTGGAGAGCGGACCGTCTTTCGTATGTATTTTATACATGTATTGAAGTCCTTTGGGGTCTTCCATCAATTTTCCGTTGATGTAAAGTTTGTGATTGTCAATGAGTAACGTGTCTCCTGCTATTCCGACGCAACGTTTCACATAGTGTTCTTCCTTGTCTATCGGACGGCTGATTACGGTATAATTTTTCCATATTTTATCCCGTCCTATGTTGCGGACGGCTCGGTAATAATCGTCCGCCCGCCTTTCTAAGATGACCGTATCGCCGGTGGGATAGTTGAACACCACGTCGTCATAACGTTTCACTTTCCCAAATCCCGGAAAACGGTGATAAGGCAATTTTATCCACTCCACGTAACTGTTTGTGGACTCCGTCATCGGCATGGTATTGTGTACGAAAGGAATAGCCAACGGCGTGCCGGGCGCTTTCGAGCCGTAAGCCATCTTGCTCACAAAGAGATAGTCGCCCACTAAAAGGGAATTTTCCATCGAAGAGGTCGGAATCATGTAGAGTTCTATCATAAAAGTGCGGATGATGAACGCTGCCACGCCCGCCCAAATCAAAGAGTCAACCCATTCCCGTGTTTTGGATTTTTTGGGCGGTTTTAGTTTATCGGGAGGCGTAAAGTATTCTTTGTCAGAAAGTTCCAAGTGCGGAAAATAGATGAACGGGAAGAAAACCGCCAGCGCTAATTGGCGGAGTTTGAATTTTCCGTAACATCGTGCCGTGTCCACCGTCAGCAGAAATACGATGAAAATGTTGATAAACGGAATAAGCCACAGAATAAACCAGTAAAAGCGTTTCTGTGTGATTTTCAGCCAGATAACATAATTGTATATCGGAACAAAAGCTTGCCACGATTTATACCCCGCATCGGCAAAGGTTTTCCATAATAAAAAGGGATAACAAAGTATCAGAGTGTATAAAATAATTTCTACCATAAATTTATAAATTTCAATGTTATTAATTTCTTTCCATATTTGTCAAATTTCTTTCCATCGTTTCATGTCGTAGAACATTTGACGGGTATATAGAATTTCATCGTTAGCGATTTTCTTTTTCAAGTTTTCCTTTTCCTGTTCTTCGGAAGAGAACACAAATGAAAAGTCGTTTTTCTGATAGTACGGCAATACGGAATTGTTGTTGTATGCGTCAACCACAAGAAAACGCACTAAATTAGGAAAACGTTTGGCGCAATACATTTTGATATAGTCCAAAAGTTGTGAGCCAACACCTTGTCCGGAAAAATCAATCGAAATGCCTAATCTTCCAATAAGAAGCGCAGGGTACGTCTGCAATGCCTTTTCGCGTGGTATCAATTCTTTTATCTTTTTGATACGACTTCCCGGCAATAATACCGTTTTCACACTGTCAGCCGATAATGTAAAGGCGCAAATTGTTTTTTTTGTTTTTTTCAAACATCCATAAAAGGTCTGCCCTAATTTTTCATGCTGAAAAAGCAACGCCTGATAGTTGAAAAAATCGTTAAGGTCGCTATCGCCACAATCAAATCCCGTAATCGGATTTTCCGGCAGCAATTCCTGAAAATCACAATCTGTTATTAAATTCATTGATAATCTGTTTATTAACGAATATTTCCAAATCTTCACGCACTTCTTTCGATAAACAACGTTTCACCGGTTCTTCCAACGATTTCTGCCATCGTTCATAAAATTCTATTGCTTCATTCCCTTCAAGTACGGGGGCAAATCTAATGGGTACTGCCATAATTGTAGTATTTTGAAATTACGGTGCAAATGTACATGAAATTTTTGAATTACATACAGACGGATTAAAAAAAGCGCATTTTATCGTGATATAATTGGTACTAATATTCGATGTCGTATTCTTTAATTTTTCTGTAAAGTGTTCGTTCTGAGAGTCCTAATTCGTTGGCTGCGGCTCGCCGTTTTCCGTGATGGCGTTGTAGGGCTTTCTCTATCAGGTCTTTTTCTTGTGTTCTCAGCGCTAATGGCTCTTCCGAGATTTCGGAGACGGTGATGGGTTCGTCGTCATCCGCATAGCGGATGGGAGCGACGTCGTAACGTTGGGGAGCGACCATCAAATAGCCCGGGTCGGGATGTTGGAGGAGGTTTTTTGCGGCGATGTTGTCGGGGAGCGTCGTTTTGCCGTCGGGGTTAAATCCTGCGACGACGTGTTTCAGTTCGTTGATGTCGCGGCGCATGTCGAAGAGGATTTTATAGAGCAAATCCCGTTCCGACATTCCGGAAGTTTCGCTGTCATGTCCGTGATAGAGGACAGGCAGGTCGCGCTGGGGCGACTCGGGCAGGTATTTTTTCAACGTTTCGTAGTTGATCTGGCGTTCCTGTTCGAGGATGGAAATCTGCTCGGTGATATTTTTCAGTTGCCGTATATTTCCCGCCCACGGATAGTTTTCGAGGAGTTGCTGCGCCGATTCTTCCAACTTGACGGAGGGCATACGGTAACGTTCGGAAAAATCCAACGCAAACTTTTTGAAAAGCAACGCAATGTCCTCTTTCCGTGCACGCAAAGGGGGAATGTGGATAGGCACAGTATTTAAACGATAGTACAAGTCCTGCCGGAATTTGCCTCTGCGCACCGCCTCCTGCAGGTCAATATTGGTCGCGGCGACCACTCTGACATTGGTCTTTTGCACCTTCGAGGAGCCTACTTTCAAAAATTCCTTCGTCTCCAGCACCCGCAACAGACGCACTTGCGTTGCCAAAGGCAATTCGGCGACTTCGTCCAAGAAGATGGTGCCGCCGTCGGCGACTTCAAAATATCCTTTTCGCGCCTCGTGCGCTCCGGTGAATGAGCCTTTTTCGTGTCCAAAGAGTTCGGAGTCAATGGTTCCTTCCGGAATGGCGCCGCAGTTCACCGCAATATACTGTCCGTGTTTACGGCTGCTCAAGGTGTGGATGATTTTCGGAAAAACCTCCTTCCCCACTCCGCTCTCACCGGTAATCAGCACCGTCAAATCCGTCGGAGCGACCTGCGAAGCCACCTCTATCGCCCTGTTCAATGCAGGCGAGTGTCCGATAATTTCAAAACGCTGTTTTATGTCTTCGATGTTCATAATTAAAAAATATCATCCAAATCTATCAGATAATTATCAAAGATATGAACAGAGACTTTCCCCTCTAATTCGTAAAGAGCGCCGTCATCGTATTTTCCGTTTTCCTGTAAGAGGAAAACATTGATTGCCTTATCTTTAGGATGGACAATCCAATACTCTTTTACGCCGGATTCTTCGTATAAAGTGAATTTCTCGGTCATATCTTTTTTAGCCGTCGAGGGGGATAGTATCTCGACAATCATATCCGGCGCACCGCAACATCCCCGTTCGTCAATTTTCGACGGGTCGCATATCACACAGATGTCGGGCTGAACAACGGTATCAATTTTGTTGTAAGCCGTTTCCCCATTTTTTGGAAAACGGACATCGAAAGGCGCGTAAAACACTTGGCATTTTCCTTTATTTTTTCTGACCACAGATTCTAAATACCATGTGATGTTAGAACTAACCCTTGCATGTGCCGAAATCGGCGCCGGCGACATCATCTTGATAAATCCATTGATCAACTCACGCGCTTTATCGTCCAACCACGTTAAATAGTCGGCGTAGGTGTAACGTTTACTCAGGTCTAATGAAAGTTCCATAACTTATTCCGTTTTTCATTTTGCAAAGATACAAACTTTTTCTTAACCATTAAAATCGTATCTTTGCACCAAATATCTATTAATATGTGGAAATGGTACGCTCTACTATCCGCTCTTTTTGCGGCGCTGACGGGGATTTTGGCAAAGGTCGGCGTGAAAGGGATATCGGGAAACGTAGCAACCGCCGTCAGGACTTGCGTGGTGCTTTTCGTGGCATGGGGCATCGTCCTTTTCGGCGGACAACTCAAAGAGGTGCGGGAACTGAGCAAAACCAACCTGATCTTTCTCCTCCTTTCGGGATTGGCGACGGGATGCTCGTGGATATTCTACTTCAAAGCCTTAGAAACGGGCGACGTGTCGAAAGTGGCGCCCATTGACAAACTGAGCATCGTCTTTGTGATGATTCTGGCTTTCGCATTCCTCGGCGAACCGATGACAGTTAAGACGGTCGTCGGTGGGGCGTTGATAGTGGGAGGGACTTTATTTCTTGTGTTGTGATTATGAAAAATTATTATCAAGTACTGGGTTTAGAAAAAAATGCTACGCCGGAAGAGATAAAAAAAGCGTATAAACTTTATGCTTCAAAATTTCATCCGGATAAACAACACGAAGATAAGTTTTTTGAAGAACGCTTCAAGGAAATAAAAGAAGCATACGACATTTTATCAGACACAGGGAAAAGAAACACTTACGATGCTTCTTTTGAACCTAACAACACGCCTCCTAAACCGAACTACAATACCACCTATAAATCAGATTATTATAATACCACAACGGAAGATAAAAATTTCAAAGAGGGTACTGGCTAAAATAAGGTTTTTTTACAAAATTTCTAATGCGTTTGCTCTTATCATCCAACGTGAATAGCCCGTATATCAAAGATCCATGACAAAGCCAGCATTACCCCAATGACCAACACAAGTAATATGATGAAATAAAGCAACCCGATTATGAGGATGCGCAGAAAGACATTTATCTTTTTCCGCATATGGTAAAATGCAAAGAACGCAAACATGGAATAGACGCATGTTAACAGCAAGAATAAAAAGAGCGCCCACTTGCTGTTTAATAAATATCTTGCAACGACTATTTCGAGGGTGAAAAGAAAAAAGATAAACGTATGTAAATGAACGGCAAATATCAGATGATCGCTGAAAGCGTATTTTTCTTTTCGGAAAAAGAGCGCCAGCAATGCCGTAAACACCGGAATGACCAACAGCATGAAATAGGGCAAATACTGCAAAAAGTCGGATACGACGCCATTTTGCGTCGCTTTTTCCGTTATAACAACATCTTCTGCGACTTCCGGCACAACGGTTTGTTCTACGGCATCATTTTCATTTTGAACTACTTCCGTTGACGCTTGACCGCTTTCGGCTGCATCGCGCGGCGTGAGAACTACGGGCGTAGTGTCGTGAAAAGAGAACACGATGGTGAAGACCAATAGCATCAGCCAAAACATCTTAAACGGCATGGTGTAGCGTATCAGTCGCCCCGTTACGTACTCTTTGGATAGGAATCCGGGACGGAAGAGTAGTTTTTTCACCGTACTCCACGACTTCTCGTCGAAAGCAAAGATGCTACTGCCGATGTCCATCACCATCCGACCGAAAGAACGCTGCCGTCCCCCTAACCGGTCTTGTCCGCAATGTGGACAGTAACGTTCCTCCAAGCGCGTTCCACAGTTACGGCACGACTCGTCATCGGGAAATATTATATCTTTTTTCGACTTCATGAGGTTATTAATTGATTTATTTGTTCATTGCTGTAATTTTAATGCAAAGATACGGTTTTTTTCATATTTTTGCAGTCTCAATAATGTACCCTAAACAAAAGATATTTCAATGAACAGAGAATCATCAAAAAGACGGGAAAAATATAAACACAAATACGTTATTTTATCTCTTCACTCAAAGACAAGGAAAAAGCCGCTAAAGGTATCCGGGCGCATTGGGGAATAGAAAACAAACTGCATTGGGTACTTGACGTGGCTATGAATGAAGACAAGTCCGCAAAACGGGAAGGCTATGCCACAGAGAATTTCGCAATGACAAAGAAAACAAACAATTTCGCGAGATACCAGCATTGAAAGAGAGACTGAAACATCTTCAGCATAACCCTTGCAGCAATTTTATACATAAGGCGGACTATCCACAAATTTTAATGCGTTGGCCCTGGGTAGTGAGTAGTGATGGCACGTCCCATGATGTCGAAGATCTCCACTGGATGAAAACTATCCCTGTTAGTAACTTTTTTAAAATAATTCTGCCGAAATTCTGTTTATTACTACAGAACTTTAATAGCAAGAAAAATGAAAGTTGATGTATTGTTGGGATTGCAGTGGGGCGACGAGGGGAAAGGGAAGATTGTGGATGTGTTGACCCCTGATTATGATGTGATAGCACGGTTTCAGGGTGGTCCGAATGCGGGGCATACCATTGAGTTTGAGGGGAAAAAGTTTATTCTCCACACCATCCCGTCGGGGATTTTTTATCCGGGGAAGGTGAACGTCATCGGAAACGGCGTCATCGTTGACCCGTACATTCTGTCGTTAGAGATAGAAAAGGTACGGAAACAGGGCTTTACGGTCTTCGACAACCTGCGGATTTCGCGCAAGGCGCATCTGATTTTGCCTTCGCACCGTCTTTTGGACGCCATCTACGAATCGGCGAAGGGCAAAGACAAAATCGGCTCAACCCTCAAAGGCATCGGTCCGACCTATACCGACAAAATGGGACGTAACGGTTTGCGCATCGGCGACCTCCACTACGCCGACTTCTACGAGAAATATGAAGCCACCAAAGCCGGACACCTCCGCATTGCGGCAAGTTACGACTTCGACATCGCCGCCGTGAAGATTGACGGCATGTCGTTTGCCGAGTACGAGCAACAGTGGAAAGACGCCATCGCCGTGATTAAAAAAATTGAACACATTGACAGTGAATACTTTCTCAACACCATGTTGCAGGAAGGGAAGAAGATTCTGGCGGAAGGCGCACAAGGCAGTCTGTTGGATATTGACTTCGGCTCCTATCCCTTTGTAACGTCGTCCAACACCACCATTGCGGGGGTCTGTTCGGGATTGGGCATCGCACCGTCCAACATCGGGAAAGTGTTTGGCATCGTGAAGGCGTATTGCACGCGCGTTGGCAGCGGACCGTTTCCGACAGAACTGTCCGACGACGACGGCGAACGGATGCGCCGGCAAGGCAACGAATTTGGCTCGACCACCGGACGTCCCCGTCGCTGCGGCTGGCTCGACATCCCCGCCCTCCGCTATGCCGTGATGCTGAACGGCGTTACCGACATCATCCTCACCAAAGCCGACGTGCTGAACAACTTCGAAACAATAAAAATTTGCACCCATTACCGCAAAGATGACACCTCGTTCGACTACATGCCCTTCGATATCACGGACATCCAACCCGAACTGATCGAAGTCAACGGCTGGCAATCCGACCTGAACAACCGCACCTGGGAACAAATGCCCGCCGCCTTCACCGACTACGTCCGCACAATCGAACAGATGAGCGGCGTGAAAATAAGCATCATCAGCACGGGCGTGGACAGGGAACAGATTGTGAGGAAAATTGAAAATACACTACAATAATTTGATAATGAGCAGAATCAAAAAAATAGTTATTGCCATTTTATTTGCAGCGAGTGCAGTAGCCGTGCAAGCGCAAAAGACGACAGACGCCAACATTATAGGTCATGTCTTAGATAAAAAGACACAGGAACATCTTCCATACGTAACGGTGGTCGTTAAAGGGACAACCATAGGCAGTATTACCGATGCGTCGGGGCATTACCGTATCAACAATCTTCCTGTCGGACCTTGTACCGTTGTCGCCTCATACATAGGATACGAATCACAGGAAATAGATATCAATGTAGAGGGCAAAAAGACTATAGAGGTTGATTTCGAGTTGGAGGAGAGCGCGTTCATGTTGGATTATGTGGTGGTTTCGGCGCGTAGGAGCGATGCCAACCGCAGAGAAGCCGTCAGCATCGTCAATGTGCTCACGCCGAAAACATTTGAGACGGTCAATTCGGTATGTTTGGCAGATGGGCTTAACTTTCAACCCGGACTGCGGGTTGAGAATAATTGTCAAAACTGCGGTTTCTCGCAACTACGGATTAATGGCTTGGAAGGTCCTTACACGCAGATTTTAATAGACGGTCGCCCCATTAACAGCGCCTTGGCGGGAGTTTACGGGTTGGAGCATATTCCGGTCAATATGGTTGATCGGGTGGAAGTCATCAGAGGTGGCGGTTCCGCGTTATACAGTTCGAGTGCGGTGGGAGGCTCGGTCAATATTATTACGAAAGAGCCTATAAGAAATTCTCTTTCGGTCAGCAACACCTCCAACCTGATTTATGGGACAACGCCCGACATCACGACCAACCTCAATGCCTCGCTTATTTCCAACAACAGTAAAGCAGGCGTTACGCTTTTTGCGTCTGCCCGTCAAAGAGAGCCTTTCGATTACGACAAGGACGGTTTTTCGGAAATCGGCAAAATAAACATGAAAAGCATCGGATTCAGAGGGTTCTACAGAGTGAGCAATAACAGTAAACTAACCCTCGAATATCACACCATTGACGAATTTCGCAGAGGCGGCAACAACTTCAACCGCCCGCCCCACGAAGCCGACATCGCCGAACAAATCAACCATAACATCCATTCGGGAGGGTTTAAATATGACATCTTTCTAAAAGACGCCCGACACGCCATTCAGATTTATTCTTCGGTGCAAAATATTGACAGAGACAGTTATTACGGAACAGGAAAAGACCCTAACGCTTACGGAAACACACAGGACTTCTCTTTGGTGTCGGGCGGACAATATACTATCCAAATGAACAAATTTCTGTTTATGCCGGCTACTTTCATCGGCGGCATCGAATACTCCCACAATGCACTGAAAGACGAAATGCTTGGCTATCACAAAGTTATAGACCAAACCGTAGGCGTATATTCCCTTTTTGCCCAAAACGAATGGAGCAACAGAAAGGCAAGCATTCTTATAGGAGGACGATTGGACAAGCACAACATGATAGACAATCCGATTGTCATTCCGCGAGTCAGCGCCCGTTATGCACCGCTTTCGTGGTTAAACCTTCGTGGCAGTTATGCCGGCGGATACCGCGGACCTCAGGCATTTGACGAAGATTTACACGTTATTGCCGTCGGACAGGACGTCGCTTTAATTCACGTCGCCGAAGACCTCAAACCCGAAAAATCGCACAGCGTCAATTTCTCCGTAGAATTGAGCCAATCCTATTCAAAAACGGCGTTTCTGTTTCTGGCAGAAGGCTTTTATACCGACTTAAACAACGTATTCCTCTTGGAAGAAATCGGCAACGACGACGACGGAAACCTGATTTTAGAACGCAGAAACGGTTCGGGTGCCACCGTTGCCGGCATCAACTTGGAAGCGGACGTGGCTCTATCTAAGAACTTCCAAATCAATTCGGGATTTACCATCCAATCAAGCCGCTACAAAGATCCCGAACGATGGAGCGAAACTGTAGAACCGCAACGCAAAATGTTCCGCTCCCCTTCCAACTACGGCTACATCACCGCAGCGTATTCCCCACTCAAACAGTTAGACCTCTCCCTGTCGGGCGTCTATACGGGAAGTATGCTGGTGCAGCATTTTGCAAGTTATATCCCCGAAGATACCGAAGTGCAAACACCCCTCTTCTTCGACCTTAACGCTAAAATCGCCTATAATTTCCAATTGAAAGACAACGTTACATTACAGTTAAACGGCGGAATGAAAAATATCTTCAACAGTTATCAAAAAGACTTCGACAAAGGCGAATTGAGAGATGCAAGTTATATCTACGGTCCGATGCTGCCGCGAACAGTGTTTCTGGGGGTGAAGGTGATGATGTAAGTTAGCATTTATTAAAAGAGTGTGGTGAAAAATCCGTATCTTTGCACAAAAAAATTTAAAGATTTAATTATGAAAGAAGTAAAAATCCGCAGCATGATTTCTTTTGATTGGGCGATGAAGCGTCTGCTTCGCCAGAAGGCAAACTACGAGGTCTTGGAAGGCTTTCTGAGCGAGTTGCTTCGCCGCAAAGTCATCATCAAGCACATCGGCGATAGCGAAACCAATCAGGAAGAGAAAGACGATAAATACAACCGAGTGGACATCCTCGTTGAGATTGACAACAAAGAGTTAGTCATCATCGAAATGCAGTTTTACGGTGAGGACGACTACTTCAAACGGATGCTCTACGGCGTGAGCAAGACCATCGCCGACTACATGCACAAGGGCAACGCCTACAGCATGGTTCGCAAAGTCTATTCCATCAACATCGTCTATTTCGACCTTGGCGTAGGCGACGACTACGTCTATCACGGAATCACCAACTTTACCGGACTCCATACCCACCAAGAACTGCAACTTGCCGAGAAACAGCGCGCAGTTTACGAAAAAGAGTTTGTCGGCGACTTGTACCCCGAATACTACATCTTGAAAGTGAACAACTTTGACGACGTCGCCAAAGACACCTTAGACGAATGGATCTACTACCTGAAGAACAACAAGATACGAGATGATTTCACGGCGCAGGGCTTAGAGCAAGCCCGTGAGAGGTTGGCATACGACAATCTCACCGAAAGCGAGAAAAAGCAATACGAACGCGAGTTGAAAGACAGAATCATCCGCGACAGCGAGACAAGGACTGCTTTCAGGGAAGGACGCGAAGAAGGCGAAGCAAAGGGCTTGGAAAAAGGGTTGAAAAAAGGCGAGGCGAAAGGGTTGAAAGAAGGGTTGAAAAAAGGCGAAGCCATCGGCATCGAAAAAGGCGAAGCCGAACGAGCCAAACTCAAAGCCGAAAAAGAATCAGCGGAAGCCAAACTCGAAGCCGAAAAAGAGCAGACCATCCTCAACAGCCACCGCGCCGGCATCCCCATTGCCACCATCGCTACCATCACAAACATGACAGTCGAACAAGTTATCGAAATAGTGCAGTTTGAAAATGAAAAACAGGCAAAATAGTGCAGTTTGAAATTCAAAAACAGTCGAAATAGTGCAGTTATATTGTTTTTTTAGTATCTTTGCAGCGCGATAACAAATATAGCATGATGGACGTAAATGGTTATAAACAAGTGGTTTTAGACCAGCAGAAAGAGAAGAATGACATTCGCTTGTCCGATTTAATACCGAGACAAGAGGAAATTTACTTCGATTTGGATAGTTCGTTGGCACAAATTGTTATCGGGGTACGGCGTAGCGGAAAGTCAACAATGTGTCATAAAGTATTGAAACAGAATAATATAAATTATGCTTACATAAATTTTGACGACGAACGCCTCTATGGCTTGAAATCCGAAGAACTGAACTCTTTACTCGAAGCCTTGTATATGGTTTATGGCGAGTTTAACTATTTGTTTTGCGACGAAATTCAAAATATTCCATCGTGGTTTTTGTTTGTCAATCGTTTGTTGAGGCAAAAAATAAGATTGGTTATTACGGGTTCTAACGCCAAATTGTTGAGTAGCGAGTTAAGTACCCATCTTACAGGTCGTTACAATCAGGTAGAGTTGTTTCCATTTTCTTTTTTAGAAGTTTTGCGATTCAAAAATATTCGTTTCGATGATGATTCTACCGTCGGCGTTGCGGCTAAAAAAGCGGCTTTTGAGGAATATATTTCGCAGGGTGGATTTCCGGAACTCTTTACGGTTAAAAATAAAAAGGCATACATCAAAAATCTTTTCAATTCAATAATAACCAGAGATATACAGCAGCGATTTTCTGTTCGTTACCCTGAATCTTTGCGAAAAATGGCAGATTATTTGACCGATACCGTTGCCGCCGAAACCAATTACAAAAAATTGGCAGAAATGTTCTCTTTTGGCTCTGCACACACGGCAGAAAATTATGTGAGTTATCTTCGTCAGGCATATTTATTGTTGAGCATTCAAAAATTTTCTTTCAAAAGCAAGGTGCGTATCCGCAACGAAAAGAACTATGCTATTGATACAGCGTTTATTTCGGTAGCGAAAGAGGGTTTTTCAGAACAAAATTTTGGTTGGCGATTCGAAAATATTGTCGGTGTTGAATTATTTCGACGTAGAAATCAGACCTTGAACGATGTGTATTATTTCCAAAATGGGTATGAAATTGATTTTGTGTTGTGTAATGATAATGCAATTGTGGAATTAATTCAGGTTTCCGTTGATATTTCGGCTGTAAAAACTTTCAAACGCGAAACAAATGCACTTTTTCGAGCCTCCGAAGAATTGAAGTGTAACAACCTCACACTTATCACTTTAAATGAAAATAGAACATTGTCGGAAAACAATAAAACAATAAATATTGTGCCAATATTGGATTGGCTAATAAAAACGTAATAAAAATAATAAAATGAAAGTAACTAATTTTTTAGTATTAATGAGCATCGCCGTTTCTTTGACGGCGCAGAACACAATTCAATGGCGCGGCGAAGACCGCACCGGAGTTTACAACGAGCAGGGTCTGTTAAAATCGTGGCCCGCAAAAGGACCGCAACTGCTGTGGCATTATGACGGTTTGGGCGAAGGACATTCGTCGGTAGCCATTGACGCCGGTAAGATTTACGTTACCGGCATGACCGGAAACATCGGCTACATCTATATCTTCGACATGGATGGCAAGTTGTTGAACAAGAAAGAGTATGGCAAAGAGTGGGACGAAAGTTACAACGGACCGCGCGGCACCATTACCATCAACGACAGCAAGTTGTATTTGATAACCGGAACGGGATACCTGCTTTGTTTCGACCAAAACACGTTAGACTTAGTCTGGAAAAAAGACCTTCAGTCCGACTTTGGGAGCAAGAACATCAAATGGGGCGTCAACGAATCACCGCTCATCGTCGGCGAGAAGATCATATTTACGCCCGGCGGACAAAAACATAACGTAGTGGCGTTGAATAAAAATGACGGTTCGCTGATATGGTCGTGCGCGGGCGAAGGCGACCTTTCCGCCTATTGTTCCCCGCTTTATATTGGCGATCAGGATGTTCCGTTGATTGTTACCATGACCGCCGACCATATCTTGGGCATTGACTTCGCCACCGGAAAAAAACTCTGGTCGCACGAAAATAAAAACAAGTGGTCGGTTCATGCCAACACGCCCATTTACGGCGACAACATGCTGCTTTGCACCAGCGGCTACGGCAAAGGTTCCACGATGTTCCGCCTGACTAACGGAGGACGATCGGTGGAAGTCGCATGGACGCTGTCCGACATAGATTCGAGAATCGGCGCCATGGTCAAAATCGGCGATTACGTTTACGGGTCGGGCGACGCCAATAAATATTGGTTTTGCGTGGATTGGAAAAGCGGAAAAATCAAATATAAAGATAATACCATCGCCGTCGGCTGCGTGATTGCCGCCGACAACATGCTCTACTGCTACTCCGAAAAGGGCGACATGGCATTGGTGAAAGTTACGCCCGAAAAGTTTGACTTGATAAGCAAGTTCCCCATCACCTTAGGCACCGACCAGCATTGGGCGCATCCGGTTATTTATCAGGGAGTTCTGTATGTGCGGCATGGGAACACGCTGATGGCTTATAAGATAAAATGAGAACGATTATTTTTCACTGTTATTAAATTTTTACGTATCTTTGCAGCGATATTGATAAATATCTTTTTAAGATGAGCGTTTTAGTAAAAGAAGAATTTACCGTATCTATTTCCGGTGATATTGTCAAAGCGATTCAAAAGCGCTATGAAAAGGATGATTATTCGATAATGGTCGAAAACTTTTTCAGATTAATGCTTCCTAGAAGAAAAAGAAATAAAAATTTGATGCTATCTGCCCGTTTACGCGGATGTGCCGTTTCTTCCGGTCTTGTTGGGAACACAGATAAGGAGATAAAAACAATGATGTATCAAGAAAAACATGGAGTATGACAAATAACACGGATGAGTATTTCTATCATATAAATATATTTTTAAATTTCTGATAATTATGGTAACAACAAACAAAACAAAAGTAATTATTATGGCAGTAATCTTGATGATTACCGCCATGGAAGCAACCGCCCAAGACTGGGCAAGATGGCGTGGCGCAGACAACGATGGCATCGTGAAAGGCGCGAATGTTAATTTGGATTGGGCAGAGAAAAAACCTGCACTTGCCTGGACGTTTAGAGAGGCGGGGATGGGATATTCTTCTCCCACTGTCGTCGGAACGACGCTCTACTGTCAGGGCGCGATGGATAGTGTCGGCTTTGCCTTCGCCTTAGACACGAAAACGGGCAACCTGAAATGGAAACAGGAACTCGGTCGGGAAGTTGTCGAAGACCGCGAAAACTGTCCCCGCGGCTCAATCACGGTGGACGGCGACCGGCTTTACCTGATTCGCGCCATCGGACAGATAGTGTGCCTTTCGGCTGCCGACGGCAAAGTGATTTGGCAAAAAGATTTTATCACGGATTTTGGCGGTAAAATCATGTCCAAATGGGGTTACAGCGAGTCGCCCCTGATAGATGGCAACGTGGTCATCTGCACGCCGGGCGGCAGTCAGGGCGCAATGGTGGCGTTAGACAAAGACAGCGGCGCCGTCGTCTGGACAAGCAAAGAGTGGACGGACGAGGCAGGATATTCCTCCCCGATTGTCGCTGAGATAGACGGCGTCCGTCAATATATCCAGCAGGCGGCAAAAGGCGTAGCGGGCATATCGGCAAAAGATGGAAAACTGCTGTGGAGCGTGGATGTTGAAGGCTATCGAACGGCTATCATTCCAACACCCATCTATCAAGATAACGTGGTTTATGTTACGGCAAGTTATAATTCGAGTTGTAACGCCATCAAACTCGTCAAAGGCAGTGATACATTTGAGGCAGAGGTCGTTTATTCCAATAAAAACATGCTCAACCATCACGGCGGCGTAGTGTTGATGAACGGATATATCTATGGCTTCTCAGAAACGTCCGGCTGGACGTGTCAGGATTTCAAAACAGGCGAAAATGTTTGGAGCACGGGAAGAACGGGCGAAGTAACCAAATTCGGCAAAGGTGCAACGCTCGCCGTCAACGACCGCCTGATTCTTCAGGAAGAACGCTCCGGCACGCTTACAGTCGTGGCAGCCTCTCCCGACGGATGGAAAGAGTTCGGCACTTTGGAAATACCGGAACGCACCCAGATACCGACAACCGACAACATGGTGTGGGCACATCCTGTCGTCGCCAACGGCAAACTCTACGTGAGAGACCACGACTTGCTGTTTTGTTTTGATTTGAAATAATAACGATGAGCCTGCCCATTAACATAAAAGACCTGCTCCATGGACATTGTGTCGAATGGGAACGTTTGGAGTTCAAACGCGGATGGAATCCCGAAGAGGTGATTCATATAATGTGTGCCTTCGCCAACGATTTGCATAACTGGGGCGGAGGCTACATTATCATAGGCATTGATGCCAAAGACGGTATGCCTGTTTTTCCGGTTTCGGGACTGCAACAAAATCAGTTAGACAAAATCCAAAATGAGATTTTCGAATTAGGGAACCGGATTCAGCCGGCTTACTTGCCAATCATGCAGCCATACGTGATAGATGAACAGCACATTTTGGTTTTGTGGTGTCCTGCCGGCGATTTTCGTCCATATTCCGCACCCACAACTTTGGGCGACAAGGCGCAACGTCAGTTTTACATTCGGGTTGGATCAAGTACGGTGATTGCGAAAAATGAAACTTTGCGACGCATGTATGAATTGGCAGCCCGTGTTCCGTTCGACGACCGTATCAATCAGGAGGCTACCATTGACGATTTTGATTTGGGATTGATACAGGCATATTTACAAGAAGTGAAAAGCGACCTTTATGAGGAGAGTAAGCGTATCAGTCTGGCAGAACTTGTGTGTAATATGCACATCGCCAAAGGCTCGGATGAATATTTGCGCCCTGTCAATGTCGGATTGCTCTTTTTCTCACGCAAACCGGAAAAATTCTTTGACCGTACATGGATAGAAGTCGTTTGGCGTAGGGACGATATAGGGGATAATTTTACCGAACATTATTTCAAAGGGGCCTTACATAACCAATTGCGGGATGCGCTGAGTTTTATCAAATCAAATATTATTCACGAACACGTGATAAAAGTGCCAAATCGGGCAGAGGCGCGTCGGTTTTACAACTATCCCTATCAAGCAGTGGAGGAAGCATTGGCGAACGCTGTCTATCATAAAGGTTACGACTTGGGTAAACCGATTGAGGTACAGATATTTCCCGATATGATTACAGTGTTGAGTTATCCGAGCGCACTTCCTCCTGTGGACACACAAATTCTGAATAACCGGAAAGTTATAGCAAGGGATTACCGCAACCGCCGTATCGGCGATTTCCTGAAAGAATTAGACTTAACGGAAGGACGAGGCACCGGTTTCCCGAAAATGCACAGGGAAATGACGAACAACGATTCCCCTCAACCAATCATCGAAACCGATGCGGATGGGACTTACTTTTTGGTAACTTTGCCCATAAATCCGGAGTATTTGGAACATGCAGGTGACCAAGTTGGTGACCAAGTTAGCGACCAAGTTAGCGACCAAGTTGACGACCAAGCTGACGACCAAGCTGGCGATAAAGTTAACGATAAAGCCAACGATAAAGCTAACGATAAAGTTGGTAACCAAGTTAGTAACCAAGTTTGTGATAAATCTAACGACCAAGCTGACGACCAAGCTAACGACCAAGCTGACGACCAAGCTGACGACCAAGTTGGTGACCAAGTTCAAAATATTCTAAACAAGCCACTTCATGACAGAGTAGAAGAAATTTTAAGTTTTGCAACACGATGGATTAAACGTGATGAATTGTTTGTCGGCATGAACCTGAGTAATCATCATGATAACCGGAAAAAATATTTAGACCCGCTCCTGAAAATCGGTTGGATAGAGATGGAATATCCCGATAAAAAAACAAGTCCGCTTCAACGGTATAGAATTACGGAAGCAGGGAGGAATTTATTGAAAATCATTAATTATGGCAACGACAAACAAAAATAAAAAGGCGGCGAGTATATTTTATTGTTTACTATTGTGTGCAAGCCACATTTTGTCGGCGCAAAACACCGTTGAGTGGCGCTACGACCGCACAGGCGTCTATAGCCAAGAGACCGGACTGCTGACCTCGTGGGCTGCCAACGGACCCGAACTGCTTTGGCATTTCGACGGCTTGGGACTTGGATACTCTTCCGTATCCATTGCCGATGAAAGACTTTTCGTAACCGGATATACCGATGGCAAAGGCTATCTGTATGTTTTGAACATGGATGGCAAACTCTTACATAAGGTCGAATATGGCGACGAATTTGACGAAAACTACCCCGGCGCCCGCAGTACAGTAATCCCCAACGACGGTAAACTGTATATCACAAGCGGAATGGCAGAACTGTTTTGCTACGACATGCAATCGCTGCAACTGCTGTGGAAAAAGAACTACGCCCAAGACTACGAAGCCGAAAACACCAAACATGGCTGGCACGGTCCACCCTTGATAATCGGCGATAAACTGATTATCGCGCCCGGCGGGAAAAAGCACAACGTAGTGGCGTTGAACAAAACGACGGGCGATGTTATCTGGAGTTCGGAAGGAGCGGGTGTCATGTCGGGATATGGCGTTCCCATCTATATCGGTGACCAACAAGTACCTCAAATTGCGGTGATGATGTCGGACTATATCATCGGCGTGGATGCGTCGAACGGTAAACTGCTGTGGTCGTACCATCATACCAACAAGTATCGGGAGCATCCCAACACGCCGGTTTATAGCGATAACATGTTGTTCTGCATGAGCAGTTACGGCAAAGGCTCCGTCATGCTGTGCCTGACAAACGGCGGCAAAGACGTAGAGAAAGTGTGGGAGATAACCGAACTGGGACATCAGACGGGGCATGTGATAAAATTCGGCGACTACATCTACGGCTCCGGCGAAAAAACACACTGGCATTGCGTAGAATGGAAAACCGGAAAGGTCATGTACAGCGACAAAACCCTCGCCAGAGGCAACATCATCGCCGCCGACGGCATGTTGTACCTCTATTCCGACAAAGGAGAAATGGCATTAGTGAAACCAAATCCGCAAAAACTCGACATCGTCGGCAAATTTCCCATCACCTTAGGCTCCGAGCAGCATTTTGCGCATCCGGTGATTTATCGAGGCGTGATGTATGTGCGGCATGGGGATGGCTTGATGGGGTATAAAATAAGATAAGTTATTAATAAAAAATATAAAACCATGAAACCATTTTTTTCTTTTCTATTTTTGTTACTAAGCATTAGTGTATGTGCGCAGCAACAACAAAGTTCCCCCAACACCTATACCCAAACCGAAGTTGACTTGAAATTGCAAATACAACAAAAAGAAGTTGAAAGATTGCAAAAAGACTTTGTGACGCTACAACACACTATCAGCCAACAAAAAGAGCAGATACAAGAGAGTATTAATAGACAGGAACAATATGTTCGGTTACAAGATAAAAAAATAGATTGGCTGTTGGGATTTATGGGTATTTGGGCAACGCTTATCAGTATTGGCGTTGCCGTAATGATTTATCGGCTTACAAGAAAAACAGAAAAAAGTGAAAAAAAGGTAGAAAAGGAATTGGAAGAAACTGTACGATTAAAAAAAGAGATAGAAAAAGAAAAAAATGCCATTGAAGAAATAAAGCAGAAAACCGAGGATTATTTGAAAGAAATTGAAAAAAATAAAGCAACAAGTGATGAAATAAAACAGAAAGCCGAGGATTCTTTAAAAGAAATTGAAGGCAATAAAGAAGCAAGTTATGAAGCGCTACAAGACATAAGAAAAAAGCAACCAAGTGAATTATCAACAGATGAAAAACAAAAGGTTGAAACACAAGTCGAAAAAATCAAAGAAACAAAAACCGAAGCCCAATATACAGCAGAAGATTGGTTCTGGAAAGCATACGACGCTCAAACAAAAAATGAACTTAATGACCTTGAAGAAGCACGTTTATACTACAAAAAAGCCACAGAGTTAAACCCAAATTATGCTGATGCATACAACAATTGGGGCATTGCGCTATCCAGTTTAGGGAGAATAAAAGGCGATGAAGAACTGTTTAAGCAAAGTATTGAAAAATACAAAAAAGCCACAGAGTTAAACCCGGACAATGCTCATGCGTACTACAATTGGGGAGTTGCGTTATCCAATTTAGGAAAAATAAAAGGCGATGAAGAACTGTTTAATCAATGTATTGAAAAATGCAAAAAAGCCACAGAGTTAAACCCGGACAATGCTAATGCGTACTACAATTGGGGAGTTGCGTTATCCCATTTAGGAAAAATAAAAGGCGATGAAGAACTGTTTAATCAATGTATTGAAAAATGCAAAAAAGTCACAGAATTAAAGCCGGACCATGCTAATACGTATGACAATTGGGGAGTTGCGTTATCCGATTTAGGAAAAATGAAAGGCGATGAAGAACTGGTTAATCAAAGTTTTGAAAAATACAAAAAAGCCACAGAATTAGACCCGAACTATGCTAATGCGTACGGCAATTGGGGAATTGTGTTATTCGGTTTAGGAAAAATAAAAGGCGATGAAGAACTGGTTAATCAAAGTTTTGAAAAATACAAAAAAGCCACAGAGTTAAATCCGGCCTATGCTGATGCGTACAACAATTGGGGCACTGCGTTACTATTTTTAGGAACAATGAAAAAAGACATTGCTTTACGGGCAGAGGAGATAAAAACACTTTTACTAAAAGCGGAAACGATAAAAGAAGGGAGAGGAAGTTATAACCTTGCATGTCTGCATTCATTACTGGGCGATAAAAATGAATCCTTAGCGTGGTTGGAAAAATCTTTATTGCACAATCGGAAAAATAGAGAGGATATTGAAAAAGATGATGACTTTGCCAATATAAAAGATACATCAGAATTTAAGGCATTACTTGATAAGTATTTTCAAAAAGAAAAACAATAAAAATATAAATTGAAAAAGAAAACCCTCATCCTCATCACCATCCTCCTGTCCGTGATTTACGCCGGCGCCATCGTCTTTTGGCATCTCTACACGCCTGATTATGGCTTGACCGTCCAAAATCCGGGTGCGGACAACCGTCCGGCAGGGAAAGAGCGGAAAGCCGACGACGTCGTCATCGGGGAGTTTTTTATGCACTATGCCGATGGTGAGGGTAGAGACGCGATTAATCGCGTCTCTACGGAACAACGGACGGAACAACGGAGAGGACAATGGGCATGTTTCAGAGGGAGCGACTATACCAACATTGTTCGCACGGGCGACACATTCGATTTTTCGTCCGATTTCCCGGTGCTATGGAAGGTGGAGAGCGGCGAAGGACATGCCGCGCCTGCCATTTACAACGGTCGGGCGTATCTGTTGGATTATGACGAGCCGTTGAGTTCGGACATGTTGCGCTGTTTCGACTTGGAATCCGGCACGGAACTGTGGCGACGCTGGTACCGGTCGCCGATGAAACGCAATCACGGTTTTTCGCGCACCATCCCCGCCGTAACCGACAAATACGTAATCACCATTGGACCACAGGCGCACGTGATGTGTTGCGACCCGACGACGGGCGAACTGAAATGGGTGTTGGACGTCCAAAAACAGTTTCAAACCGAAGTCCCGTTCTGGTATTCGGGACAATGCCCGCGCATAGAAGACGACCAACTGATTCTATCTCCCGCCGGAAAAGAGACGCTGATGGCAGGCATTGACTGCGAAACGGGCGAAGTCGTCTGGCAGACGCCCAATACGGTGGAGTATAAAATGTCGCACTCTTCCGTGATGCCGATGACGCTTGGCGGGAAGAGGATGTACGTCTATGCCGGCATCGGAGGCGTGTGTGGCGTATCTGCCGAGGCTGCCGACAAGGGAGAATTGCTGTGGAGTGTTGACAAATGGAAGCCGTCGGTCATCGCTCCGTCGCCGTTGCAGATCTCAGGCAGCGAGATAGCGTTGGTTGCCGGTTACGGAGCGGGCGGCGCACTGTTGCAGGTGAAAAACACGAACGGCAAATGGACAGCCACCATCACCGACCAGTACAAACCGAGCGAAGGACTGTCGAGCGAACAGCAAACGCCGCTACTATACGAACAGATGGTCATCACCGTTCTACCAAAGGACGGCGGCGGACGACGTGGCAAATTGGTGGCATATTCGCCCTCCAACCTGCGCGTCCCGATATGGGAATCGGCGGCAGACGAACGGTTTGGATTGGGTCCGTATCTGATAATCGGCAACCACCTGTTCGCACTGAAAGACGACGGCGAACTGTATATTTATAAGTTAGAACAGAAAAAACCGGAATTGGTTAAAAAACAGCGCATCATGGATGGCATTGACGCATGGGGTCCGATGGCATACGCTGACGGGTATTTGATGCTGCGGGATGAGCGCTGGGTTTATTGTATTCGGGTTTTAGGTAGTACATAATCATTCTTTTAAAATAGAAAACGCAGATATTAGTGTCCAACAAATATTTTTCCATTTTGTCAAAATATTAAAAAGGCTCAATGATTCGTGTTTTTCCAAAGTTACGACTTTCCCGAAGTTCGGCAATGATTTGTTCAGCAGATTTTTCGGGAATAAATTCGTCATTTGCTGTCAAAGCGATTTTTTCTTGTTCGTTTCTCAACGATTTGAGTAACCGTTCCATGAGTTCAATTTTAGAAAGAACGCTCAAACTATTTAAGACGGCAGAATACGACTCTATCATGTTTTTCTCAGTGTAATGTATCTCATTCATTGGTTTTTATATCATTAATTTTAAATATTTATTTTACATCCCTTATTTCAAGTTGCAAAGGTACATTTTTTTCAATACAGTCCGCGTTTTTTTCGTAATTTTGCCGCAAATCTTTTTTTCATGAAACCTTTTAAAACCATATTAAACATCCTGATATTTCTCCTCATCATCGGTTTTGTATCGTACATGGTTTATTCGATGATGTCGAAAGAAAAAACGGCGCAAGCGGGTGAGGAAGCAACGGAAACCACCTTTGTCTCCTTTTACAAAAAGACCAACAGTTTTGACGTCGCCGCCAAAATACGCTGTTTTGCCATAGACGAAGATGCGGTGTATGTCGCGCTATCCGATAAAATTTCGGTTTTCGATTTATCGGGCAAACATCAACGCGATTTTGAGATAGAGGCGGGTGTGCGCGATATTGTTGTTGACCGTTGTAAAGACGGGGCACGCCCCGTCTCTACGAAAACCACAATTTACCTTTTATACCCCACCCGTATAGATTTATACACCTCCGACGGAGAAAAAGAAGAGGAATGGGAAGCGTGCAGCGAGAACACCGATTATTGCGCGTTTACAACAACCGCCGACTATGTTTTTGTAACCGACGCGGAGAACAAACACATCGCCCAATACGACAAACAGGGCGGATTTGTGCGTTTCATCAAAAGTCCCGACGGATTTATCATTCCCAGTTACTCGTTTGGCATTGTCGGCGTCAACGACACGATTTACTGTTCCAACTCGGGCAGATACAGCATCGAGAGTTATACGGTTGATGGTGAATTTATTACGTCGTTTGGAAAAAGCGGAACGCAGGCGGGGGCTTTTGCCGGCTGCTGCAATCCCGTCTATCTCGAAAAAAGCCCCGACGGGAATATTCTGACTTCCGAAAAGGGCATCCCCCGCATCTCATGTTACGGCAAAGACGGCAAATTCCGAACGGTTCTGTTCGACAGCAACATGTTGGGCGGCGGAACGGCGGCTTACAGGATGAAGGTCTCAGGCGAAAACATATACATCGCAAACAATAAGACGATTACCGTATATTGTAAAGACGTTGCGTGCAACGTCTCCTCTACGGAAAAATCGTGTGCAGGGTGTGAAAAGGAGTGTCCGTTGCGTAAAGGTGTGAAAAAGTAGAATTGATGATAAAACATAACATTTAAAAATGATAAAACAACATGAAAGACAAGATTAAACTGTTTGAAAACAGGAAAATACGTGCTATTTGGGACGAAGAACAGGAAGAATGGTATTTTTCGATAGTTGACGTAGTAGGAGTATTAACCGACAGTATTAACCCTACAGACTATTTAAAAAAACTTCGTAAACGTGATGAACTTCTCGGACAGTACATAGGGACAAATTGTCCCCAGATAGAAATGAAAACCGAAACAGGAAAAAATCGAAAAACACTGACAGCAAATGCAAAAGATTTATTTCGTATTATCCAATCCATTCCATCACCCAAAGCCGAACCCTTCAAACTGTGGCTCGCAAAAGTTGGCAGTGAGCGAATGAACGAAACCGTTGACCCTGAACTATCCATTAACCGTGCCATCCAAAATTACCGTCGTTTAGGTTACAGCGAAAACTGGATAAACCAGCGAATCAAATCCATCGAAGTACGCAAAGCCTTGACCGACGAATGGGATAAAAGCGGCGTACAACAAGGCGCGGAATATGCCGAATTGACCGACTTGATGAGCAAAACGTGGAGCGGAATGACAACCCGCGAATACAAGAAATTCAAAGGACTGAAAAAGGAAAGTCTCCGCGACAACATGACCAACACCGAATTGGTACTCAACATGTTGGCAGAGGTAGCCGCCACCGATATTTCCATAGAACGGCAACCGGTAAATTTTTCCGAAAGCGCAAAAGTGGCAGCCGAAGGAGCGAAAGCCGCCCAAGTCGCCCGCAAGCAAATCGAAAAAAGCACGGGCAAACCGGCAATTTCCCCACTTAATGCTCATTCGGGATTGATGATAGGAAGAGGCGAAAATAAAAAATGAAAGAAATATGAAAACAGACAAACGAACCTCGCCCATCGGTCGGCGGGAATTTTTAAAAACCTGCGCACGGCTGACCGCCGGAGGAGCGGCATTGGCTCTTTTTGGTTTCTCTTTCCGAAAATCAGCAGTAACGGACGCAGAATATTTTTGGCAGATTGACCCGCAGCGATGCACCTTTTGCGGACGCTGTCAGACCGATTGCGTATTGCCGACCTCGGCGGTGAAATGCGTGCATGCCGTAAAAGTATGCGGCTATTGCGACCTGTGCGGAGGTTACTATCGGGCAAACGTGAAAGAGCTGAACACCGCCGCCGAAAATCTGATGTGTCCCACCGGCGCCATCCAACGCAAATTTGTAGAAGAACCCTACTTCGAGTACTCCATCAACGAAACGCTCTGTATCGCTTGCGGAAAGTGCGCAAAAGGTTGTAACTCATTCGGCAACGGCTCGCTCTACCTGCAAATAAAACAGGAACTGTGCAAAAACTGTAACGAATGTCGAATAGCGAAAGCGTGTCCGGCAGGCGCTATCCGGCGGGTGCCGGCGGCGGAGGCATACAATTTGAAAGAGGGCTGAGCCACGAGTTGCGCCCATTCACCACATTTTCATCTCCGGTCTCACATCTCATAAATTTATCGTACTTTTGCAGCGTGAAAAAAGTAATCATCGGACTTTCGGGAGGCGTGGACTCCAGCGTGGCGGCCTGGTTGTTGCAGGAGCAGGGTTATGAGGTGGAAGGCTTGTTCATGGTCAACTGGCACGACACCGTTGGCGTCTTGTCGGGCGACTGTCCTGCCGAACACGACCGGCTACTGGCGCAGTTGGTGGCGAAGAAGTTGCAAATTCCGTTTCACGAGATAGACCTGAGCGCGGAGTACCGCGAAAGAGTGGTCGAGTACATGTTCCGCGAATACGAAAGGGGACGGACGCCCAATCCCGACGTCCTCTGCAACAGAGAGATAAAGTTCGGTCCTTTCCTCGACATAGCCAAACAGCGCGGCGCCGACTACATCGCCACCGGACATTATTGCCGGAAAGAAACCATCGAAAAAGATGGAAAAACCTACCACCGCCTCTTAGCCGGAGCAGACAAGAACAAAGACCAAAGTTACTTCCTCTGCCAACTTTCACAGGAACAACTCGCCGATGTGCTTTTCCCCATCGGACACTTAGAAAAGCCGGAGGTGCGCCGCATAGCCCGCGACCTCGGCTTGCCGACAGCAGACCGCAAAGACTCGCAAGGCATCTGCTTCGTCGGAAAGGTTGACCTGCCCACCTTCCTGCAACAGCAACTGCAAGCGAAAGAAGGAGATATTGTAGAAGTTTTCCCAACATCTTCTCTTTCGGGAGGGCTTGAGCAGGCTATAATCGGCAAGCATCGCGGCGCCCACTTCTACACCATCGGACAGCGCAAAGGGCTGAACGTCGGCGGAAAGAAAGAACCGCTCTTCGTGATTGACACCGACGTCGAAAAAAATATCGTCTATGTCGGCATGGGAGAGCAACATCCGGGATTATATCGCAACGAACTTTTCATCTACAGCGACGACATCCACTGGCTCCGTCCCGACTTATCCATGGACGCCGGCGAAACGCGACGATACACCGTGCGCATCCGCTACCGGCAACCGCTGCAGACAGCGCAACTCTTCCGGACAGCAGACGGCATCCGTATCATCTTCGACCAGCCGCAACGCGGCATTACACCCGGACAGTTCGCCGTCTGGTACGACGGAGAAGAACTGCTGGGGGCAGGGGTGATTTGCGATGCACGCGACGTCATCAGGTATGAAGGGTAAAATTTTCCACGTGTTTCACTGAATTTTATCGAATTTTTCACCCGTATTTATGAAAAACGCTCACATCATTACATAAATTGCTAAAAACGTCCTTTAACCAATTTCGATTAAATTTTTTTTCGTATAACGGATGCCATTTCTTCCGCTCTATTCTCGTGTCTTTCATGCTGCAAAAATACGATAAAATCTTCGGTACCATAATATTTCTAATTTGTTGATTATGAGGCAAAGGCACGAAAAATATCAATGCGAAACCATTATAAATCATTGTTAATCAAATAATTATATCAACAACTGATTGTTAATAACTTAAAGAAAAAGTAAGAAAAAACAGGGAAACTTTAATGCGTTTGCCCTGACATCTCACATCCCAAATCCCAAAAAAACCGTATCTTTGCACCTACATGCTTACTAAAAATTTTTTTAAACGATGAAACGAATTATTTGCTCAGTTTTATTATTATTTGTCGGATTTTCGCTCTATGCGCAGGAAAATCCGGTTAGCGGCGATAATCATAATGCGCCGGTAATGACTTTCGACCAGAAGTACCTGAAAAACAACCGTTTCGTGTATGATTACGGCACGATTGAAAAGGGCGCTAACGGTCAGTGCTACTTTGTGTTTACCAACACGGGACAAGAGCCGCTGATTATCGAAAAAGCCTCGTCGTCGTGCGGCTGCACCGTTCCCAATCCGCCGAAGTATCCCATTTTGCCCGGACAAAAAGATTCCATATCGGTGAAATACGATACCAAGCGTTTGGGCGGCATCAACAAGACCATCAACGTGGTTTCCAACGCCTCCAACTCGCCGGTAGCGTTGTATATCAACGGAAACGTGGTTGAAGCAGCCCCCGCCATCCCCGAAAATAATACGGGCGGCTCGCTGATGATACGAAAAGAAGAATAAATTTTTTAAAATACCAAAGAATCATGCCCCAAATCTCAGAAAAAGGAAAAGCGGCGCCAGCGTCGCCCATCAGAAAGTTAGTCCCGTATGCCGATGAGGCGAAGAAAAAAGGACGTAAAGTGTACCACCTCAACATCGGACAGCCCGACATCGCAACACCCGAAACGATGCTGAACGCCATCCACAATTATCCGGATAAGGTGATCGAATACAGCCATTCGGCAGGAAACATCTCGTACAGGAAGAAGTTGGTCGAATACTACAGCCGCTACAACATTCATCTCACGCCCGACGACATCATCGTTACCACGGGCGGCTCGGAAGCCATCCTTTTTGCTTTCCAGAGTTGTTTGAATCCGGGCGACAGTATCATCATCCCCGAACCGTTCTATGCCAACTACATCGGCTTTGCCGTCAACGCCGGGATTAAAATCGTTCCTATCCCCTCTTCCATTGAATCGGGATTTGCCTTGCCCCCCATTGCCGATTTTGAAAAGACCATCATTCAAAACGTTAACAAAGGCGTTCTTAAAGGCATCATGGTGTGCAACCCCAACAATCCGACCGGCTACCTCTATTCCAAAGCCGAACTCGAAACGTTGCGCGACATCGCCTTAAAATACGACCTCTACCTCTTCGCCGACGAGGTTTACCGCGAATTTTGCTACGACGGAAAACAACATTTCTCGGTCATGCAACTCGAAGGATTGGAACAACATGCCATTCTGTTCGACTCAGTATCAAAGCGTTACAGCGCCTGCGGCGTGCGGGTGGGATGTCTGATTTCAAAGAACAAAGAGGTCATGGCGGCAGCCATGAAGTTCGCACAAGCCCGTCTCAGCCCTCCCAGCCTCGGACAGGTCGCCGCCGAAGCCGCCGTGGACACGCCCGAAGACTATTTCACGGACGTCGTCAAAGAATATACCCTGCGGAGAAATATCGTAGCCGACGCCATCAACAAGATGGAAGGCGCTTTTTGCCCAAAACCCGCCGGCGCGTTCTACATCGTAGCCCGCCTGCCCATTGACAACGGCGACACCTTCTGCCGCTGGCTGCTCGAAGAGTTCGAGTACAACAATCAAACCGTGATGATGGCTCCGGCGTCGGGCTTCTACTCCGACCCGAAGTTCGGAACCGACGAAGTGCGCATCAGTTACGTCCTGAACGCGGAAGACCTACATGCCGCGATGGAAGTGCTGGCGGTGGCGCTGAAACAGTATCCGGGGAGGAAGAAATGAGATGTGAGATGGTGAGACGTGAGATTGTGAGACTTCCCGTCATTGCGAGCAGAGCGAAGCGTATATCATTGCGGGCTTGACCCGAAATCCTCTGAATAAAGCAGGGGATGCTGAAACAAGTTCAGCATGACATACTCCGTTCTCTGTGTAACTCTGTGGTCTCCGTGTCTCCGTGCTGAAATAAAAAGATAAATAAAAAAGTAACGTGTAACGAAAACCATGTACCAAATGAGGTATATCATTTCAAATCTACTTCTTTTTCTCCCTGTTGCCCTTTTTGCGCAGAGCGCATACCGTTCCCCCGTTGATTTTCCTATCGGGCTGTCGGGGACGTTCGGTGAGCCGCGCACCAATCATTTCCATTCGGGGATTGACATCCGCACCCAGCAGGCGGTCGGCAAAAAGATATATGCCATCGCCGACGGTTACGTTTCGCGCATTTCCGTCTCACCTTCGGGTTATGGTAAAGCGTTGTATATCACACACTACGACGGAAATACTTCCGTATATGGACATCTTTTAAGTTTCAACGAAACAATCACCGAATACGTAACCGCCGAGCAGTATAAGAACGAGACCTTTGCGCTCAACCTCACGCTTGAGCCGGAGCAGATGCCGGTGAGAAAGGGCGAAGTCATCGCTCTGTCGGGAAATACGGGCAGTTCGGCAGGTCCGCACCTCCATTTTGAAATCCGCGATACCGAGACCGAAGAGCCGCTCAACCCGCAGGCGTTCGGATTTAAAATCGAAGACAAAACACCTCCAACGCTCAAAGAACTCCGCATCATTCCCAAATCACCCGAAACAACCATAGAGAAAGCATATAAAGCGTTGAATATCAAACTGACCGGAAGCGACAAGAAATACAAGTTGACGGGAAAAGATACCATCCGCATCGCAGGAAAAGCGAGTTTCGGCATTCAGGCGACAGACCAGTCAACAGGCTCTACCGCCGGAAACGGCGTCTATTCCATCACGCTTTCTATTGATAAAAAGGTCGTTTTCCGTCAAAAGATGGACAGGCTCAACTTCGACAACTCGCGATGCGTCAACAGTTCTATTGACTATGCCGAGTTTATCGCCAAAAAAAACCGGTTTCAAACCACCGAAGTACAACCCGGAAACAGCGCTCAAATTTACGAAATAACCGAAGAACGAGGCGTTTACACGTTTGAAAATCAAGAGGTTTACGAGGTAAAATATGAAGTCGGCGACTTTGCCGGCAACATAGCCACCGTATTGTTTTATGTCGAAAGCGCCGAGCCGGATGCCGACAAAAAACCATCCGAAACAGACATCAACGGCTACGCCATTGCATGGGACGAGCGTTTCGACTATGCCGGCGAAGGCATTCGTTTTTACGGAAACTCCGGTGTTTTTTTCGACGACATCTTTTTTCAACATTCTGTTGAAAAACAACGTCCTGCGTCTGCATTAGCGCCCGTTCACGTGGTCGGAACGCCCGCAATCCCGATGAAAACGCCCGCCTCGCTCATGATAAAACCCGACGAAGACGCATTGAAGAAATACGACAGCAGCAAACTGTTTGTCGTCTCCGTGGACAGCAAAGGCAACTTCGCGGCACAGGAGAGCGTCTTCCAAAACGGAACCGTCGTCGCCCAAATCAGGGAGATGGGACGTTTCACCATCGCCGCCGACATCACACCCCCCGTCATCACCCCCGTCAACATCGCGGACGGAAAGAAAATCACCGCACAGCAAAACATACAGATAAAAATCGCCGACAACCTCTCCGGCATCAACACCTACGTCGGCAAACTGAACGACAAATGGATACTCATGGACTACGACCGCAAAAACCGCCTCCTCACCTACACCTTCGACGACCAACTGCAAAAAGGCGACAACATCTTCACCTTAGAAGTAACTGACTATGCGGGGAATAAGAGCGAAGTTGTGATGAAAGTGGTGTATTGACATCTTATTTTCAAACACGAAGATATTTATAAGATTTGCGATTTTGCGATTTGAGACTTTTTTGCCACGTTGCGGGTGAGATCCTGAAAACCGCAAAGGGTGCAAAGAGGCAGGAGAACACGGATTTTCACAGATTTTTATCCGTGTTAATCCGTGTCGACTACCAATCCTTAAATCATGTAAATCAAGGTGCAGACTATTTTTTAACAACCTTCCGCGTTACTGCTCCGTTTTCGGTGGTGATGCGGAGGAAATAGATGCCGACGGGGAGGTGGGAGAGGTCGAGGGTGGGTAGTGAGTAGGGAGTATGTGAGTAGTGAGTACGTCCCATGACATCATATATTGCCACACTCTCAACTCTCAACTCTCCCGTCGGCGATGCTTAACCCACATTGCAGCCCTTAGCTTGTACCTATCTTGTTTTGAGTTTTTTGCGATTTGTTTGGTTCAATTTTTCGCACTACAAAGCACTTCCGAAAAATACTCATGCTCATTATCAAGTCTTTATGAAAATGTTACCCGAAAATATCAACCCTTTCGTACTAAAAATCCCACTTTTATCAGAATTTTCAGTGTATTACGGAGAGAAAGGCTGCAATGTGGGCTAAGTCTGGTTCACACGGATGAAAAACCCCCAATTGGTCGTTTAGATACCGTATAAGAGAGTTTTTTTAGACATCTTCCGTCTTTGCACGAAACTTTTTGTTTACTAAAAAATGTTACCGGTCGCAAAGATGATCCTTGATAGACTATCAGGAAAAATGGAAAGAACGAAAAATTAGAAGTTTAGAAAAGTATCTGAGTAAATTGAAAGGGGCGGCGTGATAATACGGTACATAAAAAATATAATCCAATGAAAATACAAATTCAAAATGAATTGAAAATGAATAAGTTGCATTTTTGTTACATAAGAGGGTACTTTCAAAAATACGGTTTTTCTCTCAAAATATCGTACCTTTGCACCCCATAAAATATTAAATAAAATTTTAAGACATGAAAAAGTCAGTAATGTTATTAGCAGTATCCTGTTTTGCCGTTTTTTCGCTATTCGGACAGGGAAATGTGTTGTATTCCGACGTACAACACGCCAAAGAACACAATATCTATTTTGAGACCGCCGTACTTCCGACGGCAAGCCCCGAGGCAGAGGTTTTGAAACATTTTACCAATCCCGACGAGGTTTCTTTCTTCGGAAACATCTCGCTCGATTTGAGCAACAACGGCGTTAGCGCCATCAACTTACAACTCTCCGACATGACGCTGGAATTGATAGAGGCGCCAAACTACTTTTACGATTATGTGGTAACGACCTCGGCAGGAGAGCGTTTTTCTGCCAACAGAGAGATTAAACACTATCGCGGCATTGTCCGGGACGATCCCAACAGCATGGTCGCCATGACATTCTACGAAGACGAAATCATGGGACTTATCTCTACGGCAGCAGGCAATTTCAACATCGCCAAAGAACCGCAATCGGGGAAACACATCTTGTACAACGACAAAAACCTGAAAGAACAAATCTCGCTGACCTGCGGCACCGAAGATGACGGCTTTTCCCCGTATGAGCCGGAGGTTTTATTGAAACAGCGCGGCGAGTCCGGTCCGCACAAAAAAGTCAGATTCTACGTCGAGACCGAATACGACATCTTTCAATCTCGCGGAAGTGTTGCCGCGGTAGAAAAATATATAACCGCGGTCTTCAACCAGGTTGCCATTCTTTATCAAAATGAGAATATCGCAACCGCTATTTCGGAAATTTATGTATGGACGACGGAAGATCCGTTTACAGGATCGAATACGAGTTCTTTAATAGAACAGTTTCAATATGAAAGAACCTCCATCAACGGCGATTTGGGCATCTTACTGACTTTCAGAAATCTTGGAGGCGGACAGGCAGCCGGTTTTAGCGGACTTTGTAACCCTTCAACGAGCGAAAGTTTGTCGGTGGCAATGATATATGGCACGTATGCCACATTTCCCGTGTTTAGTTGGACTATCATGGTCGTTACGCACGAATTGGGACACCTGTTCGGCTCCCGTCATACACATGCCTGCGTGTGGAACGGAGACGAGACCGCCATAGACGGTTGCGCCGGATATGTGGAGGGCTATTGTTCGTTGCCCGGCATTCCACCGGAAGGTGGTACCATGATGAGTTATTGTCATGGCGCCAGCGTCGGGATAAATTTCAGTTTGGGATTTGGTCCTCAGCCGGGGAACGTCATCAGAAACCGTGTGGAAAATGCGGCGTGTTTAACATTTTTAACCCTCGAACTTATGGAAATCAGACTCCCCGAAGGGACAACGGCAATAGAACCGGGCGAAACATCCGACATCCTTATCTATCTGAAAAATGTAAGCGATGACATTGCCACCAACCTGACCGCCGAACTCTCAACCGACTCGCCCTATCTAACCATCAATCAATCAACGGCTTATTACGGACAACTCTATCCCGATCAGTATAAATATAAGGTTTATAACATTACGCTTAGCCCCGACACGCCCGCAGGAACAACGGAACTCCCTGTTTTTCTGACTGTTTTCGATGACATCGGCAGAGTCATGGAATTTGACGACATCCTCCTCTTTGAAAACAGCGGAACGCCGCCGCAAGCGTGTAATTCCATCGGCAATTTATCGGCAGAGGCAACCGGTTCCGACATCGTACTGTCATGGGACGCCCCCACCGGAAACGCGCCGAAACAATATCTTGTCTATTACAACGACCTGTTTTTGACCGCAACAACAGAAACGACCTGTGTCCACGAAAACGTAAGACTCGACATCTATCATTATTGCATAGAAGCAGTGTATAAAGAGGGATGTACAAGCGAAACGGAGTGTGTAGAAATCGTTACACCCTGTAACATAGATATAGAACTAACGCTGAGATCTTACCTCGGCGGAATCATTTTAACATGGCTCCCAAGGGTGGAGAATGTAACGTATAAAGTCTATCGCAATGAGGAATTTATGGAAGAGGTGGCGGACAATACATTTAAAGACCTCATAGATTTTGACGAAAAGTACTGCTATACCGTCGTAGCCGTATGTCCCGCCGACTTGGAATCCGAAACGTCCAATGAAGAATGTACCACGGTTGTCGGCATTGAAGACCTCCCAAGCCCATCCGAAGGAGGAGATGTGCTGGTGTATCCCAACCCGGCGGGAGACGAGTTGAGAATTACGTGTTATCGTCATTGTGGGCTTGACCCGCAATCCCCTGAAAACGACGAGATTGCGGGTCAAGCCCGCAATGACATTCACAGTGTGGATGTTTTCGACGTCATGGGACGTACCGTACACGTAAAGACGCGGCATGCCACGTCTCTACAATCGGAAATCGCACATCGCACATCGCACATCGAAATGGATATCTCCCACCTCCCCGCCGGCGTCTATTTCCTGCAAATAAAAACCGAAAACGGAACGGTCATGCGGAAAGTGGTGAAACAGTGAGAATAGCAAAAAAACACTTTTTAGACATCCCCATTTCCTCTTCTTTCTAATGCATCCTTAATCACTGCCGAAAGGACTATCGAAACCAAGAGCAAACCCACAATCACGCCGAGTGATACAACGTTGGAGATGTGTATGTTGTAATTCAATTCGTTGGCGAGTTCGTTGAGGCACATTTTCACGCCGATAAACGACAGTATGCCTGCCAGTGCATACTTGAGGTAGCGAAAATATCGCATCACGCCGGCAACAGCGAAGTACAACGCCCGCAGTCCGAGAATGGCGAAGATGTTGGAAGTGAAGACAATAAAACTGTCGTTAGAGACCGACAACACGGCGGGGACGGAGTCAATGGCAAAAATCAAGTCCGAAACCTCAATAAACAGCAAAGCGATAAAAAACGTCGTCGCATGGAGTTTTTTATCAATACGCACAAAAAACTTGCCGGTGTCGTTGGAGTCAGCAACAGGCATGAGTTTGCGAAACAGCCGGATGGCGATGTTTTTATTGGGATTAAATTCTTTATTTTCTTTTTCAAGCAGAATGTGGATGCCGGAGTAAATGAGAAAAACACCGAAGAGATACATCACCCATTGGAAACGTGCGATGAGCGCAAGTCCGCCGAAAATGAAGGCGGCACGCATGATCAAAGCGCCTACAATGCCCCAAAACAGAATTTTGTGCTGATATTTCGGCTCTATCTTGAAAAAGCCGAATATCAGGATGAACACGAAAAGGTTATCCATGCTCAGCGACTTTTCGAGCAGGTAGGCAGTGAAAAAGTCTAAGGCTTTTTGTTTGCTGTCGGGACAGTCGAAAAGGTAAATCCCCGCATTGAACAACAACGCCAGAAAAATCCAAAATGCGCTCCACAACAGCGCCTCTTTCACTTTTATCTCGTGGGACTTCCGGTTGAAAACGCCCAAATCCAACGCAAGCATCACAACTACAAACACCAAAAAGCTTATCCAAACAAACAGCGACATGATTTTTACTTTATTAAAATTTCGGCAAAGGTAGTGTAAAAAGTTGTATCTTTGCACCCTATCTATTTTTAAGCACATAAGACGATGTCAAAAACCGAAGATCAACCTCGCAAAGAGTTGCAGGAATTGGGCGAATTTGGGCTTATAGACCATCTCACCCGGAATTTCAAAACCGTTCAACATTCGACGCTGAAGGGCGTTGGCGATGATGCGGCGGTCATTACCGCGTCGGAAGAAGAAGTTCTGCTGCTGACCACCGACTTACTTATCGAAGGCATCCATTTCGACTTGATGTATGTGCCGTTACGGCATTTGGGTTATAAAGCCGTGATGGTCAACCTCTCCGACATCTACGCCATGAACGGGACGCCACGGCAGATTACGGTTTCCATCGCCATTTCCAACCGTTTCTCGTTGGAGGCGGTGGAAGAGTTGTATGCGGGGATTCGCTTGGCGTGTTCCCGTTACGGAGTGGACTTGGTGGGCGGCGACACGTCGTCGAGCCACGCCGGATTGTATCTGAGCGTAACGGCAACGGGAACGGCGCTCAAAGAAGAAGTCGTCTATCGTCACGGCGCTCAGGAAAACGACCTCATTTTTGTTTCGGGCGACTTAGGCTCTGCCTACGTCGGACTGCTACTGTTGGAACGGGAGAAGAAAGTCTTTGAAGCCAATCCCGACATGCAACCCGATTTCGAAAACGTGGATTACCTCTTGGAACGTCAACTGAAACCCGAAGCCCGCCGCGACATCATCGAACTTTTAAAAGAACTCAACATCACACCAACCTCCATGATTGACATCTCGGACGGCTTGGCTTCCGAACTGCACCACATCTGCAAACAGTCGAACAAAGGATGCACCATCTACGAAGACAAACTGCCCATTGACCCGCTGACGTTTGAACACGCCGTTGCTTTCTCCATTGACCCGACCACGGCGGCGATGAACGGCGGCGAAGATTACGAACTCCTGTTCACCATCAGCCAAAAAGATTACGACAAGATAAAAGAGCGCCTCGAAGTAACGCCCATAGGACATATCACCGACGCTGCGTCGGGTTTGCAGTTGATCAGTAAAAAAGGCGTAGTCTATCCCATTCAGGCGCAGGGGTGGAATCATTTGAAAAATAATTAGTTATGAACATAAACAGCAACAAGTACACATTTATCTATGCCGTCGTCATGGTGGTAGTGGTGGCGGTGATTTTGTCGTTTGCGGCAACGTCGCTGGCGCCGAAACAGGAAGAAAACGTGCGAATCGAAAAGATGCAGAACATCCTCCGGGCAGCAATGGCTGACAAAAACGACGATGTTACCGCAAAAAACGCCATCGCACTCTACAACAGCAACATCGTGGAAGAGATGACGGTGGATGTGAACGGAAAAGTCATCAACGTCTTCGATGTAAAGACAGAAACATTTACGCAGGGGGACGGTCGGCGTGCCTTCGACATTGACATTAAAGAGGAGTTGGATCATATCCGGAAATCGGGAAACGGACAATTGCCCGTTTTTCTCTATCGCAGCGGAGGCGTTGAAAAATATGTCATCCCGCTCTACGGCGTGGGGCTTTGGGGCGCCATTTGGGGAAACTTAGCGTTGAGTAGCGACTTGCGTACCATTCAGGGCGTCGTCTTCGACCATAAGGGAGAGACACCCGGACTGGGCGCCGATATCGTTGAACCAAACTTTACCACAAAGTTTCAAGGAAAAACCATCTTCGACGACCATGACAACATTCAGCGTTTCCGTGTTGTCAAAGGCGGCATCATCACCTTGCCCGAAGCGGAACGCCGTCATGCCGTGGACGCCCTGAGCGGCGCAACCATCACCTCCGATGGCGTGCAAAATATGCTGAACGACTGCATCGGGTATTATAAGGCGTGGATGGTTACAAGCACGATTTGTCAGACACCCAATGGACAGTAGTTTTTTGCTAAATATAGAACAGTGGTTTACCCGATTTGTAAAAAAGTATTAACTTTGCAAAAACTTTTATGTGGTCAAATTGGAAAAATGAAGTAAAAAACAGCGTATATGCCCAAAGTAAAACCATATAAGCAGATAAAACTTAAACCACAAATTGTGGAGGAAAGCCGCACACTTTACGGCATACGTACTTATGTTAGTTTGTTTAGTAGTGCGGGTGTTGGTTGTTATGGTTTCCAAGAGGAAAATTTCTATTGTATTGCAACCGTAGAACTTTTGGAGAAACGGCTAAAAATCCAATCTTACAATCAAAAATGCACCTACAGCAGCGGTTATATTAGTGGCGACCTAACAACCCAAGAAATCAAGGGCAAAGTTTTTTCCGAATTGGATTTGTGGGAAAAAAGACATAATACAAAGGATTTAGATGTTTTAATCGCGACTCCTCCTTGTCAAGGAATGTCAGTGGCTAACCACAAGAAGAAAGACGAATTAAAGCGTAATTCATTGGTCGTGGAGTCAATAGAACTGACAAAAAAAATTAAACCGAAATTTTTTATTTTCGAGAATGTAAGAGCATTCCTCACCTCTATTTGTACTGACATTGACGGCAAAGATAAACCGATAAAACAAGCAATAGATTCCAATTTGTCAGGCGAATACAATATTCATTTTCAGGTACTCAATTTTAAGGATTACGGAAATCCGTCAAGCCGAACAAGAACGCTTGCAATCGGAGTTCGTAAAGATTTGAAAGAGATTACTCCATTTGACGTATTCCCAATTCCACAGCCCGAAAGAACCTTGCGGCAAATTATCGGACATTTACCGCCACTTAAAAAAATGGGTGAAATAAGTAAAGACGATATTTATCACAATTTTCGCCAATATTCGCCACACATGGAAAGTTGGATTGCTGACATAAAAGAAGGACAGTCTGCATTTGACAATAAAGACCACACAAAAATCCCCCATAGCATTCAAAACGGCATAATAGTTTACAACGCTCACAAAAACGGCGACAAATACACACGCCAGTTTTGGGATAAGGTTGCGCCTTGTATTCACACACGCAATGATATTATGGCAAGCCAAAACACCGTACACCCAACTGATAATCGCGTTTTCAGTATTCGTGAAGTGATGTTAATGATGTCTGTCCCTGATTCGTTCAAGTGGTCGGATATTCCTTTTGACGATCTAAATAAAATGACCGTCAAAGAAAAGCAGGCTTTCCTAAAAAAAGAGGAAATGAATATCCGTCAGAATTTGGGGGAAGCCGTTCCGACTGTTGTTTTCCGTCAAATTGCACACAAAATCCGTAAAGTATTATCGCAAAAGGAATATACAGAGCAGGAAATCACTGCACTCATTCAAAAAAAAAAATTGATTGAACATGGCAACTTATTGAAGTTTATTAGCGAAAACAAAACGATGAACTTTGCAATGTTATCTAAAATTGCAGAGTTAGCCAATGCCCAAAGGTATCATAACGCCGCTTATTATACACGGCAAGATATTTGTTTTTCTATAGTCAAAAATCTTCCTGACGCGAAAAATTATACAACACTCAACATTTTAGAGCCGTCAATCGGAGTAGGCAACTTTTTGCCGGTATTAATTAACAAATACAAAAGTGTTCCGACAGTCAATATTGATATTGTAGATATTGATAAAAACAGTATTGAAGTGCTGAAAGGGTTAATAAAAAAAATTGATGTACCCAACAATATTACAATCAATTATATCAATTCTGATTTTTTATTATATTCTTTTGGCAGACGTTACGATGTGATCGTTGGCAATCCTCCTTATATGAAAATATCCAAAGAAAAGGAACTGTTGGCAAAATACAAAACCGACATGCACAACAACGACACAAATAATATTTTTGCCTTTTTCATTGAAAAAGCCATGTCATTAGGCAATGTAATATCTTTGATTGTCCCCAAAAGTCTCATTAACGCACCCGAATTTAACAAAACCCGCTCTTTGATGGCACAACACCAAATCGAACGGATTATTGATTTTGGCGAGAAAGGCTTTAAAGGAGTAAAGATTGAAACGATTAGTTTTATTCTAAACACAAAGTCAAAACCGAGTTATACACTCGTTGAATCATATATTACCAATGATGTACAAAAACACGAACAATCATATATTACAGATAATTCGTTCCCTTATTGGTTGATTTACCGAAATGAAAAATTTGACAAAATTGCAAACAAGTTACAATTTAATCTTTTCAAATCATATAGGGACAGACATATAACAAAAAACATTACTCATGATAAAGGGAACATACGAGTGTTAAAATCACGCAATATCGGAAATAATGAAATTATTGACATTCCTAATTATGATTGTTATATGGACGATGTAAGCAACCTGAATGTGGCAAAGTTTCTTAATCAAAAAAAGTGTTATTTGGTACCCAATCTCACATATAATCCGCGTGCGTGTGAATTGCCAAAGAACTGCATAACAGACGGTTCTGTCGCAATCCTCACTTTGATAGATGAGAACATAACAATAACAGAGAAAGATTTAGATTTTTACGCAACCGGCGAGTTTACAAATTTCTACGCAATTGCCCGAAATATGGGAACTCGATCATTAAATATTGATAATAATTCCGTTTTCTTTTTTGGAAAACTAAAAGGATAAATATATGGAGCGGCAAATTATAGAATATCTCAATCAATTTGACTTTGATGTTAGAAAAACACATGATGGTCGCTTTATGGACCAAAAATGTACACCCGATGTGGTTTGTGCGGCTTGTGAGTGTATTGTTGAATACACGAAAAACAATGCAAATATTCACTTTACCAAGAATGATATTTGGCATTCTGACTATGCCAATAATTTGATTACCGAATCTTTTTCAAAGCCTAATTTATCAGAAGAGTCTGCCACTAACGAATATGACAAATTCTTTTCTCAACCATTGAAGACCTTGGCTTACGCCAAGATACTTAATGAAAAAAAAGTGGGAATAACAAACTATTACACTATTAGAAATGCAGAAATCCTGCAATATATTTCTTTACGAGAGAGAAATGCACTGTTTTTTCTCGATTGCTTTTTAACGAAAACCATGGAAGACAGTGGTATGATGCCGTTTCTCAATACTTTTTTTCAACAACAAAGCCGCTCTGCTTTATACTCTTTACGAGACAGTCTAATGCAGCTATATCACAATAACACGCCTATTAAAGGCGATTTAGAGCCACCTCGCATTTTCAATAAAATCATAAATATTCTTGCATTCAAACGAAAACTAAAAGGGGCTGTCAGAGGAAATGTTTCTGCAACTTCACTCACCATTGACAAAATAAGATACAACGAAATAAATTGGCGAGATTTAAATAAAGATAAGTCAATTACACGTCAATCATACAAAGAATTATTTCAACTGAACATTGGCGCTGGAGAGGGTTATTACAAATACGCTATTCAGAAAGCAAAAAAATTTGTTCGACAATTGCACCCATATAGTGAAATTCACAGATTTTCTGAATATCCGGGTTTACAGGCACACCATATTTTTATGGAAAGTGAATTCCCTGAAATTGCAGATTATCCTGAAAACATAATTTGCATTACACCTAATCAGCATTTTTATCGAGCACACCCCAATAACAAAACTATCATAATAGACCCTAATTATCAATTGATATGCCTTTTAAGCAAACTAGATTCTATTGAAATAAATTATCGTGCAGGAAATGCAGATTATTCATTGTCCGATTTTGTCAATGTTCTTAATGTCGGATTAGACACAGACGCTTTTACTCCACAAATGGATTACGAAGAAATAAAACATCAAATAGTTAAAAATAAATGCATATCATGAGTAACACAGTAAAAAAAGAACCATTATTCGGACCGAAGATGCGCAAAGTGCTTTCGGGTCCGTTGAACAGGGATAATCCCGTGATAGTGCAGGTGTTGGGCATCTGTTCGGCGCTGGCAATCACGGTGAAGTTGGAACCGGCGTTGGTGATGGGCATCTCCGTTACCGCCGTTACCGCGGTGGGAAACGTGGTCATCGCCGCCTTGCGCAGCACCATTCCGCAGCGCATTCGTATCATCGTGCAGTTGGTCATTGTGGCGATGCTGGTCATTTTAGTTGACCAGATTTTGAAGGCGTTCGCCTACGAGGTGAGCAAGCAGTTGAGCGTCTTTGTCGGGCTGATTATCACCAACTGCATCATCATGGGACGTTTGGAAGCCTTTGCCATGGCGAACAAGCCGTGGGCGTCGTTCTTGGATGGCTTGGGAAACGGTTTCGGATACGCCTGGATGTTGATTGTGGTGGCGTTCTTTCGGGAGTTGCTGGGGTCGGGGACGTTGTTTGGACATCAAGTCATTCCCGATGCGTTTTACGCCGCCGGATACCAAAACAACGGATTGATGATTTTGCCGCCGATGGTATTGATTATCATCGGATTGATTATATGGATTCACCGAGCCGCAACCCGCGATAGTAGTAAATAACCTTAAAAATGAAAAATCACGATGGAATACGTTAATATATTTGTAAAGTCCGTTTTTGTTGAGAACATGGTGTTCGCATTCTTTTTGGGGATGTGTTCGTTTCTCGCCGTGTCGAAGAATGTGAAGACGGCGTTTGGGTTGGGCGTCGCTGTTACCTTTGTGTTAGTGATGACCTTGCCTATCAACTACTTATTGGAAAATTTTCTTTTGAAAAAAGGGGCGCTGGGTTGGCTGAGCGACGGTTTTGCCGACTTAGACCTCAGTTTTCTGAGTTTTATCATCTTCATTGCGGTGATAGCCTCTTTCACACAGTTGGTGGAGATGGTGGTAGAGAAATTTTCACCGGCGCTGTATGCCTCGCTGGGGATTTTCCTGCCGCTGATTGCCGTGAACTGCGCCATCTTGGGCGGCTCTTTGTTTATGCAGGAGCGCAACTACGCCGACCTCGGAGAGGCTACCGTCTTCGCGCTCGGTTCGGGGATAGGATGGCTGCTGGCTATCGTCGGCATCGCCGCCATCCACGAAAAGATAAAATATTCGCACGTGCCGAAGTCGTTACAGGGATTGGGAATAACTTTCATCATTGCCGGACTGATGGGCATCGCTTTTATGTGTTTTATGGGAATTAAATTGTAAACAACGGATATGGGAACAATAATTTTAACAGGAACATGCGTTTTTCTCGGCATTATTTTGCTGTTGACGGCTTTATTGCTTTATACCAAGAAGAAACTCACGCCCGAAGGCGACGTAACGCTTACGATAAACGACGAAAAAAACATCGAAGTAGAACCCGGCTCGTCGTTGCTGACGACACTGTCGAACCAAAAGATATTTCTTCCTTCGGCGTGTGGCGGCGGCGGGACTTGCGGATTGTGTCGCTGTCAGGTAACGGACGGTGGTGGAACAATCTTGCCCACCGAGACAGGATTTTTTACCCGTAAGGAGCAGTTGGACGACTGGCGTTTGGGCTGTCAGGTGAAAGTGCGTCAGGATATGAAGATAGAAGTTCCGCCGGAGGTCTTCGGCGTGAAAAAGTGGGAGTGCGAGGTCGTTTCCAACCACAACGTGGCGACCTACATCAAAGAGTTTGTGGTGAAACTGCCCGAAGGCGAAAATCTGGCTTTCAAGAGCGGCGGATATATCCAAATTGACGTCCCCGCCACAGAAGTTGACTACAAAGATATAGACGTAGAGGCTGAATACCGCGACGAGTGGGATAAGTTCAAGATGTGGGACTTGAAGATGAAAAATCCGGAACCGGTCTTCCGCGCCTACTCCATGGCAAACGCCCCGTCGGAGGGCAACATCATCATGCTCAACATACGCATCGCCACGCCGCCGTTTAACAGCAAAAAGGGCGGTTTCGTCAATGTGAATCCGGGAATATGCTCCTCCTACATCTTCTCCCGCAAGCCGGGCGACAAAATCACCATCTCCGGTCCTTACGGCGAGTTTTTCATCAAAGAGACACAGAACGAGATGATGTTCATCGGCGGCGGAGCCGGCATGGCGCCCATGCGCTCCCACATCTTCGACCAGTTCCTGACCAAACGCACCAACCGCAAAGCCACCTTCTGGTACGGCGGACGCTCCCTGCGCGAACTCTTCTATCTCGAACAGTTTCAACAGATTGCACAAGAATTCCCCGACTTCTCATTCCACGTCGCCCTCTCCGAACCCAAACCCGAAGATAACTGGAACGGCGCCACCGGATTCATCCATCAGGTCATCCACGACCAATATCTGCACAACCACCCCGCCCCCGAAGATATCGAATACTACATCTGCGGTCCCGCCTTGATGACCTCCGCCGTAGTGCAAATGCTCGACGACCTCGGCGTGCCGAAAGAAAATATTTTGTTCGATGACTTTGGTAATTGAAAAAAAAGTTGTATCTTTGCACCCGCATTTAGGTAACGTGGCCGAGGGGTTAGGCACCAGTCTGCAAAACTGAGAACAGCGGTTCGACTCCGCTCGTTACCTCCAGCAGAAACCTGTACCTGTAAGATTGGTTTTTGTGATTGTTTTCATGATTTTTAAGAAAAGCCCGAGACTCCCTGTCTTCGGGCTTTTTGATTATTAATACGCCCATCTTTTTCCGGCTTCGATGGGCTCCCGGCTCACCCGCAAAAGTTGTGGGGAGGAGGGAGGTCAGGCGTAAATCTTCGATGGCTTTTCCCAATATCTTGCAGACTGCAAATCCGTGCCCTTTGTGTCTCTGTGTTGGAAAAAAATATTCAGCACAAAGGCGCAGAGGTGTTATTGAGCGCAGCCGAAATACACGGAGTTACAATGATTCATCACATAATGACAATCAGCAAACAAATCACCAGCGCTATCAGTGTTGCTCCTTCGATAAGACCGGCGATGACGATCATCGTCGAGCGCAAGTCGCCGGAGACTTCGGGTTGACGCGCCATGGATTCCAGCGCCGAGACGCCGATTTTTCCGATGCCCATGCTGGCTCCGATGATGATGATGCCGGCGCCGATAGCCGCTCCGATTTTCGCATAAGCGGCTAAGTCAACCGCTGCCTGTAATAAAATTGATAATAGTTCCATAAAAATATATTTTCAAAAATTAATGACTCTCTTTGTGATGTGGCTCCGTTGTAGCCAATCCGATGTAAAGCGCCGATAAAAGCGTGAAAATGAACGCTTGTATAAACGCTATCAGCAACTCTAACACATACATAAACACGCTCAGGAAGACGCTCAAAATGCTCGATATGTACCCCACCGCCATCATCTTGGCACCCAGCAGGAAGATAAGACAGGTGAACGCCAGCATGACGATATGTCCCGCCGTGATGTTGGCGAAAAGACGCATCGTGAGGGCGAAAGGTTTGGTGAGCGTGCCGATAAATTCGATGAGCGGCATCAGCGGAATGGGAAATTTCATCGGCAGCGGAACGTCGGGATTAAAAATCTCTTTCCAATAGTGCCGGTTGCCGCTGATGGTAACGATGACGTAGGTAAAGAGCGCCAGCGTCAGCGTGATGGCGATATTTCCCGAAACGTTGGGCCAGTTAGGGACTTGTCCGATGAGGTTGTTGAGGAAGATGAAGAAGAACGCCGTCAACAGGAAAGGCATATATTTCTCGTAATGCTTGCCGATGCTGGGCTTGGCGATGTCGTCCCGCACGAAGAGTATCCCCATCTCAACGGCGTTCCACAATCCTTTCGGCGCTTTCCCCTGTCGTTTGGTATAGACCGAAGTCATAGACAAGAAGATGACAATCAACAAGATACAACTGACGAAAACGCCCAGAACGACTTTGGTAATAGAAAAATCAAACACCTTCGATTCCGACAGTTCGCCGTTAGGATGACGGTAAACTACTTTTTCTTTCTCTAACTCAAAACCTTTGTAAGAGTGTTCGGCGCTGTGGTAGATATGTTTCGACGAGAAACAGTAGAGTTTTCCCTGATGTAACAAAATCATGGGAAGGTAGATAGCAACTTCTTTTCCATTGGGCAAAGTCATAAAATGCCATTCGTGCGCATCTACGACATGGGAGATGAGGAGTTCGCCGACGTTTAGACTTTCTCCCGCCTCCTCCGAAGAAGGGGGGGGATCGCTTGCATTTCCTAGAGAAGGGGGAGACGCGCTTGTTTCTCCCAAAGGAGCGGAAGTAGTGCCATGCTCTCCTCCAAATGAAACGACATCACCGTCTTCCTTTGAAACGGACAGCGGGAGAGCGGAGAGGCTGTATGCAAGAGGATGACAGCCCTCCCCCCCTTTCGGGAGGGGCAGGAGGGGGGTCAACAAACCCATCAGCACAACCGCGATAATGACAACTTTTAAGATAAAATTTTTGATGCGCATGACGCTTTTTTTTCGAGGTGCAAAGGTAATAAATAATTGAGAATTAAAAATTGAAAATTGGAAATTGGGTGTATGACAAATTGCATAGGGAGAAAGGCGAGATGAATGATGGTGCTTTGAGGATGATATTCTTTTCGGTTTTTTTCTTTAGACAAGGTAAATCCTTGCGGAGTTAGGGATTAATCTCCCCCAAACTCCATCAAGTAGGCTTTTAGGAAATCGTTGATGTCGCCGTCCAGAATAGCCTGCGGGTTTCCGGATTCGACGCCGGTGCGCAGGTCTTTCACTAAGCGGTAGGGTTGCAGGACGTAGTTTCGGATTTGCGACCCCCACTCTATCTTCTTTTTGTTGCCTTCGATGGCGGCTTGGGCTTCCTGTTTTTTGCGCAGTTCGATCTCGTAGAGGCGCGATTTGAGCATCTGGATGGCTTTGTCGCGGTTTTGCAGTTGTGAGCGCGTCTCGGTGTTTTCGATGATGATTTCGTCAGGTTTGCCGTCCACGCCGGTGCATTTGTATTTGAGCCGGACGCCGGTTTCAACCTTGTTGACGTTTTGTCCGCCGGGACCGCCGCAGCGGAAGGTATCCCACGTGAGATTTGCTTGATTTATTTCGATGTTAATGTTTTCATCTACAACGGGATAGACAAACACTGAGGCGAAACTTGTATGTCGACGGGCGTTGCTGTCGAAAGGGGAGATGCGCACCAAGCGATGAACGCCGTTTTCGCCCTTCAGATAGCCGAAGGCATAGTCGCCTTCAAACTCCAAGACGACGGATTTCACGCCGGCGACTTCGCCATCATTCATGTCTATCTGTCTCACTTTGTAATTGTTACGCTCGCCCCATCGGATGTACATGCGCATCAGCATGGCAGCCCAGTCGTTGCTTTCCGTTCCGCCGGCGCCGGCGTTGATTTCGAGCATGGCGCCGAGTTTGTCCTCTTCGCGGCTGAGCATGTTCATAAACTCCATGTCGCCGATTTTGGTGATGGCGATGGCGTATTGGGCGTCTAATTCGGTTTCGTCCGCCTCTCCGGCGTCAAACATTTCGAGGAGGACGGTCAGGTCTTCGACGGCGCTTTTGGCGGCGGCAAAATCTTCCGTCCAGCGTTTTTTCTCTTTTATCTCCCGCAGCAGTTTCTCCGCAGCCTTTGGGTCGTCCCAAAAGTCCGCTTCATGTGTACGTTTTTCCTCTTTTTTGATGGCTTGGAGTTTCCCGTCAATGTCAAAGATACCCCCTCAAGGCTACAAGCCTTTCACGCAATGCTCTATAATTTTCGGTTGTTATCATAAATTTATCTTATCTGTGCTTTTACTTCTTTTACAAACGCTTCCATCAGTTTGTTCATGATTCGGTCTATCTGTTTGTCTTCCAATGTTTTATCTTCGTCCAAGAGTGTGAATCCGACGGCGTATGATTTTTTCCCTTCGCCCAACTTTTCACCCGTGTAAATATCAAAAAGACGAACTTCTTTTAAAAATTTACGTTCTGTGGCGTATGCTATTTCTTCGATTTTCGAGAATGGGACATCGGCATCCAACAGCAACGCCAGGTCGCGATGTACTTCGGGAAACTTCGGAACTGCCTGAAAGACAACATTTTTTTTGCCGACAACTTTCACAAGCGCTTTCCAGTTGAAATCGGCAAAAAACACCGTCTGTTTGACGTCGAAACGTTTTTGAATGATTTGATGTACCTGTCCGAACTCCACAATAACGTGATTATTAATGGAGTACGATAGTCCTTCAAAGAAAAGTTCCGCATTTGCCGACGTCGTTTTACATTGTTTGGTGTCAATGCCCAACTTTGACAGGACTTTGTGGACGTACATCTTTAAGTCGAAGAAATTAAACTCTTTCGGCTGTTCGCGCCAGTTTTCGTGAGCGTTTTTTCCGGTGAGCCATAAACCCAGATGCCGCGTCTCCGAATAACGTTTGGTAACCGGCTCATTCTTATCGGTTTCCGGATTATGTTGATACACCTCTCCAAACTCAAACAGCCGCAAGTTGTTCATCTTCCGGTTGATGTTATACGAAATCGTCGCCATTCCGCCGGCTAACAGACTCGGACGGAGGATGTTCAAATCGGAACTGAGCGGATTGAGGATTTTCACAAGATGTGTTTCCGGAAAAGAGTTCATCTGTTGGAAATATGCCTGTCCCGTCAACGAATTATTGATGGTTTCGTAGAAACCGTTCGCCGCCAACAAGTCGGCAACGGCATTGCGTATCTTTTCCACGTTTGGCTTCGGCTGATAGGACAACGAAGCACGCAACGAATCGGTAATTTCAATGTTGTTGTAGCCGTAGATGCGCAAAATTTCCTCGATAACGTCGGCTTCGCGGGTAACGTCCACGCGATAATAGGGCGCCAAAAGGGTCAATTCCGCGTCGTTTTCGGATATTATTTCAAAGTCGAGTGCCAAGAGGATTTTTTTGATGGTTTCCGGCGCAATTTCTTTGCCGATTAAGCGGTTTGTCTGCGCGAAAGTGAGCGTTATCTTCTTCTGTTCGATGGGATTGGGATAGATGTCCATGATGTCGGATGCGATTTCTCCGCCGGCAAACTCTTTCATCATCAGGGCGGCGCGTTTGGCAGCCCAGACGGTGATGTCGGGATTGGCGCCGCGCTCGTAGCGGAACGAGGCGTCGGTCTGCAAGCCATGCCGGCGTGCCGTTTTGCGAATCGTCGCAGGGTCGAAATAGGCGCTCTCGATGAAGACGTGCTTTGTCTCTTCCGTGATGCCCGACCCAACACCGCCGAAAACGCCGGCAATACACATGGCGTCGGTCTCGTTACAAATCATCAGGTCGTCTTCGTGGAGCGTCCGTTCGACGTTGTCGAGCGTTACAAACTTTTCGCCCATCTTTGCTTTGCGGATGATGACTTTTCCACCTTTTATCTTATCCAAATCGAACGTGTGCAAAGGCTGCCCGATCTCCCAAAGAACCCAGTTGGCAATATCCACAATGTTGTTTATCGGACGGATTCCAACCGCCGTCAAACGGTTTCTCAGCCATTCGGGGGACTCTTTCACCGTTACGTTTTTGACGACGATGCCGGTGTAGCGCGGACAGGCTTGCGTGTCTTTGATTTCTATTTCAACAGAAAGGGATTGGTTATCAGGTTTAAAATCTTCAATGGACGGGATGTGAAGACATTCTGAGGATGTTCTACAAGTTCTGCTTCCCGTCATTGCGAACGAAGTGAAGCAATCCAGAACATTGACTTCCTCTGGATTGCTTCGGGCTATCGCCCTCGCAATGACGTCGTTGTTGACTTCCAAAGTATCCTCAATAAGGCTTTGGCATTTCAACGCCGCCAGCAAATCGCGTGCGACGCCGATATGTGAGATGGCGTCGGTTCGGTTGGGTGTCAGTCCGATTTCAAAGATGTAGTCGTTTTCTATTTTAAAATACTCTTTTGCCGGCGTTCCGGGAACGGCATCCGGCTCTAACACCATGATGCCGTCGTGGGAGGCGCCGAGGCAGAGTTCGTCTTCGGCGCAAATCATGCCTTCCGACAGGGCGCCGCGTATCTTGCTTTTCTTAATCTTAAACGGCTCTTCGCCGCAATAGAGCGCTGTGCCGACGGTTGCCACCGCCACCTTCTGTCCGGCAGCGATGTTGGACGCTCCGCAGACGATGTGGAGCGGCTCTTCGCCTCCAACGTCCACGGTGGTGATGTGCAAATGGTCGGAATCGGGATGCTTTTCGCACGTCTTGACGTATCCGATGACCACTCCCTCTAATCCGCCCGGAATGGCTTCTACCGTTTCAATATTTTCCACTTCCAAGCCCGTGTCGGTCAAAATCTGTGCGACACGCTCCGGCGCAAGTTCCACATTTACATACTGTTTCAGCCAAATATACGATATTTTCATCTGCTAAAAATTTGACGGCAAAGATACGGAAAAAAAAGTGTACCCTGCCCCCGATATTTAACGGAAGAAAAAAAACGAACAAAAGGAATATTTGGACAAAGAACTTCAACCTCGATTAGAAGAGGCTAAGAGTGGGCAACGCACTGTTTATTTTGCCGATGCTGTCCATTTTGTACATGGTGCCTTTATTTCTTGCGTTTGGTGCATTGTCAGAATGTTTATTCCAACTCTTTCAGACAGACAGAAACAGATACAATGTTCTAGGCGTAGCAGATGCAATAAACCATAGATTCATCGGTATGTAATACAACATATTGTAACGGTATTCTAAACGAAAATAACGTTTGCGGCCCTTACAAAACCAGCGTTGTGTGCTTTCGAGGTTCTTACCGTTTTTCTGCAAATCTGTTCCGTCACAATGCGAACAGTGAATTATTTGATAATGAACCATACTCTAATTTTTGCCGCAAGGATAATAAAAATCAGATGATTTATAACACTACCCTTCCGAAGAAGGTGTCCAAAATAAGCCGGTTAGACCATGTCGAAGCAGAGCTGCCGATGTTAGTAAATCTGCATCATTTGCGCGAAGAGAGACGTATCACCACGGGATTTCACGAAGCTTACGGCAAACTTTTTGACTTGGATGCTTCTTTGCAAATATTATGTTTGATAAATTTTGAAAGCATAACCGCAATAGCCGACACCAACCTCAAAAACAACTGCACGATATACCTCCGGTAAGCTTTATGAGGTATGAGAGATGTATGACAGAAATTTTTAATACGTTTGCCTTGAGTTAATCTACGCCATCACAAAGTCAATCTCCCGTTTGCGCAGGTCAACGCGTTTGATTTTTATCTTGATGGGGTCGCCGATGCGAATAATCTTTTGGGAGTGGTAGCCGATGATGCGGTAGTTTTCTTCGTCAATGTAGTAGTAGTCGTCCACCATGTCGTTGATGCGCATCATGCCTTCGCAGTAGTTGTCGTTAATTTCGACGAAGACGCCCCATTTGCTGATGCCGCTCACTTTGCCGTCGAAAGTCTGTCCGACTTTATTTTCCAAAAACTCCGCCTGTTTATATTTTATGGAGGCGCGTTCTGCTTCCTGTGCGCGGCGTTCCATGTTGGAGGCGTGTTCGCATTGCGATTCTAAGGGCGCCTCGGCAACGGAAGAGCCTCCCGACAGATAACGGTCTAACAGCCTGTGTACCATCATGTCGGGATAGCGGCGGATGGGCGAGGTGAAATGGGTGTAATAGTCGAAGGCGAGTCCGTAATGTCCGATGTTGTGGGAGGTATAGACGGCTTTCGCCATGGTGCGCAGGGCGACGGTTTCTATCATATTTTGCTCGCCTTTGCCTTCTACCTGTGTAAACAGTTTATTGAATGAGTCGGTGAGGTGTTTACGGCTTTGGATGTTGATTTTATAACCTAACCGGCTGACGAGACTGGCAAATGCGGTCAGTTTGTCGGGATTGGGCATGTCGTGAATACGATAGACAAAGGTTTTCGGATGCCTGTTCGACGATGATGTTTTTCCGATGCGCTCGGCTACCTTTCTGTTTGCCAACAACATAAACTCTTCGATGAGCCAGTTTGCCTCTTTATCCTCTTTGATGGCGACGCTGATGGGGACGCCGTTGTCGTCGAGTTTGAATTTCACTTCCCGCGACTCAAAGTTGATAGCGCCGTTTCGCGCCCGTTCCTCTCTCAAAAGCGCCGACAGCCGGTAGAGGGTCGTAACTTCGGCTTTATAGTCGCCTTCCGCGCCATCTATCATCTTTTGGACTTCCTCGTAGGCGTAGCGGCGGTTGGAACGGATGACCGTCTTACCAATCCATTCCGAAACGATGCGTGCCTGCTCGTTCATCTCAAAAACAGCCGCAAAGGTGAGTTTATCTTCATCCGGTCTCAGCGAACACAACTCGTTGGAGAGTTTTTCGGGCAACATCGGCACAACCCTGTCCACCAAATAGACGGAAGTTGCCCGTGTAGCGGCTTCTTTTTCCAAGATGGTATTGGGTTGGATGTAGTGCGTAACGTCGGCAATGTGAACGCCCACTTCCCAGTTGCCGTTGTCTAACTTCCTCAGCGACAGGGCGTCGTCGAAGTCTTTGGCGTCGGCGGGGTCAATGGTGATCGTCCAGATGTCGCGGAAGTCGCGGCGTTTGGCAATCTCGCTGTCGGGGATGATGTTGGAAATTTTATCTGCTTCTCTTTCAACTTCTTCCGAAAAATCTATGGGCAGGTTAAATTCCAACAGAATGCTCTGCATCTCCACGTTATTATTGCCCGGCTGTCCTAACACGCGGACAATGTTGCCGAGCGGATTGCGCGACTGGGAGTTCCAAGCCACGATTTCCACCACGACCTTGTCGCCGTTGGTAGCGCCGTTGAGGTTTTCGGAAGGAATAAAAATGTCAACGGGCGTTTTATTACCGTCCACGACGACGTAGGCGAAGTTTTTGATTTTGTCCACGATGCCGGCGTACTGTTTTTTACTGCGCTCGACCACTTCTACCACTTTCCCCTCCAACTTGCGCTGGGAGCGACGCGGGAAAATCATGATTTTCACCGTATCGCCGTCCAACGCCGTTCCGGTATTTCCGGCTGCGATGAAGACGTCTTCGCCCTCTTCGCGTATCAGATAGGCTTTGCCGGTGGTTTTCATGTCTAAGCGTCCGGTGATATATTTCTGTTTCGTGGTGTATTTCTCGACCTGGTCGGCTGCTAAACGGTATTTGCCGCGTTTCACCTCCTCCAAAACGTGCGTGGTGATAAGTTGATGGATGACCTGCTGTACCATGGCATGGCTCGCCTTGTCTTTGACGCCCATACCCGCCGCTACCTGCTTGTGGTTTAACGGACGGAGAGGGTCTTTCCCAAATACGGATAATAGGTTGTCTGCGAATGAGTTAGGTTGTTTCTTTTTTTTAGACATTGTAATTTTCGGTTTAAAATAATTGCGCTGCAAAGGTACGATTTTCTTGGAGATATGAGATTGTGCGATCAGGGCAAATGCATTAAAATTCTTATTGCACACACAGTATCAGCGGATACCTCTCCAAGGAGTAACATGGGTCCTATCGGGTGTATGACAAATTGCATTTCGTGCTTATTTTCAACACGAAGTCACGAAGACAGAAAGACACGAAGATTTTTCTTGGTACATTTCAAATTGTCGCAGGAGCGAAAATCTTGTTCGATATGACTCTCCCGTAGGGAGATAATGTTGGTAGAAAGCGGATTAAAACCCTTGATATAGCGTGCCGTTAGGTACGCAATATCGAAAAATGCCGACATATTGCGTACCTAACGGCACCCGTTCTCTCTGCTCAGTTATTCAAAAAGTCGTATCTTTGCAATCCATGAATGTTATGGACGTTACAAGCGAAAAGACATTGCCTCCTCGTTTCCAACGAGGAGGAGCGGTTTCCAAACGAAAGGGAAACTATCGCGTCGGCATAGACGTCGGCTCCACGACCATCAAGACGGTGTTTCTGGATGAGAACGGCGATATCGTCTTCTCCGATTATCGTCGTCATCATGCCGACGTGGAGCGCAACTTGGTGAAGGCGTTTATGCTGGCGTACCGGCGGTTGGGCGACTGCTGTATGGATGTCGTCCTGACGGGTTCGGTGGGGATGGGCTTCGCTGAGCGTTTCGGGATACCTTTCGTTCAGGAGGTCGTGGCGTCGGTGGCGCTGATTCAGGAAAAGTTTCCCGAAATACATACTTTCATCGACATCGGCGGCGAAGACGCCAAGATGATTTTCTTTGAAGAAGGACGCTCGCCGGACATCCGGATGAACGGCAGTTGCGCCGGCGGCACCGGCGCTTTCATTGACCAGATGGCGAGCCTCTTAGGCGTCGAAGTAGAAGAACTGAGCCGGTTAGCCGAGAGCGCCGAAAATGTCTATCCGATAGCGTCGCGCTGCGGCGTCTTCTCGAAGACCGATGTGCAAAACCTCATCAGCCGCAACGTAAGCAAAAACGACATCGCCGCCTCAGTGTTCAACGCGGTGGCGATGCAAGTCATCGCCTCGCTGTCGCGCGGCTACGAGGTGAAGCCAAAAATATTCTTTTGCGGCGGTCCGTTTGCGTTCATTCCGGCGTTGCAAAAGGCGTTTATGAAGATGCTCTCGTTAGAGGCGAATGATTGCGTGTTTCATGAAAATGCGCAGATTGTGCCGGCTTGGGGGGCAGCCACAGTGCAGAGAACACAGATGACACAGAAGACACCGATTAACACAGATTTTATTGAAGGGGGAAAACGGATTGGGCTGAAAGAGGCGTTGGAAGAGTTTGGCAGACGGGTAAAAAAAATCACTTCCCGTCATTGCGAGGGCGATAGCCCGAAGCAATCCAGTAGTCATGGTGTGCTTGACCCTCAAAAACGCTCTGGATTGCTTCACTCCGTTCGCAATGACGACGACGGTCACAATGACAACGCCGACAGTAGAAATGACGAGATTCCTCATGTCGCTCCGCTCCATTCGGAATCTCTCATCAGCACCGGCATGCCCAAAATCTTCCAAAACGCCCAAGACTTCGAGCAGTGGAAAAAGGAGAAAGACACGCACCGCGTGCAACGTCGCCCGTTGGATGAGATTGATGAGGACACGCTCTGTTTTCTGGGCGTGGATTCGGGTTCTACGACGACGAAAATCGTCCTGACGGATAGAGAAGATCGGGTGCTTTTCGACCATTATGTCCGCAACGAAGGGAACTCTTTGCAGGCGTTTGTGGATGGGTTAAAGGCTTTAAAGGAAAAACGGCACGGCAAGCCGTTGAAAATATCCGGAAGCGCCGTTACGGGATATGGGGAAAATCTTTTGAAGGCTGCATTCAACCTTGATTTCGGGATGATTGAGACCATCGCCCATTATATGGCAGCCCGTAAAATCTCGCCGCACGTTTCGTTTATCTTGGACATCGGCGGACAGGACATGAAAGCGGCTTTCATCGAAAACGGCTCTATCAAACGTTTGGAAATTAACGAAGCGTGTTCGTCGGGATGTGGCTCTTTCATCGAGGGTTTTGCCAACATGTTGAACTATCCAGTGGCGGAGTTTGCGCAGATGGCGTGTCTGTCGGAGAATCCTTGCGACTTGGGGACGCGCTGCACCGTCTTCATGAACTCCAAAGTGAAACAGGCAATGCGCGAAGGCGCTAAGATTCAGGATATTGCGGCAGGATTGGCGTATTCGGTGGTGAAAAACTGCCTCTACAAAGTCTTAAAACTGAAAGACGCCAAAGAGTTGGGCGACCATATCGTGGTGCAGGGCGGGACGTTCCGGAACCTGTCGGTAGTGCGGGCGTTGGAGTTGTTGACCAACCGTTCCGTCTCTTTTTCCGACATGCCGGAACTCATGGGCGCTCTGGGCGCGGCGTTGTACGCCAAAGAACATGCAGCAGAAACGCCAACCGTCCTTTTGGACGAACTTATTGATTCCCAAAAGTTTGAAACCGACCTCACCCTCTGTACCGGCTGCGAAAATAACTGTTATGTCAAAGCGTTCCTGTTTGCCAACGGAAACACCTACTATTCGGGAAATAAATGTGAAAAAATCTTCTCCAACAAATCCGAAGGGTTTGAAAAGGGCGCCAATCTTTACAAGGAGAAACATGACTCCCTGTTCGTCCACAGAAAATCCGTTGAGAAGGGGAAAGAGCGTTTTACCGTAGGCATTCCGCGCGGGTTGAACATGTACGAAAACTATCCTTTCTGGCACGCCCTGTTTACCGAATGTGGAATACGGGTTGTGCTGTCCGGCGCTTCCACCAACAAACTGTACGAGAAAGGGCTAAACAGCGTCATGTCCGACAACATCTGCTTCCCCGCCAAACTGATGCACGGTCATGTCTTAGACTTGGTCGCTAAAAAAGTGGACAGGATATTTTTCCCATACATCATTTTTGAACAAAAAGAGGACGCAAAAGCCATCAACACCTTCAACTGCCCCGTCGTAACGGGATATTCCGACGTGTTGAAAAGCGCCATCAACACCGAAGCCAAGTTCAACATCCCGATAGACGCGCCCACCGTAACGTTTGCCGACAAAAAACTGCTCTTCAAAGCCTGTAAAAAATATCTGAACGACATCGGAATCTCCGGCAACTCCGTCATCAAGGCGGCTTTCGAGAAGGCGTTGGAGGCGCAACAAAACCATTTTCTCACCATCTCGTCGCACGCCAAAGAGATCATCGAAAAGGCGCGTAACACCAACCGGATGGTGATTTTGCTGGCAGGACGCCCCTACCACAGCGACCCGCTCATCCAACATAAAATCTCGGACAGCATCGCCGACATGGGCATCGACGTCATCACCGAAGACGTCGTGCGCTTCTCCGAAGAAGCCGACAAGACCTTCAACGAGATACAGTCCATCAGCCAATGGGCGTACCCGAACCGGATTTTCAAAGCGGCGGCTTACGCGGCAAACAGCGAAGACAACCTCCATTACGTGCAACTGACCTCCTTCGGATGCGGTCCCGACGCCTTTATTGTGGACGAAGTCAACGATATTTTAAAACGAAAAGGAAAAACATTGACGCTACTGAAAATTGACGACGTCAACAATATTGGCTCTCTGCGTCTGCGCATCCGTTCGATGGTCGAAAGTCTGGCTTTCGGCAAACACGAACGCAAAGAACTCCCCATCGTGAAAACACCCGCCTTTGAACAAAAAGACCGCCACCGTAAAATCATCGCGCCGTACTTCGCCGAGGGCTACTCGGAACTGCTCCCCACCATTTTTAAACTGATGGACATTGAGTTGGAAATACTGCCCTCCAGCAATCCCGAATCGGTTACCGAAGGACTGAAATATGCCAATAACGAGATTTGCTACCCCGCCACTTTGGTCGTGGGCGACATCATAAAAGCCTTGAAATCAGGGAAATATGATCCCAACGACATCGCCGTCGCCATCACCCAAACGGGCGGACAGTGCCGGGCAACCAACTACATCGCCATGATTAAAAAAGCCATGCTCTCGGCAGGTTTCAAAGATATTCCCGTCGTCTCCGTCGCCTTCGGCAACGACATGATCAACGAACAACCCGGATTTGAACTGAAATGGCGAAAATCCATCATCCCCACCTTCTTCGCCCTGCTCTATGCCGACTGCCTGACCAAGTTCTACTACGCCGCCCTCCCGCGCGAAAAAGAAAAAGGCGCCGCCGAACGCCTGAGATACAAATTCATAGACGCCGCCAAACCCTACATCGCCGCCAAAAAACGAAAAGCGCTCTACAAACTGCTCGAACAAGCCGCCGAAGCGTTTAACGACATCATCATCCCAAACGATAAAATCCCCGTCATCGGCGTCGTAGGGGAGATTTACGTGAAGTATAACTCGTTTAGCCACAAGAACATACTGCAATGGCTGTCGGAACAGGGCGTTGAAACCGTCGCGCCCTCCTTGTACAACTTCTTCCTGAGCGCCTTCGTCAGTGGAAAAATACGCAAACTGCACAACACCGAAACAGGCGGACTACCCATCTGGCTCAATGATGCGCTATATAACGTAGTATATAGTTTTGTGAAAAAGTTCGACAGAATCGCCTCTAAGTTCCGCTACTACCGTCCTTTTGCCGACCTCCGGCACGATGCGCACTTAGCCTCGAAAATCATCAACCTCTCGGCACAATTCGGCGAAGGCTGGCTCATCCCCGCCGAATTGGCAAACTTCGCCGAACAGGGCGTTTACAACGCCATCAGCCTGCAACCTTTCGGCTGCATCGCCAACCACGTCATCTCCAAAGGAATAGAGAAACAGGTGAAAAAGATATACCCCGAAATGCAAATGCTCTTCCTCGACTTCGACGCCGACAGTTCCGAAGCCAACGTGCTGAACCGACTGCACTTTATGGTGAAAAATGCGCGGGAAAGGGCGGGGAGGAAAGAATAATCCCAAAATATCCATTAAGATATATATCATTGATTACCAGTTGGTTAATTTTTCGTTTTCTAATGGTGTCCATTAGAAAATATCTGTTGTAAAATATTGATATTGAACGGTTTTATTTTGCATTAACCCAAATTACGCATTAGAGAAAAAAGGCAAGTTTACGGGGTAATTCCACAAGTCTGCGAACCATCGTCGTCGCTTTTTTGTGAGTGTTATCATTAGGATTGTATTTCCATTTATTTTTTGGAAATAAGCCCCAATAGCGAATGTTCTCCATCGCAGCGAGGATAGTCTTTTTTGCGTTTTTTCCTGTAAGACGAACATTCTAAAAATACTCATTAAAAGGGGAAGTATTTTGAATTGGTGCGGAATCAGTTGGAATTGGGGAATTGATAAAGGATATCCTCATCTTTCTTACTTCCTTTTTCACAAACACCATCACACAGAACACAAAAATCGCCAAAAAGCTAACCGCAAGCGTCCAAGTTCCAACGCCCATATTGCCAAATCCCATACTCATGCCGAGCAACGACCCTAACACCCCTATTGCGATGGCGTAAAGAGGGATTACGATGTTTTCTTTGTAGAGCAGATGGCGTATTTGTGTTTCGTCGAAACCTAATGAACGGTACAGCGTTATCTCTTTCAGCCGCGCGACGATGTTTTTCCGGACGACAATGACGAGACTGAAAATACCGAGCAGTAATCCCAATCCGCCCAAGGTCAGGAAGATGGTGAGGTAGGTGTCGGTAACGCTGTGAAACAGTTGGAGGCGTTCGCCGGTGGTCATCACGCGCACGCCGTAGTTGTTCAGTGCTTGTGAAAGCAGTATTTTCGTGTTGGCGATTTCTTCGTCGGGAACGTCGAGCAGCATGATTTCGCTGCCCGATATTTCGCTCCATATCTCGGAGAACGACGTTTTGTCAATCAGTATATATCCTTGAAAGATAGAGTTCTGAATGGTACCGGCTAATTGGATAAACACGGTGTCGCCTTTTTCGCCCATGTACATAATGGTATCGCCCAATTTTTTCCCCAAACTCCACTGCAAGACCGTTTCATCTACTAAGGCGGGAATCAATCTTCCCATATCCGATGATTTATATCTGTGAAAATCTGTGTCATCCGTGTCATCTGTGTTCTTCTTACACAGCATGGAAGTAGCCATTTGGGAAAATGGCGCCAGCAATTTCCCATCCTCTACCCCTTTGGGGGAGCCAGAGGGGGCTTGGGGATAAAGGGGGGCTCCCAAGACATTCGGCGTTACGACCTTGTTCAGGTTGAGGCAACTTGCGTCATCGGCGCTGTATTTCAACAGCTGGATGGCTCGTGTTCCGGCGGGGAGGTCGGTCAACCCCAACTTGGCGCGTCCTTCTTCGGTTTGGATGTTGTGGTAAACCGGCACACTGGTTTCGCACCACAGCGAGAAGCCTCCCGTGGCAGTGCGGATTTGGGAGGCGTCGACAAAGCCCTGCCGGTTCAGTCCGACGGAAAAGACGATAAACACCCCCGACGCCAACGTGAAAAACGACAACATCGCCTGTCTCTTAGCATGAAACAACGACGACCACATTAGTTTCGAGGCGTCGAGCGGCATTTTCAGATGTACGCCCCGACGAATTAAATAGTCAAACCAACTCCATGCGGCGAATAGAAATATCATTCCGGTGCAGACGAAGAGGATGGGGGATTTCAGATAAAAAATGTTGATAACCAAAAGACCGATGAGCATGAGGGAAAGTAATTGAGAACACAGATGACACGAATGATATTGATTAGCACGGATTTTCACAGATGTAAAAATCCGTGTCATCTGTGTTCTTTTGCCCCCTCCCTGCCGCAACGTCCGAACAATCCGTCCATACAACAGCGACAAAGAAAAAACAATACCGACCAACATCCCCGCCGCAATGGTTATCACATCGGGATATACCCTAAACCCATCGGTGTGCGTCGCCCCTTTCCAGACGTTGCCCAACAAAAACAAAACCAAGCAGGTATAAGCCAATCCGACCATCACACCCACGACGGCAGAGACAAATACAACCAGCATGGACTCGCGCCAAAGCAGTCGTGCGATGCGTCTGTTGGAAAATCCTGTCGCCCGTAAGAGGTTGAGTTCATCACGCCGGCGAAACAGCATCTCGGACAACGGAACCATCAGCAGCATAGCGGCTGAAATGATGATGAAACATCCAAGCGACAGAAACAAACTCGAAAAATCAACGCCGGACTTCGCGGCTATAATGCCAGCTTCGCGAGGGTAAATCAGTTGAATGTCAAACATCTCCGGCGTTAAATCGTTCAGACAGTCGGCATCACTGATGTGCAAAGCGGTGGCGCTTCCGTAAGCATTTTCCCAGCGGGGTGCCAACGTAGAGTAAGGGACAATGGCTTTTGGGGTGTTTTTGTATTTTTTCCAATAGTCTTCGTCTTCGTCGGTTATCACTTTCATGTTGATGGGCAGGTCGCTATTCCAGTCTGTGCAGCGTTCTACGTTGGATAAACCGGGGAACTCGGCTACCAAGGTTTTATCGGACTGTAAATCTTCTATGGGTACGATTTTTCCAACCCTGAGAAAGACCGAATCCTCAACCAACGTTTTAAACTGCCGCGAAACAAAGTAACGGATTGACAGCGTGTCGTTTAATTTCACATTCAGCCTTCGGGCGGCGTAATCGGACAGGATGATTTCGTTGGGATTCAACTTTTCTCCTTTATAGTAGTCAACGGCGGTGATGAAAGGGTAGTGAAGTTGAAAATTGAAAATTGAAAATTGAAAATTGATGGAATTGGCTAAATAGGCGAAGATTCTGTTGGAGTTGGTATCTTGTTTGCAAAACGTTTCAACTACTTGGTCTTGGATAAAAATGCGGTCGGAGACGATTGTCATTGCGGGATTGACTTGCAATTTCTCGCTTTTTTTAGGGGATTGCGGGTCAAGCCCGCAATGACGGGTGAGAACCTTTAACCCCGAATGGGTATAATTCCATGCAGCGGAAAACGCTTCTTTGGAAATTACCCTGTCGGATAAGATGACGTTGATTTTTCCCGGCGCCTCCATCGCTTCGGCGAGTTCTTCGCGGTTGACGAAGATGTTGAATGGGATGGTCTGTTCGTTTTTCAGGTTGATGTTTCCGCCCTGTTCGACGGGAATGACGGAATCTAATGTTAATCTCAGACTTGTCGTATAGGTGTCGGTTACAAACATGGAGCCTAATGGGACCATTCCGCCGGAAAGCAACCTCAAGACGAGGTCTTTGGTTTGCGAAGGTTTTATCTCGTTAAATAACGTTTGGTTTATCTTGGCGTGTCCTTTTTCTATTCCCAATTCTTCTTCAGGGGCTACTCCCCAAACCATCACCGGAATAAACCTTCCTGCTACGGAGACGAAACCGTTCATCAATAAAATTCCTCGCAGAGATTCGGAACGCAGATAACACGGATTTTCGCTGATTTTGTTTTTCTGATTATCATTTTCGTGTAAATCCGTGTTCAATTGTCCCAAAATCGAATCATCCAAAAACGAATACCGTGAGAAAATGACGGTTTCGGTCTTCCCCAAACGATCCTCCACCCGTTTTATCAACGTGCTGCGCACCGAATCGCCCACGACAAGACTTCCGGTGATGACCGCTACCGCTACTATTACGGCGATGGCAATCAAGCGGTAGAAGGGCTTGTAGTGGGAGATATTTCTGAGAAGCAGTTGTTTAGTGTTCATGATAAAATCCCTTTTTTCAACATTAAAACCCTGTCCGCCACCGCAGCCGTTGCGTCGGCATGTGTTACCATTATGATGGTCGTTTCCAACTCCTTATTTACCTTTGCTAAGAGTAACACCGCGCTACGGGCATTTTCTGCATCCAACTGTCCGGTGGGTTCATCTGCCAAGACGAGCAACGGTTTCATTATCAACGCGCGACAGAGGGCAACCCGACAGGCTTCCCCGCCCGATAGTGTGTCGGGATATTGGTTGGCGACCGAAGAGATGCCGGTCAGTTCCATCAGTTGGCGGGCATAATCTGTCTGTGTCTCGTCGGCTTTGTTTTGAAAAGCCAGTGTGGGCAACAGTATGTTTTCCAATGCCGTAAGTTGCGGCATCAGGCGATGGTCTTGGAAGACAAATCCGAGTTTTCGGTTGCGGACGGCGGAATAATCCACGCCGGGCGTGTTGATTTCCATGCCGTCTAACACATAACTGCCGGCGTCGGGTTGTAGCAGCGTTCCCAAAATCGAGAGCAACGTGGTTTTTCCCGAACCCGAAGCGCCCTTGATGGCGATAAATTCACCCTTTTCGACGCTCATATTCACCCCACGAAGGACGTAGTTGAACGAATTTTCCCCGTCGGGGTATTTCTTTGTTATTCCTGATAGTCGTAGCATATTTTTAATTCAATGACATAATAATAAAAGATAATGAACAATTTTTCACGTAATAAAATCAGGCAAAGATAAATATTTTTGTAATATAAACACGAGGATACGAAGTCTTATTTTGCGACCTTTGCGGTTATCCTTCGCGCCTTTGCGGTAAAAAAAACGCAAGGGCGCAAAGATTTTTCGCAAAGTGGGTATTTTCCGTTGTAAAATGAAAAAAATGAATAACTTTGTGGCCATTCTATGCAATTTGTCACAACCAAAGTAAAATACCCGCATATGCGGGTAGTATAGTAATTGTTATCTTTGTACCTTTGCGCCATTAATTTTTTAAAAGATAAAGAGATGAAAACCGTAAAAATTTTAATGTTAGTCGTTACACTTACCATTGTGTGTAACAGTGCCAATGCTCAATTTGGCAGGAATGCTGTTCAGCGTGGCATCGAGCGTGCTGTAGAAAAAAAGGCTGAAGAAAAAGCCGAAGAGGTAGCAAGCGACGCTATTGACAAGGCTTTCGAAAACGCTGAGGAAGAGCGCAGAAAAGGCGAAGCGGAGGCAGAAAGAGGACTCAACGCCGCCGCCGAAGCCATCGAAGATGCACAGAGAAATCAGGAAGAAGCCGACGCTCAGGTCGCTGCCATGCCCGACAAAATTCCGGAAGTGAGCAACACGCCCTACACCCCGTCCGAAGGCGAATTTGCTTTCTTTGCAATGAAGCAAGGTGCTGTGCAAGAGTTCGTTACCAAAGATGCCAAAGGGAAAATCACCGACCAGACACGCAACACCATCACCGCCATCACCGGCGACAAAAACGCTTTCGCCATCGCATACCAAAGCGAAATCCTTGATGCTAAGGGGCAACCGGCAAACAAAGACAATCCGCTGATTCTCAACTTTCGCGTTATGGTGAAAGATGGACTTTTGTATCTCGACATGAACGGGATGTTTGGCGCCATAGAAGGGATTGACAACATGCAGGCAAGCGGAACCGCCATGAAAATCCCAAGCAACCTCTCCGTCGGACAACGACTCGACGACGCAAGCGCCAAAGTGAAAATCGGCTTTATCAACTGTTCCGCCGTGATGACGGAGATAGAATGTGTTGCCGTAGAAGACGTTACCGTTGAGGCAGGCACTTTCCGTGCTTGCAAAGTTTCGCAAAAGGTCAATGCTGCCGCCATGGGCATCCAAAGGCTCACCCGCAAAAGTTGTGGGGAGGGGGGGGGAGGTCATGCGTAAATCTTGACTAAGCGGAACATAAAGAAGTCCACATCCACGATACCTCTGAGCGTAGCTCTGAAGGCTTTAATTTTAGCGTTAAAAGATTCTGCGGAAGCATTTGTAGATCGGTTGATGAAGAAGTTTAATATTTCCTCATAGTGTTGGTGGATGGTATCAGCGATGATGTTGAAAGATTTAAACTTGGATTCGACTACTTGATTATACCATCGGGCGAGATTGAGTCGCGCAGCGTCTTTGACACTGTTTTTAGTAAATATCATTCGTAGAGAGTGTGTTAAGGAATATGCTTCTTTCAAGTCGGGATAGAGTTCAAAAAGCAGTTTGGCTCTATTTTTTTGTTTATCGGTCCATTTGTTGTTTGCTTTGAATAAAAGGTAGCGGCTACGGGCAAGGAGTTGTTTTTTTGAATCTCCGTTTTCAAGCGTTTGCGGGATGTATTTTTCACCGGACAGTTTAGCATGTTCCCGGGCCTCGGTTTCTTCGTGGATAGCATCCCAGCGATGCGCGATACGCATTTCCTGAAGGGCATCGTATGCCAATTTCTGAACATGGAAACGGTCTATAACACGGATGGCATTGGGGAAGCAATGACGGACAATTTTGTGCATGGAATCAGCCATGTCAAGCGTTATTTCTGTTACCTGTGTGCGCACTTGTTCCGGTATACGTTC